>CAYPHM010000233.1:0-1605 GCA_964410555.1 uncultured Chloroflexaceae bacterium | reverse complement strand
CCCGCTCCCTGCCCCCGCTCCGCTTGTAGAGACGTAGCATGCTACGTCTCTACAGATGAATCCCATACAAGGCGAGGGGGAACACCCCTGCCGTGGTTCCCCTTCTCCCCGCGGTGGGGGAAGGGGCTAGGGGATGGGGGTTGACCGAAGAGTCCCCCTCTCCCCGCCCCCTCTCCCTGGTATAGGAGCGGGGATGCTACACCACTCATCACTAGGGCGACTCCGGGCTGATAATGCCCAGGTCCCGTAGGGCATGCAAAATAGGCGGGGGTTGCCAAAACCACTCTAGCCGTAGCCAAAACTCTTTAATTGCCCGCGAATGAAATACCCCTTCATCCCCATACATCACTGGCATGTAATGCCCTTTTTCATTGAGCAGGTAGAACTCTGCCCACTCGCGCACCGGATCTACCAACCAATACTCAGGAATACCAGCCTGTTCATACTCATAGAATTTTTCGCCACGGTCTCGCCCTATATGGTCAGGAGCCGATATTTCTACCACCATATCGGCAGGACCATCAAGGTACGCCGTCTTCACCCGATCCAAGTGTTCTGTCGCCACAAAGAGTAGGTCTGGCTCGCGTCCAGAACGTTCTAGCTTCATCTGAAAGCGATTTGCCCGTACAACCCCTCTTTTGTTGACACCGACAAAAATACGCAACACATTGTGAAGAAACTCCCGGATAACCAAATCTCTGTCGCTTGAAGGCGTGGCAATGATGACCTCGCCGTCTACCCATTCTGTTAAGGTATCCTCATCTGCCCATTCTAGGAACTCTTCATACGCCATAGAACGCCGCCCGACCAGCCGGGGAAGTTCTTTTTCCGCTGCTGCTTGCCAGCCAGCAGGAAGCAAGCTCTCAGAAAGAATGAACCACCCCCGCCGTTCGGTTTCCATGTCCATATCATGGATAAGGTTAAACAGCACTTTGAGCGCACTCTCAATGATAACATCTTCACTCATTCCATGATACCGGACTAATTGGTTCAGTTGCTCGGCACTGGCAAACGAAAGTTCAATGCGTTTTTTCACCGTTGTTGGGTTGTTGTCCATTTCCCTGTTGAACCATCTCGATAGATGCTGGAAGACCGTCGGTAATCACCCACTCACGTAAGGTATAGCTATCAACCCCACTGGAGACCAGCGGGTCTGCCTGTGCTATGGCTTCTGCTGCTGCGCTTGTCTCCGCCTGTATGATGACCATACCACCCTGACGATCTGCAAAGGGACCAGAAAGGAGCAGCACACCGCGCTGCTTCAATTGCTGGAGGTAGGCAAGATGTGCTGGCAGATGAGGGGTATAGAGGGTACGTTCTACAATAATCGTTAGTTCAATAACAAAGACCTTGCCCATACTTCCCTTTCCTAATTGTACCACCGTTTGTCGTAATGATGCTTACTGTGAGCTTTCTTCAAGCATACCATAGATTCATGGGTTTTCAACAGATGGGTGCGATAGGAAATCCGCTCCCTCGCGGCTCGAATAGAGCGAGGGGGCAGACACCTGCCCGTTCCCTTTTTTCTCCAAGCTCCAAGGGGAGGGGGGCAGGGCAATTGCATTACCCACTTGTGGTAGGATAGTCTCACGATACCAGTGATGG
>CAYPHM010000232.1:0-1663 GCA_964410555.1 uncultured Chloroflexaceae bacterium | reverse complement strand
GTTGGAGCTATGGGGGTATCAACTATTGGGTCTTGGGTTAGCGTTTGCATAGGGTATTCCGTCCTTTCAATTCAACTGGTCCCAGTTGTGGGTATACATCCTGGCTATTTGTCACCTGTACCATCACCACTGCTTGCATCAGGCTGCGGCAAAAGTTCTGGCTTGCTAAATTGACGCGAGGTTTTCTCTACCGGTTCCAAATCGGCTAGGTCATCGTCACCTATCTGCAAATCGTGCATGCGGCGAGCACTGGTAAGCAGGTTGCGCTCCATACTGCCAATAACGCTATTGTAATGCTCAACGCTCTTGTCAAGCGTTTTGCCAAGATTGACCATATGCGATACTACCGTATTGAGCCGTTTGTAGATTTCCTCGCCATACTGCTTGATAAGCTCTGCATTAGCAGTGAGGCGCGTTTCGTGCCAGCCAAGAGCTACCGCCTTGAGCAGCGCAATCAGCGTGGTGGGGGTTGTAATAATGATACGCTTACCAAAGCCATATTCTAGCAGTTCGTGGTCATGCTCCAACGCCGCACTATAGAATACCTCGCCAGGGATAAACAAGACGGTAAAATCGTGTGAGCCATCTACCGCCTGATGGTAGCTCCGTTTGTTCATCTGGTCTATGTGGGTGCGTATCTGCTTGGCGTGGGACTTGAGTTTTTCCTTACGTGTGGCAGCATCGCTGGCTTCGAGGGCTTCCAGGTAGGCAGAAAATGGCACTTTCGCATCCACGACAATATGTCGTTTGTTGGGGAGGTGTACCAGCATATCGGGGCGTTGTTGGTTGCCATCCACACTGGTGCTCCCCGGCTGCTGCGTAAAGTCGCAATACTCCTGCATCCCTGCCAGTTCTACCACCCGCTGAAGCTGGATTTCCCCCCATCTCCCGCGCACATGCGGCTGCCGCAGGGCTGTGACAAGATTTGCCGTTTCTGCCTGCAAACGCCGCTGGTCCTCTGCCATCCCCTTGAGTTGCTCTTCTATGCTGCCATACGCCTGTTGTCGGCTCTGCTCAATGGCGGTAATGGCTTGTTGCTGCTGTGTCAGGGATGTCTTGAGAGGTTCCAGCAGGGCGTTAATCTCCTGCTTGTGTTGGGTGAGACCGCCACTGGCAGCCTGTTGTTGTTGGTCAAGTTGCTGCTTGACGAGGGTAAGAAAGTGCTTGGTGTTCTGTTGTAGGGCTTGATTGCTGAGATTACCAAACACATCGCGCAGTCGGGTCTCGGCTTCTTGCAATGCTGCTATCTTCTCAGTGTTGGCACGGCGTTCTGCTTCCAGATTAGCTTCAGCTTGGGTTGCCCGTTCGGTTAGACGGAGGTGTTCGGACTGTTGCCGATTGCTCCAGAATACATAGACCCCTAACCCCCCGATCCCTGCCCCGACAATACCACCAACGAGAAAGACGACAATAGTTAGACCAATATCCATAATGCAAGCTCTCCTTACCTGCTAGGTTTTGGATTATCTTTAGTATCCTTTAAGTATCCGTAAGCATCCTTGTGGGTATTATACAAGATTCCGCACAAATTTACGTTGTGCTAGGATGGATGGGCAAGGCAAAGTCCTGTTTCCCCCCCCATCCCCTGCCCCGCGTCCCACCACGCATCCCCCCATCCCTAGCCCTTCCCCCACCGCGGGGAGAAGGGGAACCGGGCAGGTGT
>CAYPHM010000231.1:0-1669 GCA_964410555.1 uncultured Chloroflexaceae bacterium | reverse complement strand
CCTGCCGCGGTTCCCCTTCTCCCCTCAGTGGGGGAAGGGGCTAGGGGATGGGGGGGGCAACAATACCCCCTGCTCCCTCTCCCATCCCAGGGCAAGGGGGAACACCTGCCGCGGTTCCCCTTCTCCCCTCAGTGGGGGAAGGGGCTAGGGGTTGGGGGCTGCCCGGTCTCTGCGTTTCTGTCGGGAATCTTGCCCGACTCTGTGTAGCCTCCGCTCGTTGACCCTCGCGGTTCGTAGGACGCGGGGGGATGCTCAAAGAGGGCAAAGGATGGGAAAATATTTGCCACACCACAGATTTACCACGTTGGCACATCCTTCCCCAACCACTCACGATACAATGCTGGAAACCGCCCCTCGGCAATGCTGGCACGTACCTCATCCATCAGGTTTAGCAAGAATGCTACATTGTGCAGACTGACGAGGCGAATACCAAGCAACTCTTTTGCCCGATAGAGATAGTGGATATAGGCACGAGAAAAGGTGCGACAGGTGTAGCAATTACACCCCTCTTGTAATGGACCTGGGTCTTCACGCAATGCCGCATTTTTGACATTTAGCCGCCAGCGGTTGTCACGGTTTCGCACAATCGCCGCCCCATGCCGTCCTAGTCGCGTAGGACTCACACAGTCAAACATATCAATACCGCGTGCTACCCCCTCCAGTAGATCATCCACATCACCCACACCAAGCAGGTGACGGGGCAGATGGTCTGGTAGGTAGGGGACAGTCATATCCACCACATCATACATCTGGGGCTTGTCTTTGCCAAGCGAGCCACCAATACATAGCCCATCAAAGGGCAAACTGCGAATATACTCCGCGCTCTCCTGGCGTAGGTTGGAGAACACGCCGCCATGCACAATGCCAAAGAGGAACTGCCGATAGTATGACAACACACCCGGCGAGGCTGTCGCCTGCTGCTCTTGATGATAGGTGAGACATCGCTGCTCCCATTGGTGGGTACGTTGCAAACTCTGGGCAGTGTAGTCATAGCCAGCGCGAAATGGGGGCAGTTCATCAAAGCAGAGGATAATATCTGCCCCTAGCGCATGCTGTATGGCAATGCTGCGCTCCGGGGTGAAGTAGTGATTGGAGCCATCCAGGTAGGAGCGAAACTGTACCCCATCATCAGTCACTTTGACCATTGAGGGCATATCGGGAGCGGGCGATGGGCGGCGACCTTTGACTTCATCAGCAACGCTGCCATAGAGCAGCGAAAAGACCTGAAACCCCCCACTGTCGGTCAGGATAGGACCATCCCATGCCATGAAGTTGTGCAGCCTGCCCATACGGGCGATGAGGTCGTGTCCAGGTTGTATGTAGAGGTGATAGGTGTTGCCAAGAATAATCTGGGCATGGTGAGCGTGGAGTTCATCGGGACTGAGGGACTTGACGGTAGCGCGAGTGCCAACTGGCATAAAGATGGGCGTGTGGACAGTGCCGTGGTCCGTGTGGAGCGTTCCAGCACGGGCGCGGGTGTGGGGGGCATTGGCTGTGATAGTAAAGAATGGGGGCATAGCGAAACATCCCAAAAACACCCAGAGCCAGGGGGTTAGCCCTGGCTCTGGTATCACCAAACAACAAAAATATACACTTGATGTAGATCACACAAAATATCCCTAGAAAGGAGGTGATCCAGCCGCACCTTCCGGTACGGCTACCTTGTTAC
>CAYPHM010000230.1:0-1733 GCA_964410555.1 uncultured Chloroflexaceae bacterium | reverse complement strand
CTCCCCCCCGCCCCCGCTCCCCCTGCCCCCACAGACGGTTCTATCGTTACCCTGAAAATCCCCGCTCTCACCCGGTACTCATCCGTAACGCTTGCCACACCTCGCGCACAGTGAGCTTTTTCCCCTTGAGCAGCATCGTTGTGTGAAACAGTTTGGCACTCACCTTGACGGAAAGGATAACTGCCCCAACTAAAAAGAGCAAACTCAACGCTATCTGCCACCAAACCACATCTACCAATGTCAAACGAATAATCATGGTGATAGACGCAGTATAGGGAAAGATGCTCAAGAGCACCGCCAGCCAGCCGTCAGGCTGATCTATGATGACAAACATCAGCAAAAAGGGCAGCATAATTGGGATAAACAACATAGATGTTAGTGATGACCCCTCACGGGTTGAGGTCATCGTTGCCCCAATGCCAGACATCAGTCCACCATAAATCAGGTAGCCAAACAGGTAGTAGGGAAGGAGAAGCACCCAGACATACAGCGGCAGGGTAACATTTGCCAGCATAGCCTCACGAAACATATCATAGTAGATAAGTACGCCATAGGAACCTGCCCAGATAAGCAATTGGAATAGCCCTAGCACCCCTAGCCCCAACAGTTTGCCGCCAAGCATTTGCCAGGGTTGTATGGATGTTAGCACAATCTCCAAGACACGATTTTCCTTTTCCTCAATCACACTATTTTGCAGCAGCCCCGCCGAGGTAAAAATAGATATATAGAGCAACATGGCAAAGGCAAGCGGCAACAAGAGCATCGCCGAATCATCTGAATCGATGTCAACGTTGGCAAACCGACCCTCGCGTGGTTCCCCATTTTCTTTAAGACGAATAACCTCGAAGTTTAGCAAATCACCAAGCCGTGTGATGATACGTTTATCCGCATGACGCAGCAGATTTGCCCGGAGAAAGGTCTGAAACCTCCATCTATCTTGCGCCGAAAACTTCACCGTATTGGCATAGCGAGTGACCGCCCCGGTTTCCATATAATCGGCATCTAGCACATAGTAGGCAGTAATTTCTTCATCCTGTACTGCCTGTTTTGCGGTTGATTCATCCGGGTAGGCAAGAAAGAGCGTATCAGAAAACCCGTAGGTAGACTCCATCAGGGTACGAGACATCGCTACCGTAGGTGTGACAATGACTAGAATATCGGCATGGTCAATATAGCCAATTTTAGTCGGCTCTTCTGGCTCACTATCGCCACCCCCTGTCAATGGGTTTGCTATGGGTAATGATGGGTTGCTGCCTGACGTATTAAAGGGAAGCGCACTACTGTGCTCCAACAAACTCATGATGAGCACAAAAGCAATGCCTAGCAGTGGGAGTAGCAATGTCCCAATGATAAAACTTACCCGCTTCAGGTGTTTGATAAATTCATGCCTGGCTATGAGCAAGAGTTTTTGCATAGTGTAGAAAAGTTTGGTCCTTGCAATACAATATGAGGATACATAGGGCTTTGCTCCTTATCTGTGCATAGTAGCACCCCTTCCAGAGATAGGCAAGCAGAATCCTAATCATTAGGGCTAACGTCAAAGCCCGGTTTGCCCCGCCCCCCCTGCCCCGCGTCCCACCGGAATGAACGGCTCCCCCCATCCCCTCGCCCCGCGTCCCACCGAGGGGAGAAGGGAATATTGGTTCCCCCCATCCCCTGCCCCTTCCCCCACTACGCGGGAGAAGGGAGTATTGGTTCCCCCCATCCTCTGCCCCTTCCCCCACCGTGGGGAG
>CAYPHM010000229.1:0-2074 GCA_964410555.1 uncultured Chloroflexaceae bacterium | reverse complement strand
TGTAGCTCCTCTTCATCATAACTCACGGGTACTATCTTGTGTTGCTTTCTATCCAAGCGTATAAGATGCGACAATTCCTCTTGTGGACTATCGTCCATTGATTCCCGCTCTTTGCGTAGCGCAATACGCACGGCATTGAGACAGTCCCAACTATGTGTGGTTGCAAAGACCTGGATGTTGTGTTGGCGAGCATGGCGCAGGATGATGCGCCAAAGTTCAACCAGGACGATGTAGTGAAAGCCGGTGTCTATTTCGTCTACCAGTAACAACCCATCTTTGGCGTTGACTAGGGCTAGGGCTATCCCAAACATCCGGTTGATGCCTGCCCCCATTGTGCGTAATGGGACAACCGACTCCTGTTGCCCGTTGGGGGATTCCGTAGGGGGAGCTAGGCTAACAAAAGGCATACTTGGATGCTGCCCCCTCATCCCTACCCGCTTGACCCGCGGTTCTATCAACCGCAGTGCCGCGGCGATAGTCTCCTCCGCTTCTGTAACAGCAATGGTGCTCCAAAGATAGGCAAGCATCGCTGGCGATACGCCGGGCGTGTGGACAAATACACTTGGGATACCAGCGGGAGTAGGGCTATACCCATTGTGGGTAAAATGGTCAAGGTTGTAGTAGCTTGCCTGCCCGTTATGCTGCACCCGCAACAGCAGCACCGGGTGATGTGCAAGGGTGTAGTCTAGGGTGGTCGCTAACCGGTGTAAGGGGAGATTACCCTTGTTGCCAATATGCCGATCATACCACCCCACATCAACGGCTACCGTCTCTTGCTCGCCGTCTGCTCGTGTGGTAGCTATGGTGATGGGGGCAGGTTCGTTGCCTAGCTCCAACGGCGACATTCCGTGAAACAGCGAGGCAAGTGCCGTGGTGTTGGCAATTGCATGGGAGGGAGAGGACAACTCGTTGTCGCCGGTGAGGATACGGGTTAGCACCGTTGGGTCATTATGCCGCGCAAAGAGCCACAGGGCTTCCAACAAACAGGTCTTCCCGGTGTTGTTTTCCCCCACAATGACATTGATACGCTTGAGGTCCTCAAGGGTCAGGTCATCAAACAGCCGGTAGTTCTGGATGGTGACGTTGGGCAGCAAGAGGGGACTCGGCGTTAGGTAAGGGTATTCTTCGCCCGTTGGAGCTATGGGGGTATCAACTATTGGGTCTTGGGTTAGCGTTTGCATAGGGTGGTCTCCTTTCTGTTTCCGTTTCTACCGACACATCAAACAACCGTTGCAGCCACGCCACAAAGGATGATGCCCCGGTTGCTTGGGTATCCAAGTAGCGGGCTTTGATTGCCACACCGAGCGGTCTCCCCGGCTCCTTCTGCCACGCGAGCCAGGTATGGATGTGGGCTTTGGCATAGTGGGTCGCAGCAAACCGCTCCTCATTGGCAGGCAGGTCGTGTTGGGCAGGCAACTGGTCAAGGCAGGTGTGGGCATGCTTCCACAGCACATTGTGCTCGCCGCCCGGCACCAACAACCCAACGAAATCTTCCAACATACCGGTGAGTTGGTTGTTGGGCATCAGCCAAACCCCAACCGGGGGCTTGTGCTGTTGGGTGATGATGGTGCCGTCAGCAGCGGGGCGCGGGGGAATATCCGTATACCCTGCCATTGTCAGCCGGTGAGAGAGCGACTGCCATCGTCCCATCAGGTCGGTGTCCGCGTCTATGACAATGCCAAGCTGTTCTAGCCCAATACGCTTCAACGTTGAAGAAATGTACTTTGGTCCCAACAGGTTGTCTATTCCCCCACTAGGGATGATGAGGATATGATCATCAGGGAAGGCGAATTTCTCTTTTTCCCCCCTTACCGTTATGCCATAGTGCGCTAGGAGATGGTAAAACACATGGTAATCATCAATTCCCTCAACCAGCATGATATTCTTTGCTTCCATTGTTAGCGCACCTCGATATGGTCATAAGCAGCAATGTGAAACTCCCCTTCTTCATAACTCACTGTCGTGATTTTCTGTTGTTTGTATTGTAAGCGCATAAGGTGTACCTGTTCTTCTATGGGCTGCTCTTCTAGCAATTCTAGCTCCTCTTCTAGCGCAATACGCAGGGCATTGATGC
>CAYPHM010000228.1:0-2097 GCA_964410555.1 uncultured Chloroflexaceae bacterium | reverse complement strand
TCTCCCCTCGGTGGGGGAAGGGGCTAGGGGATGGGGGGCAACAACCCTCTCCCCCTGCCCCCGCTCCCAGAGGGCGGGGGCAGGGGAACGTACACTGGGCAAGCTCCCTTGCTACCCCCTTACAAGGGTAGGTCAAAGATAATAAGCGGCTTTAGGGATATACAGCTACAAAGGCTCCAGAGAGGGAAGGGCTTATAGTCCAAAGCGAACGTCTCTGGGGCTACAGTCTTCCCCTAAACCAGAATAGCGCAAATTAGGGGGAGATCAATTGGTACCTTGTGCTGCTGCAAGTTCTTGTTGAATGACATGGACGATAAGATCGTCGAGCCGGGCAATAGTATAGGGTTCATCGCCAGACTGAAGCGTTGTTGTCTCACCCGGTGCGCCGCCGCTCTCCCCTGGTTGGTAGGTCAAAAAGATAAAGTGTGCTAACGTTTGCTGCGCTAGTTGGCGAAAGACGTACTCCGCATAGGCTTCCGTATTGCTTGCAGCTATCGGGTAAATTTTGATCCCCTTCGTAACTGCCATCTGTGCTTCTTGGATGTAGTCGGTATCTTCCTCATAGTCCAGATGGGGACCTGCGTCCGCAACGAGAAAGACGATACGCACTGCATTGTCTGTCCACTGCATCCCCTGGATTGCCTCGTGTAGCCCGGCATTGAGCGATTCGGGGGTATCTCCCCCACCATCAGCACGTAGGGTATTGAGTTCCTTGCGAAAGGCGACCACATCAGCCGTAAAATCGCTGCTTTGGGTAATATAAGCATCGCCACGGTCTCGATAGGCAACTAACCCAAATCGCACCCTTGGACGGGGAGTAAAGCTGTCTATACGTTGCGCTATGCTGTCTATCGTCTCTTGGATACGAGTCAGTTCATCCCCCATACTGCCGGTAGTGTCTAGGAGAAACAGTACATCTAAGGGTAAGGTATCCAGAAGAATCTCTTCATCAAGCACCAATTCTACTCGTGTACGTTCCCCCCGTTCAAAAGAATCAACAACACGAGTACCAGCTTTTTCTGCTTCAATACGAAATGCTGTTGCATTGGCGGAGACTCCGCGGACATGCGGTAGAAAAAGCGTCTCCCCTCCAGCATAGGTGCGTCCAACAAACACTTCGGTGTCATCAGCAAATATCCGTACTGTAGCATCAAGCACAGGGTGTTGGTTTTTGTCCAGTATGGTGATGATGTACCGTTCGCTTACGTCTACTACCAGTGCTGGCTCACCCTGATAGTTGGCAAGGTAGTTGAGGTAGTCATCAAATTGGGCGTTGTCGTCTCGCTCACCAGCCTTGAGTGGGGCAGGCACTCCCTGGGGTCGCGGACGCACCGGTGCACTGGCAACCGATGGGTATTCGGTGGGGGCTTCTTCATCAGAATCTGTGGTATCTGCTAGGGTTTCGGCTTCCATTTCAGCAGAGCCTCCCGTATTGTCCTTTACCTCTCCTCCCACACCATCAGATGGGACATAGGCGGCAGTTTCTTCGCGGGCAATAGGCGTTGCAGCAGGGAGTGGATTGGGGTTATCTGTTCCTGCCTCGCTCTCGGTGGCTTCATCAGCAGATAAATCAGTATCAACAGAGGATTCGCCGTTGGTTGTTCGGTCATCGGTTGAGATGGTTGCTGATTGTGATTGTGATTGAGGGGTTGGTGCGGGAGCCTGGGCTGGTTGTTTGACCATACCACAGGCTGCAAGCAGTACGAGCATTCCCACTGCAAGCCGTACAAGCCGGGATATGTGAACACTTGGGTACATATCGTCCTCCAGGGTTTCTGCTTGTCTTTTGAGCAGGGTATCTGAAATTAGGTTATCTGCTCCATTGACGTGTTGGGTATGGGAAAAGTTCCCCTTGCAGATGCCTAGCAGATGCCTAGAGGATGGGAAATAGGCTTTGGGGGGAGAGCAGAGGTTGGGGATGGGTAGGTTAGGTTGTAGAGATGTTGCATGCAACGGCTCGCCGTGCATCCTCATCCCCTAGCCCTGCGTCCCACCGCGCATCCCCCCATCCCCTAGCCCCGCGTCCCACCGTGCATCCCCCCCATCCCCTAGCCCTGCGTCCCACCGCGCATCCCCCCATCCCCTAGCCCCGCGTCC
>CAYPHM010000227.1:0-2142 GCA_964410555.1 uncultured Chloroflexaceae bacterium | reverse complement strand
GAGAGGGGGCAGGGGGAGAGGGTTGTCGCCCTTTATGGGAGAGGGGGCAGGGGGAGAGGGTAAAAACCTATGGATATGTTTTGGAGAAGAGTTGCAAAACGACTACCCCCGCTACAATGAGCGTAATGCCGATAACCTGGGGTAGCCCAACCCGTTCTTGCCAGAGCCACACGCCAATAGCCGCCGTCCCTACGGTCCCCAACCCTGACCAAATAGCATACACCATACCCAATGGCAACACCCGCAGGGTCAGCGACAGCAAATAGAACGAAATAGCATACCCCACAAAGACCACGATAATTGGCGTAATACGAGTAAACCCATCGGATGCACGAAGGGCTGCCGTTGCACATACTTCACTCAAGATGGCAAATAACAGCAGAATAAATGGTTTCATGCTAGAACCTTCTACAAGAATTGATTGACAATAGAGAGAGCGGGGAAATGTATGCAACTTGTGGGGAGGGGGTTATTGAGACTGTGCCGTCCTGCGCCGCAAAAAGGCAACCACCGCAAGCACCATGGATACCATAACTACGACAACAGTTAGTCCGGTTAAAAGCAACCATTGGCTTTTTGCTTCTTGCTCCTGTGCTTGCTCTATGGGAGACGAGGTTTCACTGGGAGCGACAGCAGCAGTCTGGTCTAGCTCATCCAGCGTTGTATCACCAGAATAGGCTGCCTCTGACTGAAGGGTATCTTTGGCAGAAGATTCTGCCATTGCCTCTTCCTCGGCTATACCGTCATGCGTTCCTCTACTTGCTTCTGCTTCATGTGGAACCATAGCAGCGGTATCAGCAGCAGAAGTGGTAGGATTGACCTGTGATGGGCGGGTGATAAAAGATCGGGTTTCTACTGAAGGAACCGGGGTCAAGTATGGAGCAGGTAGGGTGGTCGTCTGCGTCCAAGCCGGTGCCCCATACGCGCTTGCGCTGGCTTCCATCCTGTTGGCAGGAGCTTGTGCTACCTGTGGTACCGATGGAGCTAAAGCAATGGTCGTTGAGGATGGAGCTTCTGGAGCCATAGCCTGTTCTTCGTGGACGATACGAGTTGCTTGCGCTACCTGTTGTGGCATACTGCTGCTAGTTGTGCCAAAGAGGGAAGAGAGCACAAGAGCAAACAGCAAGGTAGCCAACACCCCTGCCCCTGTCCAGACCCAGCCCCCACGCCACCAGGGACGTTTGCGCTGAAGGGTAGTAATATCTAGGGTAAACGAGCGGGGGAGCGGCACTGGCTCAAGTTGCCAGCACATTTGGACTACTGCCCGCAACTCCTCAAGCTCAGTCTGCAATGCAGGCTCAACCGATAATCGTTGTTCAAGGGAGAGACGTTCTGTATCCTCAAGCTGATTATCTAGGTAGGCAGAGAGGAGTTCTTGATCTCCCATATACGGTTTTTGTGTCATTGCTACTACCCATACCCTTACATTATGCTGCTTCCGGTACCCATCCATTCACTTAGAATAACGATAACGAGGCGGTAATAGTTCCCGTTCTTGTAAAAGATCACGCAATCGCCCCCGTCCACGGCTCAAGCGAGATTTCACTGTTCCCAGGGTTGCTCCAGTGATGTCGCTAATTTCCTGGTAGCTCATCCCTTGTATATCACTAAGAATAACGACAATCCGTTGATCTTCTGGGATACATGCCAGCATGTGCTGAAGCGTTTCGCCAAGCTCACGGCGCATAGCGAAATCATCGAGTGATTCGCCGGGGTCGGGAGGGTCTAAGCTCGTCGATTCTTCTTCTCTGCCAGCGATAGGCGTATCCAGCGAGATCGTAGGATGACGTTTGCGCTTGCGGAGAACATCATAGCAGGTGTTGGTAGCAATGCGGGTAATCCACGCACGAAACGACCCTCCGCGAAACGTGTGGATTTTGCGAAACGCTGAGATGAAGGTATCTTGTGTTGCATCAGCCCCTGCGTCAGAGTCACCGAGCATGCGAAAACACATGGTGTAAATTCGCTGCTGATGCATCAGGACCAGCTGATTAAAGGAGTCACTGTTACCAGCTTGGCACTGCTCAACCAATCGCAATTCTTCATCAGTATCAATCATAGGGAGTGACCAAGCGTACATAGGAAGGGTGACAACTCCCAATCCTAAAGGATTGGGCTTCTCAGACAACCCTCCCCACAGGG
>CAYPHM010000226.1:0-2449 GCA_964410555.1 uncultured Chloroflexaceae bacterium | reverse complement strand
AATCACTGCGACTAAACGAGCGACTGGTGAGGGTGTAGATGACTTTTTCTATTTCGACAGCTATCACATTCCGGCTGGTGAAGTCGGGGTTGTCAAAGATGGTACGGAAGAGCCGCTCGGTGAGCAGGTGTTGTACCAGCATCTCTTTGATGGCATCCATGCTGATGTTGGGATTGATGACATCCTGGCACAACGTAGTGAAGCCGTCAAATGCTGCGACAAAAGACGGGTTTTTGTGGTATTCCTCGGCAATGCGTTGGATAAGCCCTGCTGCCAATTCTGGTATGCGTTCCTGGAAGGTAGCAACGGCAGTATGAAACTCCTCGATTTGCGGCTCGGTGTAGCTAAAAAACGCATTGAGCAAATCGGCGAGGTGTTGGGGTTGGGTGATGTCGGCGACCATGACCCGTTGCCCATTTTGGTAGAGTATCCCCTGGCGAGTGTCTTCAAAGATGGTGTTGGACAAGGGGTAGCCTACGGCGATCTTCTTGGCAATCTCGACTTCTAGGTCGTCTTGGGTATCTTTCGCTTCCCAATAGCCACGGGGGATACGGAACTCATCCCGCAGTACCCCATCTATGCGCTTGCGATTGGGGAGCGTGTACTCCATCACGAGGAACCAACCTACGGTGGAAGCAGTCGCTTCAAGCAGGGTAGCAAAGGCTTGTCGCACTGCCAGTTCGTGGGATACCCCCTGCTGTTCATAGTTAGCTAGGGTGTCGTAGTAGGCGGTAATGGCGCGATGGTTCTTTTGTATGGGCATATCTTTGGGTTGTCCTCTCGTCCCGGTGGTGTGTTGGTTCGTTGGGGGTATTATAGCATAGCCGTCTCGATCTTATCTTTTGTTGTCTCCCCCAAGCGGCACCGCCCCCACCTGCTCCACCAATGCCACCGTCTGCACGCTTACCTGCACCACGCGCCCCACCAAGCGGGCGATATATTCCTGGTCGTCTTGGCGGTTGGGGTCACTGGTGATGCCGCTGCGCGAGTCGGTTTTGACGCGGTACTGGTCAATCACCCACTCTAATGCCGAGCGGTTGCCGAGGCGATAGGCAAAGCATGCTTCGGGGACACCGGCGAGGGTAAGCGAATCGTTGACGACAACAGATCGCTGGTCATCTGTGAGCCGCATCCGCTCGACGTGCCAATCCCAGGGGATGTTGGGGGTTTCCTGCCATTCTAGCGGGTACTCGGCTACTTGCTCATAGTGCAGGTGCAAATCGCCGAGTTGTTTGCCAAGTGATGCCAGCATATGGAAGGTCTCACTATCACCGAGCATGGGGATGCGGGGGAGTTCCATTCGCAGGTTCTCGGCGTAGCGTTCGCGGTAGGTGGGGTGGTGCAACAGCGCGTAACTGTACCAGAAGATGTCCCACTTGGACACCCCATCCCCGTAGCGCGAGACGAACTGCGCCAACGCCCAATCGGTGATATTCTCGCGGCGGTTGCTGCCGTCTTCGTCATAGGTGTAGAAGGGGAAACATTGCGAACCATCCATAGCATTGATAGTGAGATTAGGAATAACATCTGTTACTAATACAGTAAAAGGCGCACGATGCCCAATACTACTCACACAAATGACCACATTTTCTGTTTCACTGGCAGGTGTGGGGAAGATGGAAGGAAAGACATAGACCTCTTCATTGAGTACCCGATCAAAAAAGAGGTATTGCTTACAGAAAGGACGATACAAGGATATTCGGATTTTATCATCCGTAAAGGTTGCATAATGCCCCCGTTGCATATCCAGTTTCAGGTCCCGACTCCATTTAATTTCTTGGTTATTATATTTGACGAAATCATCTACCCGTGTAGTTTCCTGATGTTCGCGTTTCCATCGATCTACCTCGCCATTATAGGTACTGACTAATCTTTGGATATTCGCCGTGAGGTCCTTTTGTCTAAAATTGTATGCCCATGCATCACGACTGGTAGCAACTCCTCTTGAGTAAGTTTTAAAAATTGATGGAACATTTCTTTTTTGCGCTGCCTTTGTTGCTCGAGTCCCCATTGGCAAGAAGGTAGCAAACTCTCCTTGCAATCCTTGTGTCAACCATGCACCTTTGGCATCTGGTTCTATCTCTTCCCAGGAAATCCCCGCTACGTCACCGGCTGTATGCAAAAAGGCAAGTTTGGCTTTTTTGTGCCATGTTTCTGGGACATGATGGTAGAACACTTGGCGTTTTGTATGGGTTGCTTTTTGCACTAATAGCGTAATTCCCACCCCCACCCGAATGTCAAACACATTGCCCCCGCCACTCCTTCGGGCATTTCCCCCTAAATTCAAGTGGTAGATGTGCGTAAAGTCCTCTGCTAGATGTTTGCGAAATCCATCAAAGGCAATCCCATCCAAAAACCCATTATTGCTCACAAAACAGACAACCCCATCTCGTCCATTGAGGCGGTCTGTTGCCCACCGAAAGAATTTGACGTACATATCACTCAAGGC
>CAYPHM010000225.1:0-2629 GCA_964410555.1 uncultured Chloroflexaceae bacterium | reverse complement strand
GCGGGAAGGGCAGGGGATGGGGGGGGTAACGGTGGGGGAAGGGCAGGGGATGGGGGGGTGACCGTATATAACTTTGGAGATAGTCGGGATTGGGATTGCTGATTGGTTAAAGCAAAAGAAAGGGAACCATTACCGTGTCACATATGGATACAAGGGCATTGATTACTGGGCGGGTCTGGCAAGCGATAGCCCAGAGTGGGGTAAATCTCTCAACGATACCCCGTGACCAACAAGAGCTATTAGTCCAGACGATAACGGAATCGTTGATGGTGACGGTGGATGAGATGCTTGATACAATGGAGCGTCCCGTACAGCCAGTCGGCGCACCTGCTGCGACTGCTGATGATGAGGAGGAGCATATCTTGTGGGAGGGGAGACCCTTTCTCTCGCTGGTTGAACGGTATATCATCACCACAGAGCGGGTGCGTATCCAGACGGGGTTGTTGAGCAATTCGTTTGATGACATAGAACTCATCCGCATACAGGATATTGATTTCACGCAGCAGCTTACCGAGCGCATGGTCAACATTGGCGATATTATCATTCGCAGTGCCAATGCCTCAAACGCTGAGGTAGAGTTGCGAAACGTCAAAGACCCTAGCCATGTGCATGAGCTATTGCGGCGGGCGATGATCAATGCCCGCAAGCGTTATGGGTTGTCCTTCCGCGAGGAGATGTGAAGCTATCTCGTCTTCGTGGCTCACTTGAACCCGCTCCCCCTTGCCCTATTCGAGCCGCCAGTATTAGCGAGCGGATGTATGGGGGCGAGGGTAAGGGGTAGCGGACGACAACCATAACTTGTGAGCGAAGCGCATGGACTTCTCTGTGGTACAATGTATCTTTTGGTTTAGTTGTTGAACTTTTGCAAGAATAGGGAAACCCCATGCAGTATTCTGCTCTTGTGCAAGCACATTTGCATACCAGTGCAGACATCAAAAGACAGGTTGCCGAACGGTGTACGGACTCGATTATCGCTGCGGCAAACGTGCTCGTAGCCACCTTCCGGGCGCGAAAGAAGCTGTTGCTTTGTGGCAACGGCGGGAGTGCTGCCGATTGTCAGCATATGGCAGCAGAGTTTGTGAGCCGGCTTACCCACGATTTTGAACGCCCCGGTCTGCCCGCCCTCGCCCTCACAACTGACACTTCATTTCTTACTGCGTTTGCCAATGACTTTGGCTTTGATGAGGCGTTCGCCCGTCAAGTGAACACGTTTGGCGAGCGAGGCGACACGTTGCTTGGTATCAGCACCAGCGGCAATTCGCCAAATATCATCCGGGCGGTGCAGACTGCCCAAAAGCAAGGGATGCAGACGATTGCCCTCACCGGCAGCGGCGGACATCTGACAGAACTAGCGGACGTGGTTGTCGCCGTGCCAAGCACCCAGACAGCCCATATCCAGGAAGCCCACCTTGCTATTGAGCATATTCTCTGCCACATCGTTGAGCGTACCCTATTTGGAGAGGAACAATAACCCCCTATGATTATCAGCAGAACTCCCTTTCGTATTTCCTTTTTTGGTGGCGGCACAGACTACCCGGCATGGTACATGAAGCATGGGGGAGCGGTGCTCTCTACCAGCATAGACAAATACTGCTACCTCACCTGCCGCTATCTCCCCCCCTTCTTTGAGCATCGGTTTCGCCTTGTCTACTCACGTATGGAAAACTGCCAGACGATAGACGAAATCCAACACCCATCGGTGCGTGAATGTTTGCGCTACCTGAACATTGAACGAGGGGTAGAGATACACCACGATGGCGATTTACCTGCCCGTAGCGGTATGGGCAGTAGCTCTGCCTTCACTGTAGGGCTATTGCACGCGCTCTATGCCCTCCAGGGCAAGATCGCCAGCCGCCGTCAACTGGCAACTGAGAGCATCTACATTGAGCAAAACGTAATCCAGGAGAAGGTTGGCTCGCAAGATCAAGTGGTCGCAGCCTATGGCGGCATCAACCACATCACCTTCCTGCCTAATGGCGAGTTCGCTGTGCGGTCTATCACCTTGTCGCAGGAGCGGTTGATAGAACTCAACAATCACTTCTTGCTCTTCTACACCGGCATCAAGCGCACAGCATCTAACATTGCTGAGAGTTTTGTAAATGATATAGATAGTCGCAAGCGACAATTGCGTATTATGAAAGATTTGGTTGAAGAGAGTATTACTATTCTCACGACTGGCAAGGATATTACCGAATTTGGCGAATTGCTGCACGAGGCATGGCAGGCAAAGCGTAGTCTTAGCTCGCTGGTGTCCAATCCTGATGTTGATGGGATGTATGAACGGGCGCAGGCGGCGGGGGCTATCGGCGGCAAATTGACGGGGGCTGGCGGTGGGGGCTTTCTGTTGCTGTTTGTGCCACCTGAACACCATGCATCGGTGCAAGAAGCCCTCGATGATCTCATCCATGTCCCCTTCCGTTTTGAGCATGCCGGTAGCCAGATTATCTTCTATGACCCAGAAACAGACTATTCGGAAGCAGAAAAAATCCGTTCAACACAGACGTTTCGCACGTTCCGCGAGTTGTTGCCCGTGATAGATGAGGGGGAAACGGAAGATTTCCAGGTGTAGGGTATCTCGAACCCTAACGCCCCCATCCCCCGCCCCGCGTCCCACCGCGCACCCCCCCCA
>CAYPHM010000224.1:0-2665 GCA_964410555.1 uncultured Chloroflexaceae bacterium | reverse complement strand
TGGGCTTGCCTACGCTGCCCAACAGGACTACGAGCAGGCGATAGCAGACTATACTCAAGCCCTTGCCCTAGACCCAGACTATGCTCTTGCCTACAACAACCGTGGGAATGGTTACTATGCCCAACAGGACTACGAGCAGGCGATAGCAGACTATACTATAGCCATTGAAATAGACCCAGACTATGCCAAAGCCTACAACAACCGTGGGCGTGCCTACAAAGCCCAACAGGACTACGAGCAGGCGATAGCAGACTATACTCAAGCCATTGAAATAGACCCAGACTATGCCGATGCCTACTACAGCCGTGGGTTTGTCTACAAAGCAATGGGCAAACGTGAAGAAGCCATCGCTAACTTTCGTCGCTATTTGGAGTTGAGCAATGATGCGTACTGGCGGCAAGAGGCAGAACGGCACTTGCGCGAGTTGGGGGCGGAGCCGTAGGGTATCCCCCCATTTCGGGCAGGGGTACACCACGGAGCCGGGGTTTCCCGCAATGTACCACAGAGACACGGAGAGTCGGGCAGGAGTTTCCCGATAGCAACGCAGAGGCGCAGAGACCGAGCATTTCCCCCCATCCCCTTGCCCCTTCCCCCACCGAGGGGAGAAGGGGAACCGGGCAGGTGTTCCCTCCGCCTGATATTGAGCCGCGAGTGTCAACGAGCGGATGTAATCCGCCTGATATTGAGCCGCGAGTGTCAACGAGCGGATGTAATCCTCCGCCTGATATTGAGCCGCGAGTGTCAACGAGCGGATGTAATCGGCTCCCCCTCGCCCTGGAATGGGAGCGGGGGCAAGGGGGAGAGGGTCGCTTCGGGCAGCCCCTCCTGTATCTAACCCTTCCCCCACTACACGGGAGAAGGGGTGTTACCGGGGAGACGTAGCATGCAACGGCTCTACAACAGAAACATCCCGTGGGCGGGTAACACCAAGCTATGCTCCCTGCGCCTGTTGCTCGCGCTCGCGTATCAATGGCAACTCTAGGCTGTCCCACAACGCTTGCCAACTTGCCTCGATGATGTTTTGCGAAGCCCCAACGGTTATCCAACGCTCATCGCCACACGCCGACTCGATCATCACCCGTGGCACGGCGGCTGTCCCACGATGCTCATCTATGATACGCACCTTGTAGTCTACCAGTTTGACATCTGCCAGTTGGGGGTAGTGTGGCACGAGGGCTTTGCGTATGGCGCAGTCTAGCGCATTGACAGGACCCTCGCCGTCTGAAGCAGTCAATACCACCTCGCCGCCCACCTGCACCCTAGCCGTTGCCTGGGTGTAGATCGTATTATTACCGCGCTTCTCGACTATCACCGTGAAGTCCAGTAGCTCAAAAGGTGGGGTATAATCGGGGGCACTGCGGCGTATCAGCATCTCAAAGCTGCCATCGGCTGCTTCAAACTGAAACCCCTTGTTTTCCAACTCTTTGATGCGCTTGACGACTGCCTGCTCATTACCATTGAGCTTTAGCCCCATCTGCTCGGCTCGCAGACGGATATTGCCGCGCCCCGAAAGTTCGCTCACGACCACGCGCAACTCATTACCAACGAGCGTGGGGGTTATGTGTTGGTAGCTCTCGGCAACTTTGGCAATGGCGGCAACGTGTATCCCCCCCTTGTGGGCAAACGCACTGCGCCCAACAAACGGCGCATGGTGATCTGGGTTGAGGTTAGCGATAGCCGAGACATAGTGGGATACTTCGCTCAACTGGCGCAGTTGATCGGGGGTTACACAGTCATAGCCCAGTTTCAGTTGCAAGTTGGCTATGGCGGGGATGAGGTCCATATTGCCGCACCGCTCGCCGTAGCCATTGATTGTCCCTTGTACGTGGATACACCCTGCCTCAACAGCAGCGAGGGCGTTGGCTATAGCCAGTGCCCCGTCATTGTGCGTATGAATACCTAGCTGTGGTAAGGGTACATCGTTGAGTTTGGCAAAGTGGGCTTGTACCGCCTGTATCGCCTTCGTTACCTGTGACGGCAGTGCGCCGCCGTTGGTGTCGCAAAGGACAAGACAGGTTGCCCCACCCCGTGCCGCCGCTTCAAGCGTGGCTAGGGCATAGTCAGGGTCTAGCAGATAGCCGTCAAAGTAATGCTCGGCATCATACAAGACCTCTCTATCCAGTTTGTGGAAATACTCCACACTTTCAAGGATCATCTTGAGGTTTTCTTCACGGGTTGTTTCTAGCACCTTCTCGACATGCAGCACCGAGCTTTTGCCAAACAGCGTCACCGCTGGGGTCTGTGCCTCAACCAACGTGCGGATGTTTTCGTTGTCCTCACAGCGGGTATTTGCCTTGCGCGTACTGCCAAACGCACTGACGCGGGTATTGGTGAGTTTCAGATCGCGCACCCGTTGAAAGTACTCAATATCTTTGGGGTTAGAGCCGGGCCATCCGCCCTCGACGTAGTGAATACCCAGGTTGTCCAACGCAACGGTTATCTTGAGCTTATCGTCCGCTGAGAGCGAGAGACCTTCGCGTTGGGTGCCATCGCGTAGGGTGGTGTCGTAGAGAAAAAGTTTGGTCTTATCCATAGTTCTGTTCCTTTCGTAGTTGGAGCTATGCTCCATAGCTTGATTAAGTCAAAGTTCCATTTGCCCCCCATCCCCCCCGCCAAATGAGCCGCGAGGGTCAACGAGCGGTTTTCCGGGCAGCCCCCATCCCCT
>CAYPHM010000223.1:0-2707 GCA_964410555.1 uncultured Chloroflexaceae bacterium | reverse complement strand
TATTTCAATGGCTATAGTATAGTCTGCTATCGCCTGCTCGTAGTCCTGTTGGGCAGCGTAGGCAAGCCCACGGTTGATGTAGGCATTGGCATAGTCTGGGTCTATTTCAATGGCTATAGTATAGTCTGCTATCGCCTGCTCGTAGTCCTGTTGGGCATAGTAACCATTCCCACGGTTGTTGTAGGCAAGAGCATAGTCTGGGTCTAGGGCAAGGGCTTGAGTATAGTCTGCTATCGCCTGCTCGTAGTCCTGTTGGGCTTTGTAGGCAGCCCCACGGTTGTTGTAGGCTGCGGCTAAGTCTGGGTCTAGGGCAATGGCTTTAGTCCAGTCTGCTATCGCCTGCTCGTAGTCCTGTTGGGCATAGTAGGCATTCCCACGGTTGTTGTAGGCTTCGGCTAAGTCTGGGTCTCGTTTAATGGCTTGAGTATAGTCTGCTATCGCCTGCTCGTAGTCCTGTTGGACAGCGTAGGCAAGCCCACGGTTGTAGTAGGCTTCGGCATAGTCTGGGTCTCGTTCAATGGCTTGATCAAAGTCTGCTATCGCCTGCTCGTAGTCCTGTTGGTCATAGTAACCATTCCCACGGTTGTTGTAGGCTGCGGCTAAGTCTGGGTCTAGGGCAAGGGCTTGATCATAGTCTGCTATCGCCTGCTCGTAGTCCTGTTGGTCATAGTAGGCAACCCCACGGTTGTTGTAGGCTGCGGCTAAGTCTGGGTCTATTTCAATGGCTTGAGTATAGTCTGCTATCGCCTGCTCGTAGTCCTGTTGGTCATAGTAGGCAACCCCACGGTTGTTGTATGCCCAACTCAACGGCGCATACTCCCGTGTGATAGCTTCGGTAAAGTCCAACACCGCCGCCGCATACTTTTCCTGCTCATACAAAACATTCCCCCGCTGAAAATAGGCTTCGTTGGGGTTCGTCTGCACCGCTACAGCAGGATGGATAGCTTGTATTGCGTTGGTCAGATAGGTATACGCTTCGTCATACTCCCCGGCTATGCGTCTATCCACCCCCAACGTAAACCAGGTCAGGTAGGCAACATTGCTAGGTATATCTTGCGTTAGGGTCAAGGTAAACGAGTAGGTATCGGTTTGGGCAATAAACAGTTGCCCTTCTTGGGTGGAACGGGTGTTTTCGTGGACATTGATACGGGCGAGTTTGGGTCTCACGATATACGAGCCATCGTGATTGGTGTAGTTACCCCAGAGCACCAACGATGCCCCCATCTCCTCGCCGAGCGTGCGGGCTTGCTTTTCGGTAGCTATCATCGCGTAGGGTTCAACGCGAATAGTGGTTAAGTTTTGGTTGGCTATCTCTTGGCGTAGGGTTTCCTCAATGAGATTATCAAAACTTTCTGTTACTTCTTCCCCCGCTACCGTATTGTCTTTGGTAAACTCCGCTATGATGATGAGGGATTCACCCGCACGCGCCGCGGGGAAGGGCGGTGTAGGCGTAGGTATGGGGGTAGGCGTAGGTATGGGGGTAGGCGTGGGTGTGGGGGTAGGCGTGGGCGTAGGCGTGGGCGTAGGCGTGGGGAGGAAAAATAGCGATATGATCCACAATACACTGATACCCAAGACACTCCAAAAAACAGACACAATGTCTACAGTACGATAGAAAAGGCTTTTTTCTATCCTGTCAAGGATTTTATTCCATAGTTTTTGCGTGTTTGAGGGGATAGTATTATCAGGTAACTGAACATCCCATTTAATGTCGGGACGTTCTTTTTTAATCCCAAGGACTAACTCATCGAGCTTTCCTTGCCGTTCGCAGTAGGTAATTAACCGTTGGCTGTTGTGTTCTCTTGGTTGGTTTGCGTTAAACTTTCTTCTGTGGAAGTCAGGAAAATAGTCGTGACAAAAGATGTCAAGTTCATCAATGCTAAAGTGGTTGATCAGTATTTGGCGCAGGGTACGGGTATTTACCATAGGTAAAGAGCTTTCTCTTACTGATGAGTAGGCTACACTAATGAGATATTAGGAACATTATAACATGGGTAAGGGCGAGTCTTTCGGGCAGGTTTACCACAGAGACACAGAGACACGGGCAGGAGTTTCCAGGCAAGATAGGCGACATATCCCCTTCGTTGTCAGAGTCTCTGTGTCTCTGCGTTGCTGTCGGAAAATCCGCTTACTCGCGGCTCGTTTGTTCTGTGTCTCCCTGGTGATCTCTGTCCAATGACCTACCCTTGTAAGGGAAGGGGCTAGGGGATGGGGCTGCCCGAACAACCCTCTCCCCCTACCCCCTACCCCATCACCGGGTAGGGGATACGTTCACAAACACTAGCGAAAGGATACTATCGGCATAGCAACCCTCTATGCAGTGTCCACAGGCGTGTTTAGGTTAGGGTTCCACTCCCATTCCCGTTGCCACTCCCATTCCCGTTGCTACTCCCATTTTCATTGGGACTGCCATTTTCCCCTGCTCCATTGTCCCCATTGGTCTTGGTTGGGGGTAGGTGTGCTTGGAAGTCCTGGATAGTATTGGATGTCAAGATAGCATCGAGCATCTCATCCAACTGCTCGCTGCTCATCTTTTGGAGTTGCTCAACCAGCGCAGGGGGAAATGTCCCAAATCGTTTGGACAGCAACCGTTGGAGCATAGCGAGTCGTTCTTGCTGCCGCCCTTCTTCAAGCCCAAGTTGCTTCCCTTTTAGAATACCCTTTTCCTCCCCTTCCTCAAGCCCAAGTTGCTTCCCTTCCTGCAGTA
>CAYPHM010000222.1:0-2782 GCA_964410555.1 uncultured Chloroflexaceae bacterium | reverse complement strand
GCCTTGAGTGATATGTACGTCAAATTCTTTCGGTGGGCAACAGACCGCCTCAATGAGCAAGATGGGATTATCTGTTTTGTGAGCAACAATGGGTTTTTGGATGGGATTGCCTTTGATGGCATGCGACATCATTTGTCGCAGGATTTCACCCGTATCTATCACCTTGATCTGCATGGCAATGTACGCCAGAACCCGAAACTCTCCGGGACAACCCATAATGTGTTTGGTATCCAAGTGGGGGTGGGCATCACGCTGCTCGTCCGCAAAGCCGCGCATACTGAACAGCAGATTTGCTACTATCGTGTCCCGGAAGATTGGCGCAAGGAGCAGAAACTCGCATTTTTGGCAGAAGCTGGAGAAATACACGGGGTTTCCTGGGAACGATTACAGCAAAATGAGCAGAACGCTTGGCTCACCGAAGGATTGCAAACCGACTTTGCTACGTTTTTGCCAACAGGGACTCGAAAAACAAAGGCTGCACAAGAGATGAATGTCCCGGCGATTTTCAAAAGGTATTCCAACGGAGTCCAAACGACACGAGATAGCTGGATGTATGCCTTTGATACTCGCCAACTAACTGACAATGCCACACGAATGATAGAAACCTACAATGCAGAACTTTCCCGTTGGATACGGGCAGGCAAGCCAGAAAATATAGACCATTTTGTCTTGGCAGATGGACGGCAAATTAAATGGAGCAGCAGGTTAAAAGAGTATTTGCAACGAGAAATTGAAACTACGTTCAACAGTGATAACATCCGTCATGCGCTCTATCGTCCATTCACCCGTCAATACTTGTACTTTGATCGGGTAATGACTCATCGGCAAGCCCAATTTCCCTTTATCTTCCCTACACCGGCTACGGAAGCGGAAAATATGGTCATTTGTGTGAGTAGTATTGGGCATCGTGCGCCATTTACTGTATTGGTAACGAACGTTATTCCCGATCTCACTATCAATGCTATGGATGGTTCGCAATGTTTCCCCTTCTACACCTATGACGAAGACGGCAGCAACCGCCGTGAGAATATCACCGATTGGGCGTTGATGCAGTTTGTCTCGCGCTACGGGGATGGGGTGTCCAAGTGGGACATCTTCTGGTACAGTTACGCGCTGTTGCACCACCCCACCTACCGCGAACGCTACGCCGAGAACCTGCGAATGGAACTCCCCCGCATCCCCATGCTCGGTGATAGTGAGACCTTCCATATGCTGGCATCACTTGGCAAACAACTCGGCGATTTGCACCTGCACTATGAGCAAGTAGCCGAGTACCCGCTAGAATGGCAGGAAACCCCCAACATCCCCTGGGATTGGCACGTCGAGCGGATGCGGCTCACAGATGACCAGCGATCTGTTGTCGTCAACGATTCGCTTACCCTCGCCGGTGTCCCCGAAGCATGCTTTGCCTATCGCCTCGGCAACCGCTCGGCATTAGAGTGGGTGATTGACCAGTACCGCGTCAAAACCGACTCGCGCAGCGGCATCACCAGTGACCCCAACCGCCAAGACGACCAGGAATATATCGCCCGCTTGGTGGGGCGCGTGGTGCAGGTAAGCGTGCAGACGGTGGCATTGGTGGAGCAGGTGGGGGCGGTGCCGCTTGGGGGAGACAACAAAAGATAAGATCGAGACGGCTATGCTATAATACCCCCAACGAACCAACACACCACCGGGACGAGAGGACAACCCAAAGATATGCCCATACAAAAGAACCATCGCGCCATTACCGCCTACTACGACACCCTAGCTAACTATGAACAGCAGGGGGTATCCCACGAACTGGCAGTGCGACAAGCCTTTGCTACCCTGCTTGAAGCGACTGCTTCCACCGTAGGTTGGTTCCTCGTGATGGAGTACACGCTCCCCAATCGCAAGCGCATAGATGGGGTACTGCGGGATGAGTTCCGTATCCCCCGTGGCTATTGGGAAGCGAAAGATACCCAAGACGACCTAGAAGTCGAGATTGCCAAGAAGATCGCCGTAGGCTACCCCTTGTCCAACACCATCTTTGAAGACACTCGCCAGGGGATACTCTACCAAAATGGGCAACGGGTCATGGTCGCCGACATCACCCAACCCCAACACCTCGCCGATTTGCTCAATGCGTTTTTTAGCTACACCGAGCCGCAAATCGAGGAGTTTCATACTGCCGTTGCTACCTTCCAGGAACGCATACCAGAATTGGCAGCAGGGCTTATCCAACGCATTGCCGAGGAATACCACAAAAACCCGTCTTTTGTCGCAGCATTTGACGGCTTCACTACGTTGTGCCAGGATGTCATCAATCCCAACATCAGCATGGATGCCATCAAAGAGATGCTGGTACAACACCTGCTCACCGAGCGGCTCTTCCGTACCATCTTTGACAACCCCGACTTCACTAATCGCAATGTGATAGCTGTCGAAATAGAAAAAGTTATCCATACGCTCACAAGCCGATCCTTCAGTCGCAGTATCTTTCTCAAGAGTCTGGATCACTTCTACGTGGCGATTGAGCAAGCGGCAGGGACAATCGCTGACTTTGGAGAAAAGCAAGCCTTTCTCAATACGGTATATGAGCGGTTTTTCCAGGGGTTTTCGCACAAGCAAGCGGACACGCATGGCATTGTCTACACCCCCCAGGAAATCGTCGACTTTATGTGTGCCAGTGTAGAGGTGGTATTGGAGCGAGAGTTTGGCAAAACGCTGTCTAGCGAGGGGGTCAATATCCTAGACCCCTGCGTGGGGACGGGTAACTTTATCGTGAATATCCTCAACCGGTTGAACCCCCGTTCGCTTG
>CAYPHM010000221.1:0-3096 GCA_964410555.1 uncultured Chloroflexaceae bacterium | reverse complement strand
GAGTTGCCCGGTTCCCCTTCTCCCCGCGGTGGGGGAAGGGGCTAGGGGATGGGGGCTGCCTGGAACACCCGATCCTCCCTACACCCGCGTACCCACCACATGGGAAAAGAGAAAGTAGCAGAGCGGATAACATATTGCCAATTATCAAACACCTATTCGCAAAAATTGGCGAATAGAGAAACTACCGATTGTCGAACTAGGCTATTTTGCTACCACCTTATATAGTTCTTGATATTACCCTTTGTAGTCTGTTGAAACCACCCAAAGCCCTGTGCTATAATGATGGTAACGTGGTGTTAGCACGTTACCGCAGTCTTACCGAAGACTACGGTGTCCCCTTTATAGAGCTTTATCTTTGGGTATAGAAATTCGATAGTGTTACTCAGGAACCAAAATCTCAAGTTGATGCTGAACAGCTTGATCAAGCCCCTACATCAGGTGCCATTCCCCCCTTTATTACCCGACCATCTGTAGGTACAAGACACCGTAAGATGCTACGATACCATATCGTAGCATTTGTCATCTCATACTCATCTTTCACCCTTTCATCAACCCCAACAACCTTCTACAATCCCTATCAAAGATGGGTATATACCTACCGTGGTATCACCGAAGTTCAACCGCACCCCTACCGTAGCGTGGCTTTGATATGCTGGCACCATCAAACATTTTTGGATGCAAGCAAAAGCCCAATTTCAGCGGCAATAAATAGGATGAGGAGTATATTATGATGGTGCAACAAAGTAACCTTATGACACAACCTAATACAACGAGGCGAGAACCTATGACAACGCGAGCACGACTGAAGCAAGACCAGGTAACGCCACCGCTGCCCTCGACAGAACAGGTAACGGAACTCCCTGCAAGACAGATGGACCTGACAACGTTAATGCAACACTGCGCTTGTGAGAGTGAACGGTTTTACCGGGGACAGCAACACGATACTAGTTTCAGCTATGAACTGTTTCGTCGAGCGTTGGTGGAACGTAGCGAAGCAGCCTGGGAACAGCTCTACCGTCACTATAACGGGTTGGTAGAGGGGTGGGTTCGTCGAAGCGGGGCGTTTACCAGCAGTGGCGAGAGCAGCGAGTTTTTTGTTGTGGGCGCATTCACCAAATTCTGGCGGGCTATTACTCCCGATAGATTTGACTCGTTCCCCACATTGGCTTCCCTACTTCACTACCTTCAACTCTGTGCAACCAGTGTGGTTATAGATAGTGTGCGGACACAATCTTGGTCAGAGATGTTGCCAGAGGATATGATAACTGCCAGTGCATCGCCGCAGTATTCGCCAGACGAAGAGGCGGTCAATCGGGTGCAGCGGGAGGAGTTTTGGCGGTTGATAGATGCCCAGTTGCATGATGAAATTGAGCGGGTGGTAGTCTACTGCTCATTCATTCTTGGGTTGACTCCACGGGCGATCTTTGCCCGACGCAAGGACCTATTTCGTACAGTCAATGATGTGTACAATGTCAAACGTAATGTGTTGGGACGGCTAGGACGCAATAGTCAACTTCGCCAGATGTTCGCGTCATAAGTTACGAGCAGCGAGGAAAACGATGAGCGTATGGTTCCTGAAAACCGGGGGAGCCTGAATGGACTATCCTATCCATTCAAGCCCCCGGCTCTCAACCTATCTCCCGTTCAAAAACGACTCGTTGTCGTTGTTGTTTCGTTTCTGGTTCTTTATCCCTAGCTCTGCTCTTTGTTCTATTGCCTAGAAGAACTTGAGCATGTAGGAAATAAGATCGCCTACCCGGACGGAATATCCCCACTCATTGTCATACCAAGAAACGACTTTGAAGAAATCATCGCCCATATTGATGGTCAATGGCAGGTCTACAATACTGCTGTAGGTGCTTCCACAGAAATCTGTGCTGACGAGTCCTTCGTCACTGACCCCCAGGTAGCCCTTCATCTTTTCACTCTGGCTGGCTGCGACAAACGCCTTGTTCATATCCTCAACGGTTGTCCCCTTCTCCAACTGGACGGTAAAGTCTACGACAGAGACGGTAGGGGTTGGTACGCGCATGGCGTAGCCGTGGAATTTACCCTTGAGTTCAGGAATAACTAACGAAACAGCTTTGGCGGCACCCGTTGTTGTGGGGACCATGTTTAGGGCTGCGGCGCGAGCACGGCGCATATCCTTGTGGATGTTGTCCTGCAAATTCTGGTCCATCGTGTAGGCGTGAATGGTTGTCATCAACCCGCTTTTAATGCCATAGGTATCATTGAGTACTTTGGCAACGGGCGCAAGACAGTTGGTGGTGCATGATGCGTTGGAGATGATGTTATGCTTGTCGTGTTCGTACTTTTCTTCGTTCACCCCAAGCACCACGGTCAAATCTTCATTCTTTGCCGGTGCGCTGATGATGACTTTCTTTGCCCCGGCGGTCATGTGAGCTTTAGCTTTTTCCGCATCGGTGAACAATCCAGTGGATTCAACGACAATATCAACGTTCAGGTCTTTCCAGGGAAGCTGGGCTGGGTCACGCTGCGAGTTGACTTGCAGCTCATACTTGTGGCCCTTGTAGTCTACCTTGATCGTAGTGTCCGTAGCGGTAACTTCGCCTTCAAACCGACCATAGGTAGAATCGTAGCGCAGCAAGTGCGCCAGTTTGTGGGGGTCGGAAAGGTCGTTGATGGCAACAATCTCAAACTCGCCAGCGTGGTTTTGCAACATCGCTTTGAATGATTGTCGTCCGATACGACCAAACCCGTTAATAGCAACTCGTGCCATAGGTCCTAAGCCTCCTTTGCCTAATATTACTTCCTTGTTATGATAAATTTACCGTATGATTGTACCATACTGCAGGGCTATTATAACATGTTCTTGCAAGACAAGCATGGTCAATGTCCAATTTGCCCCCTTGTCCCTGCTCCTGCCCTCTCCCCCTGCCCCCGCTCCCATAAAGGGCAAGGGGGAGTTCGGACAACCCCTTCTCCTCTCGGTGGGGGAAGGGGCTAGGGGATGGGGGCTGCCCGATTCCCCTTCTCCCCTCGGTGGGGGAAGAGGCTAGGGGATGGGGGCTGCCCGATTCCCCTTCTCCCCTCGGTGGGGGAAGGGGCTAGGGGATGGGGGCTGCCCGGTGAGAC
>CAYPHM010000220.1:0-3245 GCA_964410555.1 uncultured Chloroflexaceae bacterium | reverse complement strand
CCCCCATCCCCCGCCCTTCCCCCACTACGCGGGAGAAGGGAGTCCGACTCCCCCTCGCCCTGGAATGGGAGAGGGGGCAAGGGGGGAGCGGGTTGTATTCCCCCCATCCCCCGACTTTCCCCCACTACACGGGAGAAGGGAGTCCGACTCCCCCTCGCCCTTTATGGGAGAGGGGGCAAGGGGGGAGCGGGTTGTTGGGATGTGGCGAGGGCTAGGGGGGAGCGGGTGTCGCTGCTTCCCCCTACTGCCGCACCCCAATGCCCTTTGGTAAGCGCACGGGTACCCCCTTGAGCAGCATCTTGCCCTCAACCTGCCGCCGTAGCGTGGCTATTGCCCCACCAAGAATGCCCACCAGTGAGCCAATCCACACCAACAGCACAGCAGGCTTGGTGCTAACGGTAATGACTGCTCGCGCCGGTGTGGTGGGTATATCTAGCCCATCCACATTGAGCAGCACCATGCGCCGTGTTGGGTCAAACATTGTCAGCACAACCTCATGCCCTTCGGGGAGAGTCGCTGGTATCTTCTCAAAGCCAGAAAGCGGGTTGTTGGGGTCGGTTGGTTCGGTTTCCCCCTCTGAGGTCAAATTAATCTTGGGAATAACCGTTTCTACCTGGTCTTTATAGCCAACCAGTAGCTTTGCCCCCACCTCTGCTACGCCCGTCTCTTGGAAGGCATGTTCATCTACCTCGAATCCCTCAAAGGTAATCTGGTAGGGTCCCACCTTTTGCGACTGCCCCATCTGCAACACCGGTTCGTTGGGATTCTCTTCGGGGATGTACTCCGCCGGTGCGATGTAGAGATCATGGAGAGGATAGGTGCGGATAGCAGGAGTCTGCATAGTAGACTGGATGCTTTGGTCGAAGTAGAGTTCTGGACGGGCAGCAAATTGTTCATTACCGCGCTGGACGGTCATATCCAGGTACCCCTTGCCATCCGGGTTGCCCTCTTTGTCCTTTGTAGATTCCCACCCGTGAAAGGTGATAGTGTAGTCATAAATACCCACTGGTTCACCGGCGGTCATCACCACCCGCTCATCTGGACTGGCATACATACTTGACCCAACTATGCCAATGATCATCAGTGCTACCCCCAGGTGTGCTACCTGAGCACCGGTATTTACCCAACTGACGCGCATATTGCGGATGAGTCCGAGGATGTTGGTGCCAATGGCAAAGATGCTCAGGGCAATGAAGGCTACCCCTTTTGCATCACGTACTCCCAGGATAATGGCAATAATCGTACCAAAAATGGTAGCAACAAAGGGGAACCGTAGCCCTCGCAGGATGATACTCTTTGCATCTGTACTGCGCCAACTGGTCAATGGACCAATAATAAGCAGGATCATCATAATGATGCCTAATGGTGGCACGGTACGGTTAAAGAACTCTGGAGTTAGGCTAAACCGTCCGTCTGTCAATGGCTCACCCCCAAGCAGAGAACCATCGTCTACCTCAAAGGCTGCCCCAAAGACTTCTTGCAACGAGTGCCCTACCCCTGGAATAGCCGAGATAACCGGCATAGAGGTGCCAAAGATGGTCACAACGGAGATGACAACCAGCGTCAATACTGCCAGTACCATGAAGCTGTCCCGTGAAAAGAAGGCACTGTCGAGTTTGCGGTTGGGGATGTCCCGCCAGCGCATACCGAGCAGTACCAGACTCACCCCAATAATTGCCAGTTGGAAGCCCACCATTGCCCCCCCTAGCCCCTCAGAGACAAACGAGTGAACCGAGAAGTTGGCGAGCACCCCGCTGCGGGTGAGGAAGGTGGCGTACATTACCGAAACGAAGGTCAGCACAGCAAGAATGATATTGGTGCGCCGCAAACTATGGTGTGTCCGTTGTACCAGCATACTGTGCAGCAGGGCGGTGAGCAGCAACCAGGGCACGAGCGAAGAATTTTCCACCGGGTCCCACCCCCAGTACCCGCCCCATCCTAACGTCTCATAGGACCAGTAGGCACCGAGAAAGAGTGCCATACTGAGAAATGCCCATGCTGCCAGAGTCCAGGGCATAGCATAGGTAATCCAACCGTCATAGTCATAGCGCAGCAAAGCCCCAATTGCAAAAGCAAAGGGGACAGCTGCCAGCGCATAGCCTACAAAGAGCACCGGTGGGTGAAAGATCATCCAGAAGTTGTCGAGGAGGGGGTTTAGCCCCTGCCCGTCCGCTGGTGGAGTCATCACTGTTGCCCCGGTAGATGGGTCTGTCAATGGCACAAAGGGGTTGCTTATCAGCATCAAGCCGACAATCCCTGCCTGTATGAGCATCAGGAAAGCTAACACATACGGCTCAAAATGGCGCGTTCGCCGCACGAGCAACGCGGCGACAATGGCGTTGAACAATACCCATAGGGCAAAACTCCCCTGCTGCCCCGCCCACGTCGCCGCTATGGTAAAGAAGGTATTGAGGTCTTTTGAGCTATAGGTATAGACATACTCAATGTCAAAGCGGTGGGTCTGAAAGAGAGTCACGAGCAGCACCCACATAGCACTGAGGGCAAAAAGCGAGCCATACACCCCCGCCCTGCCATACGACAACGCCCCGCGTTTGCCGCGTATCGCCAAAAGATAGCCTATCCCCCCCATGAGTGCCAGCACTGCGCCAGCAACGATAAGGATAGTCCCCACAAGATAGTACATAGTATCCCCCCTAGTCTAGTGACACGCCAATGCTACCAAGTACTGATGTGTCAAGTGTGATTATGCTCAGGTCTCGCTGAGTTCTTCTTGGTATTTCGATGGACATTTGACCAGCAGGTCATCTGCCATAAATACTTGGCTTACATTATCATAGTGTCCAATGGCAACAATACTCGTGGCATGCTCAAAGTTTGATGGGCGCACATTGTCATACACAATTTTCATAGATTCGCCAGTTTCATCCTCCATGAGAAAAGTCCAGCGTCCCTCTTCGTCATACTCGCCCATGCTGCCAAGAAAACCGGCGAGTTGCACCCCGCGCCCGCTCATCCGGGCTTCTTCTATACTCGTGGTGTATGAACGAAACGACTCTTGAAAGCCAAATGCCCCATACAGAATAGCCACCAGGATAATGCCAATCCCGGCAATGTGTAGTGGCTTAATGGCAAAACCTTGTTGTACTTGTGGTGTTGCTGTGGTCATGTGTCTGTCCTCCTTTCACCTAACGCTATCATTGGATACGATTCCTGTTTTGCTCACCTTTTCCCCCCTGCCCCCGCTCCCATAAAGGGCGAGGGGGAACACACCTGCCCGGTTCCCC
>CAYPHM010000219.1:0-3246 GCA_964410555.1 uncultured Chloroflexaceae bacterium | reverse complement strand
GGAGAGGGGGCAGGGGGAGAGGGTGTCGCCCTTTATGGGAGAGGGGGCAGGGGGGAGAGGGTTGTTTACTGTGCCATAAAGACAATCAAGCTAATCAACGCCAACAACACCCCCGCAAGGTAGTATCGCTGCTCAAAGGGCGACAACACCAACTGCACCCCCCGATTGACCAACAATAGTACATTCCACATACCACGCAACAGGGAGGTAGGACGACCAGCCCACACCAACGGGAACAGGCTATTGGCTAAGGTATCGGGGGTGAGCGCAATGGGGACCATATCCTCGTCGGTGAGGGTGCGCCGCTTCCAGCGCAACTGCGCCCCCAACGTCACCACCAGCACTAGCCCAATGGTCAACACCCCCATGCCTATTTGCATTGTGCTGGTGGGAACAAACGGCTCGCCACCCGTTGGCAGTAGCACAAACCACGCTTGAGATGCGGTCTGTGGCTTCAAACCAAGCAACACCAGTGGCAGCAATGCGAGTATGGGCAGCACAAGGTATGCCATTGGCGAGAGGTAGTGGGGTAGGCGGGTGGTTGTGCTCTTTTCTTTGACCTGCATACCGCCGCCGCCGCTCTGTACCTTGAGACCGCCAGTGTCGCCCTTCTTGCCGCTATCCTGCAACAGCATACTGCCCTGCACTGCCACGCGCCCGCTATCTTGCTGCTGTCCGCGTTGTGGTCTCGCTGCTCGCCAAAACTGTGCCATCGGCACGAGATAACCAAGCGCGGCTATGCTGCTCGCCGCCAACAGTAATGGGATACTCCAGGGTGCCTGATCTTTGATGCTATCTACGAGCCAGTACCGCCCCCAAAAGCCCCAAAAAGGAGGCAGTCCTAAAGCAGAGAGGGCAGCAAACCCCCACACTAGCCCAGGGACACGCAACACCCGCGCAACGCCCGGTTTGCCGGCTACATCTTGGGTACAATCATCGCTGCCGGTGACGTGCTCTAAGATGCTTGCTGCCAATGATGCCACAAGGGTAGAGAGGGCAGCATTGACCAACAACGCGCCTGCCGCCATCCCCGCCATTGGTCCCGTGGTGCTTATGGCTACCAACACCAGCGCAATCTGGACGCTCATTTGCCAACCAATGATGCGCCGCAATCGATACTCGCGTAGCGCAGCACCGGCACTGATGATCATGCTCACCGTGGCGAGCAACAACAGTGGGGTGCGCCAAAAATCGGGCATGGTGAGGGGCAAACTGGCAAAGACCGCGTTGGGTGTCCAGAGCACCCGATACAGCGTAGCCATTGCCAGTATGGGTAATACGAGACCAGCGAGCATGCCGCTTAATGCCGCCGGGGCTTCGACTACTTCGTCAAGCGTGTGATGGAAGGGAACACTCCCTGCCAGCATCAGACACGCCATAATGACCACCGAGATACCCACAACGCCCGGTGCTTGTGAGGCAAAAAAGCCTGCTTGCAGCGAGATGATACCAACGGTTAGGAGTAGGGTAGCCAGCATGCCCATAATTAGCCCGGTAGGGGCAGATTGGTATTGCACAAGGGCGCGACTGGCACGTACCGTCCCATAGCTGGCGAGCACGGCTATGCCCCACGCAAAGGGGATAAACACTCCCGACCCTGCCAAACCTAGCAGGGTAGCCACTAGCGCAAATATGCCCCAGGCAAAGAGCGTCCCAAAGCCACGGATACTCGGATCAAGGGCGAGGGCAAGCGACCAGAGCGCAAATCCCCCTCCCCCAAGCACCACGATAGCCAGCGTATGCGATAAGGGGTCAAGCTGTGTTGGCACAAAGACGACCATCTGGTCAAGCGTTGCCCAAATGAGCAGCAGCAGGTCAGACTCGACAGGACGGAGCCGTTCTGCCAAGAGGATACCCCCTGCGGCTAGGGTTGCCAGTGCCGACAGCATCCCAAGTAGGCGGGTAGATATACGGGAGTTTAGCCCAAGACACAAGACCAGAGCTATCGCTAGGGGAGAAAGGGCAATGAGCATCATAATCTTCTATCCCTCAGCACAGGCTAGACAGGTGTCAGCAGAAAGGGCAATCAGCATAACATTATCCAGTGAAGCCCCCATAAAGAGTGCCCGAACCAACAAGCGGTCTAGTTGCCTGGGCGTGTCTATGAGGATACGGTTAATCCGTTGTCCTGCGCTGTCAATGGTGTAGCGCAGCATCCCGCGGGGACCTTCGACAAACGCACTTGCCTGCCCAACGGGGAGTTCCTTTGGAATAGCCCCTTCCCACTTGCCAGCTGGCAGGTCATTGAGGGCTTGCTCTACGAGTTTGACGCTTTCGTAGGCTTCCAACAACAATACGAGAATACGGGCATACACATCGCCGCCCTCTTCGGTGATCTCGCTCATAGCGAGGTTGTCATAGGCAGCATAGGGCTGTGCCAAACGGACATCAGTATGTAATCCTGATGCCCGTGCCATAGGCCCAAGCAAGCCAAACTGGTGCGCTGCGGGACTGGCTATTACCCCTACGTCTACCGTGCGGGCAGAGAGGGAAGCATCACCGGTGATACGTTCAAGCAGCGGTGCCAGCCGGCGATTCATCCGTGCCAGCATTACCAACAGTTCGCTGTGTTGGGTGCTGTCGAGGTTGCGCCGCATGCCGCCAGGGATGCACAGGTCTGGCGTGATACGCTTACCGCTAAACGTCTCCATAGCATCACGCGCACTGGTTGCTAATTCACGCAGATTTTGGGTGTAGGTCGCTTGCCCAAGCGCATCAAAGATGGCGGTGAGGGTTTCTAGGTGCGAGGCGAGCCGCTCAATTTCTGCCAGTGCAGACCGCAAATAGGCGGCACGTTCCGGGATGCGCTGTTCAGATAGCTCCTCGATGACTTGGCAAAAGGCGAGGGTATGGGCATGCGAGCAATCCCCACAGATACGTGATACCAGATGGATCGCCTGCTCCATCGGCAGCCGTGGGATGCGTTCGGCACAGCCGCGCCCGTTGTAGCCATCGCGGTAGTGTACATCGGTGACGGTCTCGCCTGTTATGGTAAAGACGAGCCGTTGGGGAGCACGCCAGTTGCGTTCAAACGGTCCAGAAGCCAGCGTATAGCTCCGTATGGGTGTTGTGTGTTCATCTGCCATAGTATAAATAGGGGAACAGTGAATACCTGTACCCGAATGGGCATTATACCATACTCAAGCGATGTTTTGGGGAGAGTGGCAGATAGGTTCCTCTCCCTCGCCCTAGAATGGGATTCATCTGGAGAGACGTTGCATGCAACGTCTCTTCCCCCCATCCCCT
>CAYPHM010000218.1:0-3366 GCA_964410555.1 uncultured Chloroflexaceae bacterium | reverse complement strand
CCCCCCATCCCCTGCCCCTTCCCCCACCGAGGGGAGAAGGGAGTCGGAATCCCCCATCCCCTGCCCCGCGTCCCACCGAGGGGAGAAGGGAGTCGGAATCCCCCATCCCCTGCCCCGCGTCCCACCGAGGGGAGCAGGGAGTCGGAATCCCCCCATCCCCTGCCCCGCGTCCCACCGAGGGGAGAAGGGGAACCGGGCAGGTGGTTCCCCCTCGCCCCTCGGTGGGAGAGGGGGCAGGGGCTAGGGGATGGGGGAGCAAGACGGTGCATGCTACGTCTCTACAACCTAACCTACCCCTGAAAGCGGGGGATGGGGAGCAAATTGGATTTTGACACCGCCATGTCCCCAATATCTTGCACCTTGAGCATGTTTCTGCTATTATGATAGGCAAGCGGTAATTGAGACCTACAAGGATTTTACCTAATCTTTGGACTATCAACCAAATTTTGGAAATGCTCTCCTGCTGTATCCCAGAGGAGGATTGCTTGAATAACCTTCGTATCCCCATACTCAAAGTTGGCGATGTACTCATTGCTTCTATCCAAATTGCCCTTCATGATGCCTCAGCAGTGCAATTTAAGGATGATCTCCTGGAAAAAATCCATCAAACAAAAGCTCGTGGCGTTATCATAGACCTGACAGCCATAGACATTGTAGATAGCTTCATCGGCAGAATGATCGCCGATATCGCTTCTATGTCAGGCTTGATGGGGTCACACGTTGTATTGACAGGATTACAGCCTGCTGTGGCTATTACGCTAATCGAACTTGGCTTAGAGTTACCAAGCGTCCTAACAGCACTCAACCTTGAGAAAGGTCTGGAACTCATGAATGCCCAGACTGCCAGTGCTGATGATGACGAGGACGAGGAGAGCACCTATGTCACAAGCTAAAGCTGCCGTTATCCGCAGCGATTTGGACATCGTTATAGCCCGTACTCTGGCTCGTGATACAGCGAAATCGCTTGGTTTTGGTCCCATAGACCAAGCCCGTATCGCCACCGCAGTCAGTGAGCTTGCTCGCAACATCTTTCTCTACGCTGGCACAGGGAGCGTCACGGTACGCGAGGTAGAAGAAAGGTCCCGCAAAGGCATTGAAATTGTCTGCGAAGATCAGGGACCGGGCATACCTGATGTTGATGTCGCATTACAAGATGGTTACAGTACCTCACGAGGTATGGGTATGGGACTCCCCGGTGCCAAACGCCTAATGGACGTGTTCGAGATCAAAACCCAGGACGGGGTAGGAACAACCATTTCCTGCCGAAAATGGCGAGTCTGATAGCCCGTCATTTTTGCTGCAAGCATGCCAGTGGTAGCAAAGCCACTGGTTTTTTGTGCTGTGTGCCAGATACCTCACATACCAGGAGCTAGAATTACTCAATGGCTGCCGCAACACCCAAAACCGACCAAAACCCCTCATGGAAGACCCGCAAAGCAACTATCCACAAAGTTTTGACCAATATCCCTCGTTCTTTCTCGCTGGTTTGGGAAGCAGACAAAAAAGGGACGTTGCTTATGGCTCTCGTAACCTTGCTGTCCGCAAGTTTGCCAGTGACCCAGGCATGGGTGGGAAAGCTCATTGTAGATGCGGTAGTCAATGCTATCAATACCGGGCTGCCCCCAGTAGATGGATTATCGGCAGCATTGCCCTTCTTGCTCATTGAGTTTGGCTTGCTCACGATGAGTTCTTTCCTCAACCAGGGGCGCAACCTGCTGGAACACACGCTCCACCTTCGCTTGAGCCATGACATTACTACCCGTATTATCCAAAAAGCCCTGGTATTAGACCTCAATTACTTTGAAGATGCCGACTTTTATGATAAGCTCCAAAATGCTCGTCGTGAGGCAGATAGACGGGCACTGACGATTATCAATACGGGCTTCCTAGCCATACAAAATGTTATTACGCTGGTGTCTTTTGCCGCTATGCTGCTCACCTTCAATCCTCTGATTGCCCTGCTCCTCTTTGGAGCAACCGTCCCTTCATTCATTGCCCAAACCCGCTATAGTAGCCTCTATTTTCGCCTGTTGACATGGCGAGCACCAGAGTTTCGCCGTATGCTCTATCTGGAGCAAATCCTAACGATAGATACCAGTGTCAAAGAGATCAAACTCTTTAACTTAGGGGAGCCGTTATTGAAACGGTATAAAACCCTCTTTTGGGAATACTACAAAGAGGACGAAGCCCTCGCCCGACGGCGCAGTATCATCAGTGTGTTGTGGGGGATACTCGCCACGAGTAGCTACTACGGGGCATATGCTTGGATTGTCTGGATTACCATTGGCGGCAGCATTACCATTGGCGATATGATCCTCTATTTGACTCTCTTTCGCCAGAGCCAGCACATTTTCCAGGGGCTTTTCTACAACTTAGGGCAGATCTACGAGAGTGGGCTATTTATGGACAACTTCTTTACCTTTCAGCAGATTGAGCCACAGATGCAACCTGTCGACTCCCCCAAAGCTATTATGCGCCCTATCCGTCAAGGGATAGAATTTCGCCATGTATCCTTTCGCTACCCAGACCAGGACACATGGACGCTGCGCCATATCAATTTGCACATCAAACCGGGCGAATCGCTTGCGCTTGTTGGGGCAAACGGTGCAGGCAAAACCACGCTCATTAAGCTGCTGACCCGGTTGTATGACCCCACAGAAGGGGGTATTTACCTGGATGGTACCGACCTCCGCGAGTATGCCATTGATGATCTCCGGGCGGTTATTGGGGTCATCTTTCAAGACTTCATGCGTTACCATACAACAGCACGCGAAAACGTAGGCTTTGGGCAGTTTGATGCAATGGATAACGAGCAACGTATTTGGGATGCATCGGAGCGGGGGGGGGCAGATGAGGTGATAGCCCAATTACCGGATGGTTATGAGACTATCTTGGGGCGTTGGTTTGACGGGGGGCGTGAACTTTCGGGGGGGCAGTGGCAAAAGATTGCGCTAGGGCGAGCGTTCATGCGTGATAGTGAAATTCTTGTGTTGGATGAGCCTACTGCTGCCCTAGATGCCGAACGCGAGTATGAAATATTCCAGCGGTTTCGTGAACTGACCAGGGACAAGACCGCTATACTCATTAGCCATCGGTTTAGCACCGTGCGAATGGCAGACCGCATTGCGGTGCTAAAACAAGGGCAACTTACCGAACTTGGCACCCACCAAACGTTGTTGGAGCAGAACGGCGATTATGCCCGGCTCTTCAACCTGCAAGCAGCAGGCTACCGGTAGGGGGGGACACTTTCAGGGGTAGGGGGCAATGCTTCACTATTGTATTCCCCGCTCCCCTTGCCCCGCGTCCCACCGCGCATCCCCCCCATCCCCTAGCCCCGCGTCCCACCGCGCATCCCCCCATCCCCTA
>CAYPHM010000217.1:0-3574 GCA_964410555.1 uncultured Chloroflexaceae bacterium | reverse complement strand
ACTGAAGCCCTTCTATCCCAGGGCTAAAGCCCCTGGGCTTTACGGGCTATTTCTGTAATCCCGCAATTGGCAAAGCGAGGGAAATTCGTAAACCCCACCGCTAAAGTTGGTGGGCTTTACGGGCTATCTTGGTAATATTTGTAACATATTGAGGGAACTTTCGTTATCATGAATACGTTATACTTAATAGCACTCCACTGTCAAAAATGTTGACATAGGAGAAGCATCGGTGTAGCTTTTTGTCAGTAATAGGTCTCTTGTGGTATAATGTCGTGCTTGTTGTTTTAGCATTAGATAGCGAAATGTAGTTCTTACAGAGAGATAATAGAGACATAAGGATAGGTGTTCACTTGCACAGGTAATCTGAGAGCCGTAAGGGGCATTATGCGGATTTTTATCCACTTGATCATAATCGCGGTTTAGGTGATAGACCTATCTACTGAACGCTTACGAGAAAAGGAGTTGTTTTATGGTTAGTACAATTGGGGTATGGGTAGCTGTTGCGTTAGTGCTGAGCGTTTGGGCTCTGGTTATTTGGAGTATCCGTGATGTCTGGACTCTTCTTCAAGATGTCTACCATTCCTTTACTGTAAAACGGGAATTTGATGCATACGCTCATGCCAGGCGATCTCACCTGTATAAATGATCTATGATGATACGATAGCCGCTATAGCTACCCCCCCAGGCATCGGTGGGGTGGGGATCATTCGTATCAGTGGTAGTGATGCGGTTGCTCTAACGACATCCCTATTTCGCCCACGCCGTACTGGTCCATTGCGTTCGCATACCGTGCGTTATGGACATATCCACAATCCAGTCAATGATGACCTTATAGATGAGGTGCTTGTGACCTTTATGCAAGCTCCATACTCCTTCACACGAGAGGATGTTGTGGAGATTTCTTGTCACGGGGGGACGCTTCCCCTTCAGCGTATGCTGCATCTCATCCTCCAAGCAGGAGCTCGCCTAGCAAATCCTGGCGAGTTTACCATGCGGGCTTTTCTCAATGGACGTATTGACCTGACCCAAGCAGAAGCAACCCTAGACGTTATCCAAGCACAAACAGAAATAGGATTGGCGTTGGCACACGAACAGCTTGGTGGTTGGCTGGCGCAAGAAGTGCGCCGTATTCGCACTCCCCTGCTTGAGGTGTTGGCATACCTTACTGCGACCATAGACTTTCCCGAAGACGAGGTTGACCCCCAAGATATTCTCCCGGCACTCCAGACAAGCAAGCAAGCGATTGGACACCTGCTTGCCACTGCCAGTCAGGGGATTGTCTATCGGCAGGGGGTGCGGGCAGTGTTTGTTGGTCGTCCTAATGTGGGCAAATCAAGTTTGCTCAATACGCTGCTCCGCTCCAACCGCGCTATTGTTACCCCCATACCCGGTACGACCCGTGATACCCTAGAGGAAACGGCAAATATACAAGGCATACCAGTGGTATTGGTAGATACTGCAGGTATGACCGAAAGTGCTGACCCGGTAGAGCGACTCGGCGTTGAGCGTAGCCGTGCTGCCCTAGCCACTGCTGACCTAGCCTTGCTCGTGCTGGATAGCCAATACCCAGTGGGTAATGATGATGCGTTGATTGCCCAATTGACGGTTGGGAAACCTACGGTGATTATCTGGAACAAAGCTGATATGGCTTATGCAACGCTTGATACCCCTCTCCCCATTGACCATCCCCATGTGCTAGGGCAGGTGGCTACCTCTACCGTGACCGGGGCAGGAATAGATGACCTTGCAGCCTGTATGCGTGAAACGCTCGTTGGTAAGGATGCTGTCGCGCCAAGTGGAGCGCATCTTATCACCAACCCTCGCCACCGTGATACGCTAGATCGGGCGGCACAAGGGATGCAAGCTGCTCTTGCTAGTTATGAACAGGGGGTGCCGATGGACTTACTAGCGGGGGATATAACAGCGGCTATCCACGCGCTTGGCGAGATAACCGGTGAAACGGTGACTGAAGATTTGCTCAAGACGATTTTTAGCCGGTTCTGTATTGGAAAGTGACGTGGGGGTAAGCACATTGGATAACCAAGGCAACAAGCCAGAGAGCGACAAGCGTAGTGCGCCAATAACAATACGCTTGTTTGATAGTCTGCCCTGTTGTCAGTGTGGGACACCAGCGTTTTTTGCTGTGGTTGAGCGTATGCCAACAAGAGATAGTTCTGGCTCAATAACAGGCAAATGGCTTGTTACCCCGCTGTGTGATGATTGCAAGCCAACGGGGGTAAGTGCTTGTCTGTTGGGCAACCAGGGATAAATACAGAGTCATGGCAACGTCTGTTTTGCCCCCCTACCCTTGCCCCCTTGCACACCCTATACACATCTCCCCAACATGCGCTATAATCTGACAGGGCATGCCAAACGCGGCACCCTGAGAAAACGAAACAGACAATTTGGGAGGTAGAAATTTATGGCACATTACCTCATTACCGGAGGTTCCGGGTTTTTAGGTATCAATCTTATCCGTTATCTGATCAAGCAAGGTCATACCATTACGTCACTTGACCTGGTACCTTTTGATTATGCTGATGTCAAGGACAAGATAACCGCTATTGAAGGAGACATCCGCGATAGGGCTGCGGTAGATCGTGCTATGCAGTCTGTTGACATCGTAGTGCATACGGCAGCAGCCCTCCCGCTCTACAAGGAAGAGGACATCTTTTCCACCGACATAGACGGCACGCGTAATTTAATAGACTCTGCCTCTAAGCATAAGGTAGCGCGGTTTATCCACATCTCCAGCACGGCGGTGTATGGCATCCCAGACCATCACCCCCTGCTAGAAACCGACAAGCTCGACGGCGTGGGACCCTACGGCAAAGCAAAGATCAAAGCCGAAGAAATATGCCTAGAATACCAGAAGAAGGGCATGTGTGTGCCTATCCTTCGTCCAAAATCCTTTATTGGACCAGAACGGCTCGGCGTGTTTGCCCTCTTCTACGACTGGGCAAAAGATGGCAAAAGTTTCCCTGTCATTGGAAATGGCAACAACCTCTACCAATACCTTGACGTAGAAGACCTCTGCGAGGCTATCTACCTCACCGCCACTGGCGACAAGGAGAAGGTCAACAAGATTTTCAACATTGGGGCAAAGGAGTTTGGCACGGTGAAGGAGGATTTTCAGGCAGTGCTAGACTACGCCGGTCACGGTAAGCAAATACGCACCTTCCCGGCGATGCCGATGATTCTAACGCTGCGCGTACTAGATTTCTTCCGCCTCTCACCGCTGTATAAGTGGGTATATGAAACCGTATCCAAAGAGTCGTTTGTCTCCATAGAGAAGGCAGAAAAGGTGCTTGGTTTTCGTCCCAAGTATTCCAATAAGGATGCGCTCATCCGCAACTACCAATGGTACCTTGATAATCTGTCCCAATTTGAGCAAAGCAGCGGTATCTCTCACCGTGTCCCCTGGAAGCAGGGGGTCTTGCGCTTTGCGAAGGTCTTTTTCTGAGGGAGGTTCTTAGGAGTTGCCCAGTTCCCCTTCTCCCCACGGTGGGACGCGGGGCGAGGGGATGGGGGGATGCACGGTGGGACGCGGGGCTAGGGGATGGGGGGATGCGCG
>CAYPHM010000216.1:0-3704 GCA_964410555.1 uncultured Chloroflexaceae bacterium | reverse complement strand
TCCCCTAGCCCCTTCCCCCACCGGGCAGCCCCCCATCCCCTAGCCCCTTCCCCCCCCGCGGGGAGAAGGGGAACCGGGCGACTCCCCCTAGCCCCTTCCCCCACCGAGGGGAGCAGGGGGAGAGGGTTGTCTCCCTGGAATGGGAGCGGGGGCAGGGGGAAAGGGTTGTGGCGGGGGGATGGGGGGAACAATAATTCCCCCCTCGTCCACACAAAGGCGAGGGGGGCAGGAGGAAAGGAAGTGCAAACAGCGATAGTTATTGAGTAGTATGGGTAACAGGCAAGCGTTTAGATAAGCAGGATAATCACCAACAATAACGTACTGATAACCAGAATGGGTGTGTATTCAGTGCTAGACGACTCACCGCTCTGGACATAGACGACCTGTGGTGAGGATGCACGAGACAATAACAGATCGCTAGATACCACAACAGCAAACAGCACCAAACCAAGCAGCATAAGCGTTGTCATTAGGAAACCTCCCCTACTATTTCACATTGCCTGAGTGTTGGCATCGCTTAAACAGTTCTTGATTCTAGTAAACCACAGATGGTAGCAGTTATCCACCGCTCAAGGGGGCAATCACGCGCACGTAAGCGGTGGTGTTTCAAGCACTCAGATGCTTGACAGTAGGGATAGCTTGTGGAATGATACCCTACAGAACGTTCCGATCATTGTAACTAATCAAGAGAACGCTACCCAAGACCCGAATCATGATGCAATTACTCATAGTTGAAGATAATACCAACCTACGCCCCGCGCTCGTGTCGGGGTTGCAAGCCACCGGCGAGGTGACAGTCGTGTATGACTGCGGCAGTGGCGAGAACGCTATCGGTTTTTGCCTCGACTCCCCGCCGGATGTTATCTTGATGGATGTGCAACTTGAGGGCAAGATCAACGGCATTGAAACGGCGGTTGCCATCCGTCGGGAACACCCCCGGCTGCCTGTTGTTTTTTACTCCATCCAAGATGACGACAGCTACTACCGGGATTTTCGCCGCTCTGGTATCCTCAGCCACTACGCCTACGTTCGTAAATCCAACTACCTGCTACCGCAGATGATCCTGCCACTGCTGCGTGATGCCATAGGAGGACGTAGCTTCATAGACTCTGATATTGAGTCACGGGTGCAAGAAGTGCGCCAGAAAGATGAACAGTCGCCTATGGCATTGCTAGAACCCAACGAGCAAGAGGTGGCGAAGATGCTGGCGCAGGGGATGAGCAACGAGCAGATAGCCGCTCGGCGTGGCTTCCGTGATAAGCGCACGATTAGCCGTACCAATGGGCAAATCTACGCAGCGTGGGGGTTAAGCGATAGTACCACCGATGAGAAGGTAGCCCGTACCCGTGTCGCTATCATCATTCGTGAGGGGCGGCTGCTGTTGTGGGACGAGCAAGGCGTGGCATACACCATGGATGAGCGCGGCGAGTGGGTGGAGTATACCTTCTCCTTTTAGCCCTATGCTAACCTCACTCCTCACCACTATAGACTGGGCAACGATAGCCCTCTCTTTTTTCAATACCATCATCCTAACTTGGCTAGGGCTTACCGTGCTCCTCAATACAGACCGTCATAGTTGGGGAACGTGGATTGGTGGTGGCGGTATGCTGCTTGGGGGGCTATTTTTCGCCGGACACTCGCTGGTTGTGGGGCAGGTGTTGCCCTCTTTTAGCCAGGAAATGGAGTTGTTATGGCGGGTTGGTTGGCTGCCGTTTGTTGGTGCGCCCTACGTCTGGTATGTGGTAATGGCGTGGTATACCGGCGTGTTTCGCCTACGTCGCCATCGTATCTGGCTCACAGTGGTTAGCATCTTGGGGGCAATTGCGGTTGCCCTGCTCATCTTTGCCAACCCGTTGCCAAGCTATAGCGAAGTCATCCAAAGAACATCTGCAGGGATGTTTGCCCTCGGCACCATCCCCGTTGTGCTGCTTATCTACCCCGTCTATAGTACCCTCTGCCTTGTGTTGTCTTTCTCTGCCTTGCGCTTCCCCGAAGAGTCGGAGCGGCTTATGGGCAATATTGCCCGCCAGCGTGCCCATCCCTGGCTCGTTGCTGCCTCGGCATTCTTGCTGATTGTCACCTTGGGCATTGGCGGGACAGTAAGCTGGTTTCTCTATACAGCCCATAGGCAAAGCCATGCCCTTACCCTCAACGAGTTTATTTTTGTCATCACCCTAGATGTCATCATTTCTGGCTTGATAGCCGTAGCGGTGTTGTTGCTTGGGCAAGCCGTGGTTGCCTATGAGATTTTCACCGGCAAATCTCTGCCACGAGGAGGATTGCGCCGCTACTGGCGCAGCACCCAAGTGTTTGCTGCCAGCTATAGCATCCTGTTGGCGTGGTTCCTCGAATTTGAGTTTGACCTCATTTACATTTTGGTGCTGATGACGATTATGATGACGCTGCGCTTTGCGCTGGCAAATTGGCGTTCGTATGTCGAGCGGGAACGCAGTATAGATAGCCTACGCCCCTTTGTCACCAGCCAACGGCTGTATGATCGGCTGATGCAATCGGACTCGCCGTCTGACCTAGACCTAGCTGTCCCTTTGCGAGCGTTGTGTGATGATGTACTGGATTCAGAAATTGTCTACCTCGTTGCGCTTGGACCATTTGCCCCGCTAATTGGCTCCGTAGTGGCGTATACTGCTAGTAGCGAAACATCCGCACTATCTTCATCATCACTCGGCAGCCTCGCCTCGCGCTTTGACTCTCCCCAAACGATTTGCCTTAGGCTTGATCCTGCTGACTATGGCGGGGCGGTGTGGGCAGTGCCGCTCTGGAGCGAGCGTGGCTTGATTGGCGCGTTGTTGCTTGGGCGCAAGCGTGATGATGGATTGTATACGCAGGAAGAGATAGAGATAGCCCGGGCAGCGGGGGAGCGATTGATAGACACGCAGGCGAGTGCTGAGCTTGCCCGGCGGTTGATGACGCTGCAACGGCAGCGGCTCGCGCAAAGCCAGGTGATGGACCAACGTACACGCCGCGAATTGCACGATGACATTCTGCCCCAACTACACATGGTGATGCTCCTATTGAGCGGCATACCCCAAAATGACCCGACCAACAAGGCGATTGAACAATTAACTGTAGCCCATCGCCAGATTTCCAACCTACTGCATGCTATGCCTACCACCTCTGCGCCAGAGATAGCCCGGCTAGGGCTTGTCGGGGCATTGCGTCAGCTGATCGACAAGGAACTTGGGATGGCATTTGATGGGGTAACGTGGCACGTTGAGTCTGCGGCAGAGCATGCTGCCAATGAGGTGACACCACTCCGGGCAGAGGTGATATTCTACGCGGCACGCGAGATTATTCGCAATGCTGCCCGCTACGGACGCGGGGATGATACCTCACGTCTACTCCACCTGACTATGGGGGTAGCCCTGTCCAAGGGGGTACTCGTGCTGACCATTGCGGATGATGGGGTAGGCTTTAGCCAACAGAATGGCAATGGCAAGCCCCATCCGTCACCATCACCAACAACGGCACCGTTATCATCATCAGCATCATCATCAGCAACAGCAGCACCTGAAGCGGGGTCGCTTGGGTCGGGGGGCAGTGGGCAGGGGTTGGTTTTGCATACCACGATGATGGCGGTTATCGGCGGCACGTTGACGGTAGAGAGTGTAGAGGGGGCAGGTACCCGCGTGAAGTTGTCGTGGATGTAGAGAAGTTCCCCCCCCCTTGCCCCTTCCCCCACTACG
>CAYPHM010000215.1:0-3838 GCA_964410555.1 uncultured Chloroflexaceae bacterium | reverse complement strand
CGGTCAGCCCCCATCCCCTAGCCCCTTCCCCCACTACGCGGGAGAAGGGGAATCGCGCAGGTAGTTGCATGCAACGGTTCTGGGAAGCAAATTAGACCATACCATACCCAATAAATTTTCTTTGTCATAGGGGAGCGAAAGATGGTATAATGCATGTACTCAAGAGAAAGATAAGAAGCAAGTACGCTTACAAAACAGTCAATAGATAGTTAGTCAAGATAGATGATGCAAAAGTTGATATACAATGGTGTAGTGACCAACATGTAGAAGTGCGATACTGTTCCCATGCAAATGTCTTCATGCCAACCTATATCTCCACCTTCACAAGATCATCTCCGGCGGCAGTATGCCATCTATCAGGTGATAGCCTCCTCTGCCATACGCTTTCTCCAGAGTACAAACTTGCATGCCACGATGCAGACGTTCCTCGAACGGTTGGGTATGGCGGCAGATGTCTCGCGTATTACGCTGGTTGAGCAAGACACAAATAGCGATTCCTATCCTGCTGGCTACCTGTACCAGTGGGTATCACCTGACTTTGAGCCGCATAGGTGTTTAGTAGATGAACAAGATTGGTTGCACAAGCGGGTGGACTACTGGCAGGAGCAGCTCATTCAGGGATTGCCTGTGCAAGAGACGATTAACCATTGCTCCCAAGATGGACAAAACTTGCTTGCCCATGAGCAGATTCAGGCATTGGTTATTGTTCCCATTTTTGTTGACAATGTTTGGTGGGGGTGTCTGGAATTAGCAGACTGTCAGCAAGAACGGGAATGGTTGCCTGCTGAGGTAGACGGCATCACCACCGCCGCCGGCATTGTTGGCGCGGCTATCCAGCGACAACGGTTGCAAAATGCGCTAATTGAGCGCGAGGAAGAGCTCCGCAAACTGCACCGGGCGGTAGAGCAAAGCCCCCACCCCATCGTCATCACCAATATTCACGGGGTTATTGAATATGTCAACTGTAGCTTTACCCAAGTGACAGGCTACACTTCTCATGAAGCTATTGGTAAAACCCCTCGTATCCTCAAATCTGGCAAGACCCCCAAAGAAGAGTATGCTACCCTCTGGCGCACAATTACCGCAGGCAAGATATGGCGTGGGGTCTTCTACAACCGCAAGAAGAATGGCGATCTCTACTGGGACGAAGCAACTGTCTACCCCGTGACCGACAATCAAGGAATAATCACCCACTTTCTCGCTATCAAAGAGGACATCACAGACCGCAAGAAGGCAGAAAAAGCCTTGCATATCCAGCGCGATCTAGCGATAACCCTCAGTACCACCAGTGATATTTCGCAAGCTCTCAAAAGCCTGCTCAATGCGCTGATGCTCTTTGACGATTTAGACGCAGGGGTCGTCTACGCGGTTGATAAAGCCACCGGTGCCTTAGCATTGGTTGAATACAATGGCATTGAGGAACCGTTCATAGAACAAATACGCGCTATACCAGCCAATTCCCCCTTAGCCAACCTTGTGTGGAGTCGAAGAAAGCCTATTTACCGGCACAGGCAAGATATGAACGATTTGCCAGAAGAACTCCTCTACCATAACCTGCGGGTCATGTTTCTTATCCCTATACGCCACGAAGATCGAGTAATAGCCGTGCTGAATGTTGGCTCCCACACCTACGACGAAATCCCCATGAGCACCCGCACGGTGTTGGAGACAATAGCTACCCAAATAGGTGATATTGTCGTGCGGGTAGCAGCAGAAGAGGAACTCAAGCAGGAGCGCAAATTGTTGGAGCAGAAAGTGCAAGAACGCACCGCCGAACTCACCGATGCCAACAAAGAACTAGCGCGTGCTGCCCGTATCAAAGACCAATTTCTCTCTAGCGTGAGCCACGAATTGCGAACTCCCCTCAATGCCGTGATTGGCTTGTCGGATGTCCTCATGAACAAATTCTATGGCGAGCTCAACCCCAAACAGCGCGAGTATATGGATATGATCCAACAGAGCGGGCAACGGCTCAATATGCTGATCAATGGCATACTGGACTTTTCCCGCTTACAGTCTGGCAAAGAACAACTCTTGTTTGCCCCGCTCAATATCTCCAATGTGTGTCAGGCGAGCTTACAAGTTGTCCGCAAACAGGCAGAGCAAAAACAGATAGAGCTCATCTTAACGATGGCAGGGGCAGAGGTGCGGCTCGTGGCTGATGAGCGGCGGGTCAAACAGATGATCGTTCACCTGTTGGACAATGCGATTAAGTTTACGCCGGAGGGAGGGTCGGTGGGGCTAGACGTGAAAGATGACCCCGACAACGACCAAACGTTGTTTGTTGTGTGGGACACCGGTATTGGCATAGCCCCATCCAATTTGCAACAGCTTTTCCAACTGTTCCAACAGCTTGACGGCTGTCTCACCCGCCAGTATGGGGGAGTTGGGCTAGGTCTCGCGGTGGTAGCAAGGTTGGCAGAGATGCATGGCGGTACCGTGAAAGTAGAGAGTGAAGAGCAAAAGGGGAGTCGCTTTACCATTTGTCTTCCCTGGAAGCCAAAAGAACAGAAAGCTATCTCATGATAAAAATGCTCCATCTTGCCGATTTGCATATCGGTATGGAGAACTACGGACGAATAGACGCGACTACGGGACTCCATTCCCGCTTGCAAGATTACCTTGATCGCTTGGATGAGGCAATAGCCTATGGGTTAGAGCAGGGGATGCATCTCGTCCTCATTGCTGGCGACATCTACAAAAACCGTTCTCCCAACCCCACCCATCAGCGCGAATTTGCCCGGCGGATAGGCAACCTGCGTAAGGTGGATATTCCCGTTTTCTTGCTCACCGGCAACCACGATATTTCCTCCTCGCATGGGCGAGCGCATGCGGTTGAGATATTCGACACACTGGCAGTACCGGGGGTGACGATTGCAGACCGTCCTAAGTTGCATACGCTAGAGACCCACGCGGGCAAACTCCAGATTATTGCGCTGCCGTGGGTAACACGCCATTCCCTGCTCACCCGTGAGGAGATACGGTATGCCTCGTTTAACGAAATTGAGGCGATGATCCGCCAACGCCTTGAAGTCTTTATCATCAATAATCTTCATGAGTGTGACCCGACTATCCCCACCATACTAACGATGCATGGCACGATTGACGGCGCACAGCCGGGGGCAGAGCGGGGTATGACGCTAGGTACGGATATGGTTATCCCCCGCAGCATGTTGACCATACCGGGGATAGACTACGTGGCACTTGGGCATATCCACAAGCACCAAGCCCACGGCACATACCCCCAGATGGTCTACCCTGGCAGCATAGAGCGGGTGGATTTTGGTGAGCGCAAGGATGCCAAAGGGTGTGTGCTGGTAGAGCTAGAAAAGGACGCTACCAAGTGGCAGTTTCACCCATTGGATGCTCGCCCCTTCATCAGCGTTGACATAGACGTGCGACAGAGTAGCGATCCACAGGCGCGGGTTATTGCGGCTATCAACCATCAGTCTTTGCAGCATGCTGTTGTTCGGGTAAAGATACAAGCCAACAGTGAGCAGCGTCCCCACATACACGAGGATGCCATCCGTGAACACCTGAATAAAGCGGGGGCGTGGGTGGTAGCGGGGGTTACTGTGGATGTGCAGCGGGAAAACCGTGGTCGCTTTGCGAGTATGGAGCAAGAGCTCGGCGGCGGCACAACTTCACTTCGTGCGCTAGAATTGTATCTCGAGAGCAAGGATACCCCACCAAAACGTGTTGAAACATTGTTGGCAGCAGCAGATGAACTGTTAGCCGAGGGGTAGAGCAGCGAAGGCTAGGGGAGCCGGTGATAGCCCCCAACCCCTGCCCCCTCTCCCATTCCGTCCCCTCTCCCCCTGCCCCCTCTCCCATAAAG
>CAYPHM010000214.1:0-4019 GCA_964410555.1 uncultured Chloroflexaceae bacterium | reverse complement strand
CCGCGTCCCACCGAGGGGAGCAGGGGAACCGCAGAGACGTAGCATGCAACGGCTTTTCTCCCCCCATCCCCTAGCCCCTTCCCCCACCGCGGGGAGAAGGGGAACGCACACCGCGCCCCCCCCCCATCCCATGCCCCGCGTCCCACCGCGGGGAGCAGAACCGGAGAGACGTAGCATGCTACGTCTCTACAAGCGGAGCGGGGGCAGGGGGGAGCGAGGGCGGGGGAAGCGGGGGCGGGGAATATCAGAGACGCTTGGCACTTGGCGCTTGCTACACCCCCCTAGCGACTTCTCGGAGCCGTGAGGTATTCAAAAGCGTTATCCCCGAACGATCCATATCAAGCAACCGGTCTGAGCGAAATTGTTTGATGACCTTCGTCACCGTTGCCCGGTAGGTGTTTGTCATATCAGCAAGCTGTTGGTGGGTACGGTGGGGCAATCGTTGGTTGCCCATCGTTTCATCTGCCATATCGAGCAGGATAGAGGCAAGCCGTGCAGGTACCGACTTGAACGCTAATTCATCTAGCCGTCTACTGGTCGCCAGCAGATACTGCCCTAGCATCTCTACCAATAGCACCCCCAGTTTGGGATGTTCAACCAAAGTCTGCAGCACTGCTGCACGGGGGATACTGAGAGTTTGGGTTGGCACTACCGCCTCTGCGAAGGTGTCATAGGTCTTGCATCCAGACAACACACTATGCCCAAATAGATGGTACGCATCAATAACATGTAGGGTCAAGATACGGCCACTCGTTGAGAGCAGCGAAAGATGCACCTGACCAGAGGTAATGAAGAAAAGTTCCTGTGCCGAATCGTCAGGGGTATAGATAAAACTTTTGCGGGTAAAAGTCTTTGGTAGTCCATAAGCGGAAAGATACTCCCAACATAGGGGCATCTTCGCTTGTTCATCTTGCCAAATATTCATTGCTGCACCTCGCTACACCTCATAGACGATGGACTTCATGCACAGCCCCCCCATTTGAGCGGCGGATCGTATGCGCCTGGTCAACATCGGCTTGCTTGCCCAAGCCATTTCCAGTTTGGGTTGTTGACCTTTTAGCAAGATTTGTGTGTCGATTCAAAGAGACAGCCATCCCCTCCTATCGGGATTGACTTTTGGGACTACCATTCTCTGCTTTGTATTGTAACACAATCGCTGTTCACCTCACGGTAAAGCAATGCTGCAATTGTGCTGCAACAGCAAAGGGGTCTACCCCAATAATGCTGTGGGAGAAAACTTCCATAGCCCCAAAGTTGACTGCACGAGAAAGGGGCGCACCGCGATCAACAATGCGAACCTGAACGGTGCTCTCCCCCCATGGCTTGGGGGTATGCCGCAATGGGGGAAGCGTTATGGCTAAATTGAAGCTCTGCATCCCTTGCCTATCTATCATTGCCCGCAGTACGCGGCTAGTCGCGTCCCAGAGGGGCAGGAGTTGCTGGCGCAACCGTGCTGTATCTAGCTTGCCCTGTTGCTGGTCAAGTAACACGGGCAAAAGCTCTGGGACATCCCGGTATTCCAACAGCACATCCCGATCTTTGATGGGCGTGAGGGTGGCATAGCCAGACAGTGGGGGGGTGTTGAGAAATGTTGCCCCAAGCGCAGTATGAATATGCCAGACATCCTCGCTAAGACTGCGCCCGTAGGCTTCTTGGTAGGCTATTCTTGCCCGTCGGTATTGCTCAATACGCCCACCAACTAACTGCCGTGCGAGAACCATTTGCAAATGTCCGTGTGTCACAGAAGCCCCCGATTTCCAGAGACAATTCCACGTTATCAAGGGATAGCAGGCTTGGGGGTCTTGCTCATGTGCCAGCAAAAGCCACCGCAATGCCACGTCACAGTAATCACAAAACTGAGCGGGGGTAAACACTAGCGGGTTGAAGCTATCAAACACGACCAACCCATGCCAACCATCATACTTGGCAACGTTGGATGCGGTAACGCAATGCTCGCCAACAACACGTCCAAAAAGGTCGGCTGGCGTACTGTTTAAGGGGTCGTCAAAGGTATCATTTTGCCCTTGATAGGCTGCCATAGCCTCTGCTAAGGCGGCATCCTGGTCGGTCTGTTGTTTGTCGTCATCAAGCGGACGCTTTGCCCGCAGTGGGTTGAAGCTGGCAGACTCGAGTGTCCAGCGGTTGGTCACTTTAAAAATCGTCTGCTCGCGTACATTGGCTACGTCCCCAAAATGCTGCATAATCCAGGGGTACATAGCAGGCGGAGGTATGGTATAGCCACACACCTGTTCAACGTGCAATACCTGCTCACACACCTGCCGCATATCAGCAGGCAGCGCAGCTATCTGTTCTGGGAGTTGGGCGAGAGAAGTCATATGAGCATCTCAAAGAGCTATAGGTTATCTGTTCAGTATACAAGCACGAACGCCCCAACGCAAAGGGGGATAGGGATCCCTCCATCCCCTTCTCCCGCGTAGTAGGGAAAGGGGCAGGGGATGGGGGGCAACAACCCGCTTGCCCTGCAATCCATAAGACTAGAATACAGAAAGATACCGTTGTACCTCCCATTCAGAGACGTAGTTACGGTACTCACTCCATTCTTGCTCTTTTGCATCCAAAAAGCGTTCATACACATGGGGACCGAGGGTTGCTTGAATAACCTCATCCTGTTTAAGGGCTTCTATCGCTTGCCCAAGCGAGCTTGGCAATACCTCAAGCCCAAGTGCTCGTGGGTCTACCTGAAATAAATCTTCCTCAGCTGCTTCACCGAGGGGCAGCTTGCGTTTAATACCGTCTATCCCTGCGCCAAGCATAACAGCAAAGGCTAAATAGGGATTGCAGGTGGGGTCTGGACAGCGCAACTCCACACGGATAGCTTGATGTCGCGCTTCGCTTGTACGCGGCACACGCACCAATGCCGAGCGGTTGGTTCTCCCCCAACTCAAATAGACGGGGGCTTCAAACCCAGGTACCAGGCGTTTGTAGGAATTGACCAGCGGTGCTAACACGGCAATCATCCCGTGGGCATGGTCGAGCAACCCTGCAATGAAATACCGGGCGAGTTTGGAGAGATTGTAGTGATCTTCTTCGTCATAGAAGACGTTTTCCCCAGTTTCTATACTGGCGAGGTTCTGATGAATGTGCATACCATTCCCGTTAATACCAGCAACGGGTTTGGGCATAAACGTTGCATGCAACCCTTGTTGCTGAGCAACAGTTTTGATAATCAACCGCGACATAATACAATTGTCGGCAGCTTTCAAGGCATCGCTATAGCGTAGGTCTACCTCATGCTGTCCTGGCGACACCTCATGATGGTTGGCATCTACTTCTATATGCATATCTTGTAGTGCTTTGACCATATGGTTGAGGATAGAGGTCGCTTTGCTGGTGGTGGTATCAAAATACCCGGCTTGGTCATACGGCTTGTGGGGGTTTAGGCAACTCCCATTGTCGGATTGCAACAGAAAAAACTCCAGCTCGGGTCCTACTTGATAGCAAAAGCCCATTTCTGTAGCCTGTTGCAACATCTTTTGCAACACATGGCGCGGGTCGCCAGCAAAGGGGCGACCATCTGGAGTATATACATTGCAAATAAGGCTTGCCATAGCCATGCCATCTTCATTCCAGGGTAGCTTGCGATAGGTTTGCAAGTCTGGAACTAGATACATATCGCTTTCGGCTATACGGGCAAACCCTTCTATTGATGAACCATCAAACCATATGCCGTTCGTTAGGGCATAGGCAAATTGCTGGACTGGGATAGTTACCGTTTTGACAATCCCCAAAATGTCAATGAATTGGAGGTTGAGAAAGGCTATCTCTTGTTCAGCTACTTTGTGTAAAACATCTGTCTGTGCATCTTCGCTCATACGTATGTCCCCTTAAAGGTAATTTCTATTGAATTCTATTATACCAGACACCTAGGGGAAGGGTACAGGCAGGGTCATGGCAAATTTGCTCCCATCCCCTTCTTGCTCCCCCCTGCTCCCCCCCATCTCCTGCCCCGCGTCCCACCGAGGGGAGAAGGGGAACCGGGCAGGTGCTCCTCCCCCTCG
>CAYPHM010000213.1:3468-4062 GCA_964410555.1 uncultured Chloroflexaceae bacterium | reverse complement strand
GTCCCCCCTCGCCCTGGAATGGGAGAGGGGGCAGGGGGAGAGGGTTGTGTTCGTCTCCCCTCGCCCTGGGATGGGAGAGGGGGCAGGGGGAGAGGGTTGTGTTCGTCCCCCCTCGCCCTGGAATGGGAGAGGGGGCAGGGGGAGAGGGTTGTGTTCGTCTCCCCTCGCCCTGGGATGGGAGAGGGGGCAGGGGGAGAGGGTTGTGTTCGTCCCCCCTCGCCCTGGAATGGGAGAGGGGGCAAGGGGGAGAGGGTTGTTTGGCTGCCCCTTCCCCCACTACGCGGGAGAGGGGCAGAGCCGTTGCATGCTACGTCTCCCCAAACGGGAACTATTCTGCAAATTGCCCCTTAATTTCTCGTTTGTATTGGTATGAAAAGCAAAATTCGGCTATACTGGTAGGATAAAGCACAAGTATAGGTACAAGCGCATTGAACAGGGTGTGCTTGTGGAGTTCAGGAGGTTGTTTGATGTACAGATTATCATTGACCATCGTGTTGGTCCTATTGATTGGCTTGTTGGCAGGGTGTGCAGGGAGTAGCCAGCAGGGTATGCAAAACATGCAAATGGTGAAATCGCCTACCGCAGCCCAAGAGG
>CAYPHM010000213.1:0-3368 GCA_964410555.1 uncultured Chloroflexaceae bacterium | reverse complement strand
ATGCGGCGGCGGACGAGGATGCGGCGGCGGACGAGGATGCGGCGGCGGACGAGGATGCGGCGGCGGACGAGGACGCGGCGGCGGACGAGGACGCGGCGGCGGACGAGGACGCGGCGGCGGACGAGGATGCGGCGGCAGACGAGGATGCAGCGGCGGACGAGGATGCGGCGGCGGACGAGGATGCGGCGGCGGACGAGGATGCAGCGGCGGACGAATCGGATGAGCCAGCAGAGGTGATCATCATTAGACCCACTCCGTCTAATACCCCAGAGAATCCACCTAGTCCCACACCCACGCTGCCTCCAGAGGATGTCTCTGCCATTGAAGAGTCCGTTATGAGCTACATTGAGGAGGAAGGTATAGAGATTGAAGATAATGAGACCATCTCTATCTACTATATGGACGAAGGATATGCGTTAGTCAATGTTTCTATGCCAGACGAAAGCTATGAGGGGGTCATTATTCTGGAGCAGGACGGTGATAACTGGAACGTCATCGCTGGTCCCGATCCAGGTGGGTTTGCCTTTGAAGAGCTAGAAGAACTCGGTTTGCCGGAAAGTGTCATGATGATGGCTGTTGAATTGTAGACCAGTTTCAAGAACCCTGCCAGTACTATTGCATAGCCTAGCGTATGCAGGTACAATACATGTAAGGACACGGGTTGCTTGAGCGTCATAGGCTTGAGACAACCCGTTTTTTATCACAATGGATAGGAATACCAGCATCCGTATAGTTGCTTCATTGAACTTATTGATTTTTCATAAGAGGTAAAGAGGTATTGTATGAAAACCCAAGGGTATCGTATTGTTAGTCTACTGCTTTTGCTGTCCCTCGTTGTGGGGAGCGGGGGCAGGGGGAGAGGGTCGTTGCGGGCAGACGTTGCATGGCATGCAACGGTTCTATCACGAGACATCGTAGGTAAAATCAAACCGGCGATGGAAGCGGCGCAGCACCCGCAACACCGGCACCCCTAGCACCCCAATCAATAGGCCATTGCCAGCGGCACGGAAAATATCCCATCCTAGCGATGTCACCACATAGAACAGGGCATACCGTTGTAGCCCCTCTATGATACCCACGCCCGGCGACCATGACTGTGCTGCTGGTCCCGTCATAAAGGGCCAAAACCAAATGTTCATAATGGCACCATAGATGAACCCCCACAACGCCCCAAACAGAGCCAGGACAATCGCTTCTCTTCCCTTATGCTCTTGTCCACCCACCGCCTGCACTAGCGGCAGGCAGAGTGGTGCCGTCAACCCCACCCATCCTGCGGTCAACATCTGGTAGGGCAACCAGGGACCAATCGTGCCAGTGATCAGTGCTGATACAACCAACGTCATGACCCCCATCTGAAAGCCAAACCGCCCCCCATACACATAGCCGCTTAGGACAATCAAGACGAAAATTGGGCTAAAGCCGCCCGGTCCCGGTAGGGCGACCTCGATAAAGCGCAGTATCGCGTTCATAGAGACCAGCACCCCAAGCAACGCTACCACCTTTGTATTGACTGTCTGCCCCTGGATGTCAAATAGCAGCGCAACAAAGCTCAAACCTACCAGCATGGTGAGGACCAGCGGCGCATCACCCATATGCGCCTGCCCCATCACCTGCAACGATTGGGTGTTGTTGAGCGTGATAGCTACAAATGGGTAGAAAAATGCGACCAGTCCTATGGCAGTACTGAGCGCATAGATTAGCCCACTCAACAGCTGATGCTTTGCCACTATCTACGCTCTGCGCTTTCGTGTCTGCACCTTGAAGAAGACAACCAACAAAGCGATGACAAACACTGCAAAGAAGAGGTAGCTATCGGGCAATGCTTTTGCCCCGGCATTATGCGGTGTGCTCTCCATAGAGTCATCAGGCGGAGTCTCTCCCCTTGCCCCTGCGCCTACCTCAGAAGATGCAAGAACCCCCTGCTCCATACCTGGTTGCACGGTCTGTTCTGCTTGTTGCTCTTGGTCTATAAGCATCTCATCAGTAGCCGTAGCTGATATTTGATGGGCAACAGAGAGGACCTCGGTTGTTGTATCGCTCACACCCCCATCACTTGTGGGGGATGGGGCTATAGTCGCCACAACGGGAATGGGGGTCGCCGTGGGCAGTGGCGTGTTGGTCGCCACAACGGGAATGGGGGTCGCCGTGGGTGGGGGAGTGTTGGTCGCAGTCGGCGGGGGCGTGTTGGTCGCAGTCGGTGGGGGGGTGTTGGTCGCAGTCGGTGGGGGCGTGTTGGTCGCCACAACGCGAGTGGGGGTATGCGTTGCCCCATTGGGAGTCGGCGTAGATGCTGATACTTGGGAAGCAACGGTTGGTGTGTTTGTTGGCGTGTCGGTAGGGACAGGCGATGGCGTGTGCGTTGGCGTGTCTGTTGGCGTGTCGGTAGGGACAGGCGATGGCGTGTCTGTTGGCGTGTCTGTTGGTGTGTCTGTTGGTGTTGGCGTAAAGGTGTCTGTTGGTGTGGGACTCAACGTTGGCGTATCGGTGGGCAAGGGGGTATGGGTTGGCGTATGCGTTGGCGTTTCCGTAGGCGTATTGGTAGGGGTATCGGTTGCTGTGGGAGTGGGGGTGGGTGGCACACAAATGTCCTCAAACTGCATAGAGGGCAACTCCGCCCCGCTCCCAAAGTCACCTGCGCCCCATGCCCATCCCTCAACATCGCCAGGGTTGACGATATGCCCACTCGTCCCCATGCCAGCATACTGCCATGCTCCCTCGCTCATATGGTAGTATGCCCAATAGACGCAGGACTCGCCTGCTTGCATAGTACATTGGCAAAAACAGTTGTCATTGGGAAAGTCGCATCCCGTGCCATTGATGCTACACACAGCAGCACCAAGCGAGGGGTTGTACTCAGTTGTCAACTCCAGACCAGATGCACTCAAGACCTCCTCACCCGTAGCTTTCCCATCATCCGCTTGGAGTGGCTCCAAGTCTACACAGGTAGTATACACATTGCCATCTGCATATTGCACCACCAAACCGGCACGTTGGGATGTTCCATCTTCGGCATACACCGATGGGAGTATCCCGGCTAAGAGGAGCAGCAGACTCCAAGCCCATAAGCGTGAGGCTTGTTTGTGTGCTGTTCTCGTTATTTTGCTACCATTGTGTTGTCTCATTAGGTACCTCCAGTTTTGGTGATGGTGATAGTTATTGTTCTGTCTATATTTGTCGTAGAGACGTTGCATGCAACGTCTCTTCCCCCCCATACCCTATCCCCTGCCCCCACCACGGGGGGAAGGGGAATGAACCGCGAGGGTCAACGAGCGGATGAGCCCCTGCCCCTGCCCCTGCCCCTGCCCCATCCCCTGCCCCATCCCCCACCACGGGGGGAAGGGGAATGAACCGCGAGGGTCAACGAGCGG
>CAYPHM010000212.1:0-4285 GCA_964410555.1 uncultured Chloroflexaceae bacterium | reverse complement strand
GGGAGTATTGTCGCCCCCATCCCCTAGCCCCTTCCCCCACTACGCGGGAGAAGGGAGTATTGTCGCCCCCATCCCCTAGCCCCTTCCCCCACTACGCGGGAGAAGGGGAACCGGGCAGGTAGCGGCTCCCCCTCGCCCTTTATGGGAGAGGGGGCAGGGGGAGAGGGGCATAACGTGGTGGATTTTGCCCGGTAGACCTACCCTTGTAAGCCCCCTATATGGGGGCTTTTTGACAGCCTATACGACTCTCGCGTATACTTGGGTTATATGAACAACACACCATGACGGTGAACACCAGACCTTCTCCCCCCTGTGCAAAGCAAAGAACCCCTGGCAAGTTACGGTTATTTGCTGTGAACAGCTTTGGGTTGTTTGGATGGTGTTTATTATCATGGTGTCTTGTTTGTTATATCTATCGTTATCTGATCTGTAAACCACAAATGAGGTGATTATGACTGTTTCTCCCCAAACCCCACGCTCCCCCTACCTTGCTGCGCTTGATGAGCGCGTACTGGTTTTTGACGGCGCGATGGGAACTTCTATTGATACCTATACCCTAACGACAGAAGATTTTGGCGGTCCACAAACCGATGGCAACCGCGACTATCTCGTGATCACGCGCCCCGATATTATTGGGGAAATCCACGCTTCTTTCTACGAGGCAGGCAGCGATGTCGTCGAGACCTGTACCTTTCAGTCCTCGCGTATGCGCTTGGCAGAGTGGGGGCTTGCTGATAAAACCCACGAGATCAACAAAGCAGCAGCAGAATTGGCGCGAAGTGTGGCAGACCGCTTCACGGCACAGGATGGCAAACCGCGCTTTGTCGCTGGCTCAATGGGACCTACCGGTATGCTGCCATCCTCTACCGACCCCGAATTGAGCAAGATTACCTTTGACCAACTCGTCGAGACTTTCGCGGAGCAGGCAAGCGGCTTGATTGCCGGCGGGGTAGACCTGCTCCTTATTGAGACCAGCCAGGACATTCTGGAGGTCAAAGCGGCAATCACCGGCTGCAAGCAAGCCATCGCCGCCGCAGACCGCCCTGTCGCTATCCAAGCGCAGGTAACACTGGATACCAGCGGGCGCATGCTGCTAGGTACCGATGTTGCCAGTGCGCTTGCTACGATTGAATCGCTTGGGGTAGATGTCATTGGGCTAAACTGCTCAACCGGTCCTGAGCATATGCGTGAGCCGGTGAGCTACCTAACCTCCCACTCCAGCACCTACATTAGCTGTATCCCCAACGCTGGCTTGCCCATGAACGTTGATGGGCAGGCGGTCTATCCGCTGGAGCCAGAACCAATGGCACACGCCCTTGACGATTTCATTAGCACTATCGGTGTGCGCGTGATTGGCGGCTGCTGTGGCTCTACCCCCGCACACATCAAGCAGATAGCCGATATGGTGCGCCGCGTTGAGGCTAAAGTCCAGATCAAGAAAGCCGAGAGCGAAGCCCTCGTTTCCTCTGGTATGCGGGCTGTTCCCTTGCACCAAGACCCCCGCCCGCTCATTGTGGGTGAACGGGTGAATAGTTTGGGGAGCCGTAAGGTCAAGCGTCTACTCATCAAAGATGACTACGACAGCATTTTGCAAATAGCCCAGGATCAGATAGATGCTGGCGCACATGTGCTTGACGTATGTGTAGCAATGAGTGAGCGTGCCGATGAAGCAGAGCAAATGCAAAAGCTGGTCAAGCTGTTGGCAACCACGATGGAAGCCCCGCTCATGATTGACAGCACCGATGCCGCCGTTGTGGAAGCCGCGCTCAAGGTCTATCCCGGACGGGCTATCATCAACAGCACCAGCCTAGAGGGGGGACGGGGCAAGAAGATAGATGAAACGCTGCCGTTGGCAGTGCGCTATGGGGCTGCGCTTATCTGCATGGCAATTGAAGAAGAGGGCATGGCGCATGAGCCACAGGAGAAGCTGCGGATATGTAAGCGTATCTACGACATCGCCACCCAAGAGTATGGACTGCCGCCCCACGCGCTCATCTTTGATGTCAATACCTTCCCCATCACCACGGGGCAGGAGGAGCTACGAGAAGAGGCAAAATGGACACTTGAGGGCATCACGATGGTGAAGGAACAGCTACCCGGTGCGATGACTAGTTTAGGGGTAAGCAACCTGTCGTTTGGGGTAGCACCACATGCCCGTGCCGTGCTGAATAGTGTGTTCCTCTTCCACGCGGTCAAGGCGGGGCTTGATCTGGCAATGATTAACCCCCATCACAACATCCCCTACGCGGAGATTGGTCAGGAAGAGCGCGATATTTGCGAAGCTCTCATTTTCAACCGTCACCCCGATGCGTTGGCACGTTTTATTGAGCACTTCGAGAATGTAGAGAGTACCCTCGGCGAGCAGGGCGACAAGGTTGACCCCACGGAGGGGATGACCTCGGATGAGAAGATTCACTACTTTGTGTTGCACCGCAAGAAGGAGGGTATTGAGCAGTTAATAGACGAGTCGATGGCGCAGCGTACGCAGCAGGGGGCAGTAGAAAGTGACGCAGCGGTAGACATCCTCAACAACGTGCTCCTGCCAGCGATGAAAGATGTAGGGGATCGCTTTGGCTCTGGTGAGCTTATTTTGCCTTTCGTGTTGCAAAGTGCCGAGGTGATGAAACGTTCGGCAAACCACATTGAAGGCTACCTAGACAAACAAGAGGGATCAAGCAAAGGGAAGGTTCTCTTGGCAACCGTCTATGGTGATGTGCATGACATTGGCAAAAACCTGGTCAATACGATACTGTCCAACAATGGCTATACGGTCTATGACATTGGCAAGCAGGTACCGGTCAATACGATCATTGACAAAGCTATAGAGTACAAAGCCGATGCTATCGGGTTGTCTGCGCTGTTGGTCAGCACCAGCAAGCAAATGCCGCTCTGTGTTCAGGAACTCCATCGCCGCGGGCTACACATCCCCGTGATGGTCGGAGGGGCGGCTATTAACAAGCAGTATGGACACCGTATCCTGTTTGTAGACGATGAGCCATATGCGGCAGGCGCGTTCTATTGCAAAGATGCCTTTGAGGGGCTATCTACTATGGATAAACTGAGCAACCCTCAAGAGCGCGAGACCTTTGTCAATCAGGTGAAGCTGGATGCTGCCCAAACGCTCAATAAGCCATTGCACGGGCGTATGGTGATGGCTGATGTGGGCAGGGAGCAGGGCGCAGGCGAAGAACGCTCCACCATTCGCCAGGATGTCTCCATTCCTACGCCGCCATTTTGGGGCGCACGGATAGACCGCCGCGTCAACTTCAATGATATGTTTGATTGCCTAGACCGCAATGCGTTGTATCGGCTCCAATGGGGGGCAAAAAATGCCAAAGGTGCAGAGTGGGAACGGCTCCAGGCAGAGTTTGACCAGCGTGTGCGCGATCTGCGCCGCGAGGCAGAGCGCGAGGGGTGGCTAGAGCCGGTGATTACCTGTGGCTACTATCCCGCCCAGAGCCAGGGTAATGAGCTTATCATCTACGATCCAGAGGAAATGGCTCGTACCGCCAGCAGTCAGCAGGCTACCAATGGCGCACCCGGTAACATTAAGGAGATTACCCGCTTTCGCTTCCCCCGTCAGCCATCGGGTGAGCACCTCTGCCTAGCCGACTACTTCGCCAGCGTTGAGAGCGGACGGGTTGACGTAGCGGTGTTCCAGGTGGTGACGGTAGGCGACAAGATTACGGAACTGTGCCATCGGCTACAAGAAGAGGGCGACTATAGCCGTCTCTACTACATCCACGGGCTAGGGGTGTCGTTGGCTGAGGCGTTGGCAGAGTACACCAATCGGGTGGTACGCCGTGGCTTTGGCTTGAACGAGCCACAGGTGCGCCGCTACTCGTGGGGGTACCCCGCCTGCCCAGACCTAGAGGATCACGAAAAACTCCCCTTGCTGCTCCCAATGGACAAGGTAGGGGTCAGTTTGACCAGTGCCTATCAGCTTTTGCCAGAGCAGAGCACGGCGGCGATTGTCGTTCATCACCCCGATGCGAAGTATTTTAGCATTGGCAGCACCCGCGAGCGGGCGGAGCAGGACGTAGCGGCAGTGCAGGCGTAGGTCGGTTGTTACCCGCTCCCCCTAGGGGATGGGTTGTAGAGACGTTGCCGTCTCTACAACCCATCCTAGCCCCCGCTCCCATTCCAGGGCGACAACCCTCTCCCCCTGCCCCCTCTCCCATAAAGGGCGAGGGGGAGCCGCTACCTGCCCGGTTCCCCTTCTCCCGCGTAGTGGGACGCGGGGCTAGGGGATGGGGGGATGCACGGTGGGACGCGGGGCTAGGGG
>CAYPHM010000211.1:0-4301 GCA_964410555.1 uncultured Chloroflexaceae bacterium | reverse complement strand
TCTCCCCCCTACCCCCGCTCCGACACCCCGCTCCCCCCTGCCCCCGCTCCCATTCCAGGACGAGGGGGAGCTACAAGGTATTCATGGGGGCTGCATGGTGAGACGTTGCTATGCATCTAGTACTTGTACAATGCGTCTACCTACAGGTGAATAGCTGCACCATGCACCAACGCATGGGCAGCCTCACCTAGCGTCTCATACAGTGTCGGATGGGCATGGATAGTCTGCATCATACTGCTGCCTGTCGCTTCGTGGCTTAAGGCAATACCGCCTTCGCTGATAATCTCCGTGACTGACGGACCTATCATATGGACCCCCAAGATTTCATCATATTGCGTATTTGCCACAATCTTAACAAAGCCATTTCGTGCCTGACCCAATATTCGGGCTTTGCCATTGGCAGAGAAGGGGAAGGTCGCCACCTTCACCTCATACCCTTGCTCCTTTGCCTTCGCCTCGGTGAGTCCCACGCTGGCAATCTGGGGGGTGCAATAGGTACATGCAGGTATCTGGCGATAGTTGATGGGGTGGGCATCCTGTCCTGCGATATGCTCAACTGCCAAGATACCCTCGGCACTTGCGACATGCGCCAGCCAGGGGGTTGGTACGCAGTCACCAATGGCATATACCCCTGCTACATTGGTTTGCATATACTCATTCACCTGAATGAAGCCACGCTGGTCTGTCTGCACCCCGATCTGCTCTAGTCCAATGTCAGCAGTGCGTGGGGCAATCCCAATACCAAGCAGCATACGCTCAACTGCAATCTCCTGCTCTTTGCCATCGCTGTCCGTTACTGTAGCAACCACCTTGTCCTCACCGCGGACAACCCCATTGAGCTTTGCGCCAGTCAAGGCTTTGATACGGCGAGATGTGAAGGCTTTTTCTAGCTCTGCACTGACTGCTTCATCTTCAAGTGGGACGAGTCTGGGGAGAGCTTCGACAATAGTTACCTCAGCCTCAAAGGAACGAAACATTGAAGCAAACTCTACCCCAATAGCCCCTGCGCCAACGACTAGTAAGCTCTTGGGAACCTCTGACAGTTCAAGCATGCCGGTGGATGAGAGGATGCGGTCTTCGTCAAAGGTGATGCCGGGGATGGAGCGGGGTTTCGCTCCGGTGGCAATGATGATAGCCTTTGCGGATAAGGTCTGCTCGCCGCCTTCGTTCAAACGCACATGGACGCTTTCTTTGTCAGCAATGCTGCCCCATCCTTGATAGAGGTCTACCTTATTTTTGTCCAAGAGGTAGCGTACCCCCTGGCTACTTTGGCGAACGACAGTTTGCTTGTGTTTCATTGCCGCCGTAAGGTCAAATTCTACGCCACTGGTTTTAATCCCAAATCGTTTGCCGTTCTTCACCTCTTCCAGCAAATCGGCACTATGCAAAAGGGCTTTTGTGGGGATACAGCCAATATTGAGGCAGGTGCCGCCAGGAGCACCGCTCTCTACGATGGCAACTTTCATACCAAGCTGCCCCGCTCGTACTGCCGCAACATATCCGCCTGGTCCAGACCCGATAATCACAACATCGTATGGTTCATTCATTTATTGCTGCTACTTTCTTGGTGTTCAAATGTACCCGAAGGTACGCCTTGTCCATTTCTGAAATTCCTGCTTCTGCCTTTTTAGGCAAAGGGCTTACCCCGCAGTTCACAGGCGTGTTTTACGTCCTGATGTAGCCTCTACCGGGGACGACCAGTTCAGGACTGGTAGCTTGGATGCAGGATATAATTCACCCTATCCAGTATGCATTATAGTACAAGAAGTTTGATGATGTGATGAAGGGCGGGCAATATGCGTTATCCTCCCTTGAAAATACTGTCCCCCGGTAGGGGTATGCACTCTACCGGGGGAGGAGATGTATTAGGGGTATTTGGCGGGGAGAGTGGGATTCGAACCCACGAAGGCGTGTTAAGCCTTACTCATTTTCGAGACGAGCACGTTCAACCACTCCGTCATCTCCCCGTGGTTACATCGTCTATTATAACGCTGTGGGCTACATGTAGCAAGGGGGCAAACCGTATTGGGTGTGGTGTTTTTCCCTCGTCATAGCCACATTGCCCAACGAAAGCCGTCTAGCCCGCGCTTTTTCACCCGCTCCCCTTGCCTCCAGACATCCGCTCGTTGACCCTCGTGGCTCGAATAGGGCGAGTGGGAGCCGTCTCCCCTCTTCCACTGCGGGGGGGGGGGGGATTCGTAGCTTGCTACGTCTCTACAAGGGACATGGGAGCGGGGAATAAGAATGATGCCCTGATGTCTATAGATGCTTGCCCCAACAAATAGCCCCAAAAACAGTGGCTATAGGGAAAAGAAACAAGGTATAATAGAAGTATGGGATTAGTCCAGACACGTTATGGTCCGGTGTGGTATACGCCACGAGGAAACCCTAACGATAGCCCACTAGTATTGCTGCATGGAAACTCTATGACTGCAGCAAGCCAAGAGCGACTCGCTCACCTGTTTACCGATGAGCATCAGGTGTTCAGTATAGACTTGCTTGGGCATGGACATTCGGCTCGCCCGGAGAATCTCTTTACCACGCGCTATTTTGCTATGCAAGGGGAAGCATTGGTAGACTTCTTGGCAAGATTGTTTCCTGACCAAGCGGTGCCGGTGTTTGGGATGAGCGCAGGAGCCATAGCGATTATGCATGCGGTGTGTGAGGATGATACCCACATCGCCGCTATGATACTCGACAGTATGTTTCGCTCGGTGACAGCCGAGACAGTGGCAGCCCATCGAGCCCATGTTCGCGCCATTGGTCCCGTGTGGGAGCGGTTTTTGCAAAAGCAGCATGGTGAGGATTGGTGGCAGGAGCTCCAACGGGGGTTGTTGCAGGTGATAGAAGAGTTGGCTGCAACGGGTGCCAGGGTTACGCCTTGTTTGGAGCACTTGACTATCCCAACGCTAGTTTTGCATGGTGGCAAAGATCCATTTTGCCCACCAGAAGAGGGGCAAGCGATTGTTGCCAGTATTCCTGGGGCAAGGCTGATCTATGATAGTGGAGCAGGGCATATTCTAGCGTGGACATATCCAGTGGCGTTTCGTGAAATAGTCCGGGGGTTCCTTCGGGATAGACGCAGCGAGGAAAGATTATGAATATTCAATATAAAGAGGCTCGCCTGCAATCCATAATCCGTGAATTTGGGTCGGTTGCGGTAGCGTTTTCGGCTGGCACAGATAGTACCTACCTGCTGGCAGCATGCCGTGATGTACTCGGAAGTGAGCAAGTGTTGGCGATTACGGCTCGATCTGTGACGTTGCCAGATGAAGAATTGCACGAGGCAGAGCGATTGACGGACACGCTTGGGGTACGGCTAGAGATTATCACAACCAACGAGATGGACAATCCAGACTATGTAACTAATGATCTCAACCGGTGTTATCACTGCCAACAAGAGCGGGTGAAATCTTTTTGGCAGGTAGCCAAAGCGCATGACATAACCACCATTGCCTATGGGGTGACGGCAGATGAAACCAATAGCCATCGTCTTGGTATCCAGGTAGCAGAAACGCATCATGTGCGTATGCCGCTGCTGGAAGCCCGGCTCGACAAGGCTGATGTTCGCTGGCTTTCTGAACAACGCGGGTTGCCAAACTACGACAAGCCCTCTATGGCATGTTTGGCTTCGCGTATCCCCTTTGGCAAACCCATTGAGATAGAGAATCTGGAACAGGTCGCACAGGCGGAGTCCTTCTTGCGGCGCGAGATGGGGCTACGACAGGTGCGGATTCGACACCACGATACAATAGCTCGCCTAGAGGTAGAAGAACATGATATACCACGGTTGATGGAGCCACGTGTCCGGGAGCAGGTGGTGGCGTATTTGCGCGAGTTAGGGTTTGTCTATGTGGCGTTAGATTTAGCAGGATTTCGCAGTGGAAGTATGCACGAAGGGTTAGAACTGATGTAACTCTTGTGTAACCGACAGCATGATACTAGCTTAAGAGAAAGAGTACAACAGGTGGAATAATGTGCTGTGTACCTCTGTTTGTTCCTCCTTGTCACCGTGAAAAGTGTAGTTCTTCCCCGGAGCTACACTTTTTTGTTGTCCCCGCTTGAAAAAACAAGGGAGTTGCCCGGTTCCCCTTCTCCCCTCGGTGGGGGAAGGGGCTAGGGGATGGGGGCAAAATAACCCTCTCCCCCCATCCCCCTCTCCCATCCCAGGGCGACAACCCTCTCCCCCTACCCCCTCTCCCATCCCAGGGCGACAACCCTCTCCCCCTACCCCCTCTCCCATCCCAGGGCGAGGGGGATTCTGATTCCCTTCTCCCCTCGGTGGGGGAAGAGGCTAGGGG
>CAYPHM010000210.1:0-4515 GCA_964410555.1 uncultured Chloroflexaceae bacterium | reverse complement strand
GGCAGGGGGAAAGGGGGCAGAGAGAGGGAGCAGGGGGGATGGGGGCAAAAGACGGGAAAAATGTCTGCCTCACCCAGGGAAGGGACGAATGTTGCGCTATATCTGACAATACGCTATACTCACACCGTAAATACTATAGCCGAATGTAGCGCGAAAGGAGTTGCGGAAACGCTGTTATGTCCCAAGCAACAATAGGGGTAATTGGTGGTAGTGGTCTCTATGGTATGAAGGATTTGACAGACATAGAAGAGGTATCGTTGGAAACCCCGTATGATACCCCAAGCGATGCCTACGTCATCGGTACGCTTGCTGGGCAGCGCGTGGCGTTCTTGCCCCGGCATGGGCGTGGACACCGCTATATGCCCACCGAGATACCCGCACGAGCCAATATCTATGGTTTCAAGCAATTGGGCGTGAAATACCTCATTTCGGTCAGTGCGGTAGGGAGCTTGAAGGAAGAGTATGCCCCTGGACAAGTGGTCGTGCCAGACCAAATATTTGATAGAACCAAAGGCATCAGACCTTTCACCTTCTTTGGTGATGGTATCGTTGCCCATGTCGTCTTTGATAGACCATTTTGTCAGATATTGCGGGAAAAATTGCTAGAAGCCTCCAAAACTGCAGGGGCTACCGTCTACGATGGCGGCACTTACGTTTGCATGGAAGGTCCGCAGTTTTCCACAATGGCAGAAAGTGAAGAAAACCGCCGCCGTGGGCATGACCTTATCGGCATGACCGCCCTACCAGAAGCAAAACTGGCACGAGAAGCGGAGATAGCCTACGCAACGCTGGCGATGGTGACAGACTACGACTGCTGGCACCCAGATCATGACTCCGTGACGGTGGATGCCATCATAGCTGTGCTCAATGCCAACGTGGAGCTATCTCAGCGTATCGTACGAGAGGTCATCCCGTTGATTGGTGATGGGGCTACAAGCTCTGCCCATAGCGCAATGGCTAATGCCATTATCACAGACCGCAAGGTGATACCACCAGCCACAAAAGAGCGCATCGAACTGCTCGTTGGTAAGTATTTGTAATGCTCATTGGAAATGGGAGGTCGAGGAATAGTACGTATTCCCCGACCCCCTGCCCCCGCTCCCGCCCCTACTATTACTATCCTACACCCTTCACCCCAAACACGCTTGGCGGCAGCTTGAACCCTGCCGACTCCAACTGCGGCGTACACTTGGGACGCACCCCACTGGGTAAATGCTCGGTAATATACTTCCCTTTTTCATTTCGCCCCTTAATATGCAGTTTGAAGATGTCCGTCAACACCACCGTATCGCCTTCCATACCCTGCACTTCCGTGACGTAGGTTACTTTACGTTGACCATCGTCAAGGCGCGACTGCTGAATGTAGAAGTGAACCGCAGCAGAGATCGTCTTGCGAATAACGATAAGCGGCAGATCCATACCTGACATCATGCACATCGTCTCGGTACGTCCAATCGCCTGGCGTGGATCGTTCGCGTGGAGCGTAGACATCGAGCCATCGTGACCCGTATTCATTGCCTGGAGCAAGTCCAACGTCTCGCCACCACGACATTCACCAATGATAATGCGTTCAGGACGCATACGAAGCGCGTTGATCACCAGGTCACGGATAGCTACGCGCCCGGTGCCATCCACATCAGCTGGCTTCGCCTCAAGCCGCACCACATGGTCTTGGATAAGCTGGAGCTCCGCGCTATCTTCAATCGTCACCACCCGTTCATGGACCGGGATAAAGTTTGACAGACAGTTAATCAACGTTGTCTTCCCTGAACCCGTACCCCCAGAGATGATAATATTCTTGCGCGAGACCACGATTGCCTCAAAGAAATCTGCCATTTCCGGGGTAAACGCCTTGAAATCTATCAAGTCTTGGACCTTGAGCTTATTCTTGGCAAACTTACGGATGGTGATAGAAGAGCCATCAATCGCGCATGGGGGAATAACTGCGTTCACCCGACTACCATCAGGGAGACGAGCGTCTACGAGGGGCCACTTGCGGTCAATACGTCGTCCGAGTGGGCGGATAATACGGTCAATAATTTTGACTAGATGATCATTATCCGCAAAGATAATCGGCGATACGCGCAACCTGCCATTCTGTTCCACATACACCCGATTGGGTCCATTGATCATGATTTCTGAAATGTCGGTACGGTCAATCAACTGCTGGAGCGGACCAAAGCCAAGCATTTCATCATAGACCAGACGAAACAGTTGTTTTGCCTCATTATCGCTCATATCCGCATGCGGCGACTGGCGCAAGAAATGGGCAAACCGCTCTTGCAGCATCTTCTCTGTTTCTGGCGACCTCTCTAGCTTCGTATTGGAGCCAAGCGAAGCCTGGATACGGTCTACCATCTGAAGCGATATAGCGATCAGCTCTTGGAAGCGTTCACTCCCAATCGGAGGGTCCGTCCGGTTATCTGGTATCCCTACTTCTTGATCTAAATAATCTTTCGGGGCTTCCTCATCTGGTGGCTTGCCATTCTCCGCCGGAGACGCTGGCTTGCCATTCTCTGACGCAGCCGCTGGTTTTCCCTCTTTGGCTTCAGCAGGTGGCGGCGCAGCTTTCGCTTGTGCAGGTGCGGCTTTTTCCGTCTTCTCTGCGGTTTCGGTGGGAGTATTTCCCAATCGTTTAAATAGTGACATATTCTACTCCTGACTTTGGTTTTATCTAACAACAATGCAGCGGTAAACTTACTAGGTAAACTTGACAAAATAGGCTTCGCATGCTCGGTCAATCAATTCTCTTGTCATTGACGGCTCCACTCCTCGATACTTGGACTCATCAAGGATTTGGTCACACAAATCACGGGGGTGGCAGGCACGGAGATCGCGCCCAGACTTCATATAGTGTTCCTGTATCAGATAGCGCAACCCATCATCGCTATAGGGGATGTTCTTATGCTTAGAAACCCGTTTGAAAATTTCGCGGAACTCATTTGGCGTAGGATTAGGCACCTCTATTTTGTGACGGATACGCCGGAGAAACGCATCATCTACCAAGTCTTTGGGAGATAGGTTGGTTGAGAAAATGATAAGTACATCAAAGGGAATGGCAATCTTTTTACCCGTCTGGAGAGCCAAATAATCTACCTGCTTTTCCAATGGAACAATCCAACGATTGAGCAAATCTTGGGGACGGCATTTCTGCCGACCAAAGTCGTCTATGAGAAAAATGCCCCCATTGGATTTCATCTGAAATGGAGCTTCGTACACGTTGGTAATTGGGTCAAAAATAAGTTCCAATTGTTCCAGGATAAGTTCCCCCCCTACCACCACATGGGGACGCTGACAGACCACCCACCGCGCATCGGGCGGGCGCGATTTGCTCTCCGTATCTGCCCCAAACGGGTTATCATCCATTTGGGTTACTTCATGTTGTACCTTAACCTTGTGATTAAGCGGGTCAAACACCTTGATAATCTGCCCGTCTATCTCTATGGAATAGGGAATAAGTATATCCCCAGTTAGCAGGTTGGCGATACCTTCAGAAAAGGTCGTTTTGCCATTACCGGGAGGACCATACAAAAAGAGGGAGCGGGCGGAGTTTGCCGCAGGGCCTAACCGGTCTAGCATGCGTTTGTTGACCACGAGATTGGCGAAGGCTTCACGGATAGACGCTTCATCTACGATCATATCCCCAAGGGCTTGCGTGTGAATCATATCGACGTATTCATTCACTGGCACAGGAGCAGGACCTGCATATTGGGTGCGAGCCAACACCTCATGCACTTTGTTGATACCCTTGCGGGCAATGACATACTGAAAGGTACGCTCACTAAAGCCGCCCTCTGTACCGATAATGTCTACATACTCCTCCATTTTGAGGTAGTCAAGCACTTTATCAATGACCCCCAAAAAGGGCAGTTTTGAGGTTTCTTCTATGTTTTGTGCAGTAATTGACCCATTAAAGTAGATAATCTTGAGGATGAGGTCATTGAGGAATCCCATATTCAAACCGGTTTCCTGGATATTTTCCGGTTGGGGGGGAATACGATCTAAGATATGTTCTGATACGTCTGGTGGGGCAGCTTCCGCGGCGACCTCTTCTTCCACAAATTCACTCAAGCGAAAATTCATAGGATTGCTCCTGATTCACAAAAGGACTCTTTCCTATAGCTACCATAGCTCTTGTTACTCATACCAAAGTGGTATCACACCTGCAATAATGAGCGGTTGGGCTATCTTACGATGAATACTACTCGTGCAGGTTTAGTTTACGGGAAGGCAACTAGGATATACCACTTACCTTGCCAAACACCCCATAAGGTATTATAGCTCTTTGAGAAGCATATGGCAATAGGACAGAAGTCCAGAGTTAGGGCTGTGTCACAGTCGCACAATCAAAGAAATTTTGCCCTTCTTGTCCACCCGCTCCCCCTGCCCCCGCTCCCTCCCCCACCACGCATCCCCCCCACCGTGCATCCCCCCATCCCCTACCCCCTTCCCCCACTACGCGGGAGAAGGGGAATGAGCGGCTCCCCCTCGCCCTTTATGGGAGAGGGGGCAGGG
>CAYPHM010000209.1:0-4621 GCA_964410555.1 uncultured Chloroflexaceae bacterium | reverse complement strand
CACCCGTAGTCATATGCTTGACTGGGTGAAAGCTAAAGGTATTCAACGTAGCCAGTGAACCCACTGGGCGACCTTGGTATGAGCCGGCAATGGCATGACAAGCATCATCTACGAGTATCAATCCGTACTTTTCGGCAATAGCATGGAGCGCATCATAATCGCATGGTTGTCCAGCATAATCTACCGCAATAATAGCCTTTGTGCGCGGGGTTATCTTGGCTTCAACCTGCGTAGGGTCAATGAGCAAGGTACCAGGATCAATATCAGCAAACACTGGAGTTCCCCCTTGAAACACCACACAGTTTGCAGATGCCGCAAAAGTCATAGTAGGTACGATAACCTCATCACCCGAACCAATACCAATCGCATACATAGCTGCATGGAGTGCAGCTGTCCCATTACTCACAGCAACTGCATGCTGCACCCCACAGAATAAGGCAAATGCTTGCTCAAACTCAGTGATTTTTGGGCCGGTGGTCAACCAAGAAGAGCGAAGCACGTCAACAACAGCAGCAATATCATCATCGTCTATCTGTTGACGACCATAGGGAAGCATTGTTGCCCTTTTGTGTCGTATCTTTTCAGGATGCTGTTGTCTCATGCAGTATCTCTCTCTCTATTGGTTCAACTATCTGGCGCAACTCTTCAGGAGTAAGCCACTGGCTATTCGAGTCGCTACTATAGCGAAACCCATCGGGGCAAGGGGTACCCCCAAGTTTCTCAAGGTAGTTCTCCGTACCCCATTCTTTGAATGTGGGGAGAATTGCATAGTAGTCATCATATTCAACAGTATGATAGGAATCGTCTTCTGGTACCATCACTTCATGCAACTTTTCACCTGGACGTATCCCAACAATTTCTGTTGTACAGTCAGGAGCAATAATCTTTGCCAAATCGGTCACTTTCATACTTGGTATTTTTGGTACAAAGATTTCGCCTCCATACATACGCTTCAGACTGGCAATGACAAAATCAACCCCTTGTTCAAGGGTAATCCAAAAACGGGTCATACGCTCATCAGTTATAGGAATGTGTCCTGTTTTACGTTGTTTGAGGAAGAAAGGAATAACACTCCCACGACTCCCTACGACATTACCATAGCGTACTACACTAAACCGTGTTGGGTGCTTTCCAACATAGTTATTTCCTGCAACAAAGAGCTTGTCAGAACAAAGTTTAGTCGCACCATAAAGGTTAATAGGATTAGCTGCTTTGTCTGTGCTGAGAGCAATAACCTTCTTGACTTGGCAATCAATAGCTGCATCTATCAAATTCGATGCACCAATAATGTTGGTTTTGATTGCTTCCATTGGGTTGTATTCAGCAGCAGGAACTTGCTTGAGTGCAGCAGCATGAACAACAATATCAACACCATCAAGAGCACGATAAAGCCGTTCACGGTCTCGTATATCACCGATAAAGTAGCGCAATGATGAGTGGTCAAAACCACTCGTCTGCATCTCATGCTGTTTCAATTCATCTCGGCTAAAGATAATAAGTTTACGAGGTGTATAGCGTTCCAATACAGTTTTGATAAACTTTTTACCAAATGAACCGGTACCACCAGTAACCAAGATAGTTGCATTCTGAAATATATCCATAAGTTAAAGACTATTCCTTTGTAATACCATCACAGGTTTTGCCCCATACTCCTGCCACCACGCAATCGTTCGTTGCAGTCCATCATCCTATCTCCACACTTTCGTCATATTCAGCACAAAGCCTAGCAACTTCACCCTATAGACTCGTAGGATACGGGTATGCTGCTACCATTACACCGCCCCCTGCGCCATCAGCAAGCGATACGCTTCCTCACGAACTGCTGCTGGGTCAATCATCGCCTCAAGCGCATCAGCATCATAGCATCCGCCAAACGCCTCTAGTGCGGCGTAGCGTAGGGCTACAGGATAGTAGGCAGCTATGATTTCCAACATATCGTCACCAGAGAGATAAAAACCACCAGCTTTACGTCGCTTGTTCGTTCGAGAAATTTCAACCAATGCATTGAATATAGATGTATCCCACGAGCGTGTGGTGCGCTGTTCGGCATGCCGCTTGATGAGATGAATCAATAACACCTTGATAAAGCTGCCAATCTTGTTGATTTTATCGTCGCGGCTCATTTCTTCCAGCTCGTTGACAATAACCAGCGCATCATCATAGCGGTGTTGCTCAAGACATGCACGAAGTTCTAACAGCTCTTCCATAATCACTCACCCCCACACCTTCTTCATATCCAACACAAAGCCTGGCAACACAGCTTCACATGACAGACCAGTAGGATTACCAAGCGTTTCTACATCCTGTCCCTGCCGGTACACTTCCACGGTACAGGTTTGTGGGTCTATGAGCCAGCCTAATCGTGCGCCATTGTCCCGATATTCCCGCATCTTCTCTTGCAGAGGTTGCAGGGTATCGCTTGGCGAACGCAGTTCAACGACAAAATCGGGACACAGCGGCAAAAACCGTTTTCGCTCTTCCTTGCTCAACGCATTCCAACGTGCCAGTGGTATCCACGCCGCATCGGGTGAACGAGTGGCACCGTTTGGAAGTATAAACCCACCTGAAGAATCAAAAACCCTGCCTAATGCATATTGTTGGTTCCATATCCAAAGCTGTGCAGTTAAGCTACTGTTACTACTACTTGTTTCGCCACCAGCCGGTGTCATCACAATCATTTGCCTTTGCGGGGTCAGTTCTAGGCGCATATCACGGTTGACTTGGCACAAATCAAACAGTTGTTGGTTGGTCAGGTGCAAAGAGCGTATGTCGAGCGTTATGGTATTCACCGTTCCCCATGCTCCTGCCACCACGCAATCGTTTGTCGCAGCCCATCCTCGAACGATGTACTCGCACGGAAGCCAAACTCTCGCTCGGCACGGCTTGTATCCAGACATCGGCGTGGTTGTCCATCCGGCTTATCGGCATTGAAGATTAATTCCCCATCAAACTCCGTCAAGCGGGCAATCAACTGCACCAAATCCTTAATGCTAATCTCCATACCAGAACCAAGATTCACCGGCTCGCTGCTATTGTAGTGCTCTGCCGCCAGCAAGATGCCATCGGCAGCATCCTCAACATAGAGAAACTCTCGTGTTGGCGTACCCGTTCCCCATACCTCAATAGCCGCATCCCCGCGTTGCTTGGCTTCCAAACACTTGCGGATGAGCGCTGGGATAACATGCGACGACTCCAAATCAAAGTTATCGCGTGGGCCATAGAGATTCACCGGGAGTAGGTAGATAGAATCAAATCCATACTGCTGGCGATAGGCTTGGGACTGCACGAGCAGCATCTTCTTTGCCAGTCCATAGGGAGCGTTGGTCTCTTCGGGATAGCCATTCCATAGGTCATCTTCCTTGAATGGCACAGGCGTAAACTTGGGGTAAGCACAGACCGTACCCACCACCACAAATTTCTCCACGCCAGACTGCCACGCCTGATGCATCAAGGGTACGCCCATCATGAGGTTGTCATAGAAAAACTCCGCTGGGTGAAGGCGATTAGCCCCAATGCCCCCCACATGCGCCGCCAGGTGGATAATGCAATCTGGGCGAGCAGCAGCAAGCAATCGTCGCACCGCTTCACTGTCGCGTAGGTCATACTGCTGGCTACGCGGGACAAACACTTCCGCTGCGCCTTGCTGTTGCAGCTTTTCTACGACAAATGAGCCAAGAAACCCTGAGCCACCCGTCACGATCACTCGTTTGTTCTTCCAGAAATCAGTCATAATGGCTATTCCCTATAAAGTATATCAGAACATTTCAACAAGTCCAGAATTATCCCTACACATTCTACCATACATTCCGCTGTGTACAAGCGACTACACCCTACTAACGGTTATCCCCAAAGAAAAGTTCCCACACCACCACAACCTATCCCTCTCGCGCCCCGTTCGATGAGACAGGAGAGTATCACTACTCAGCATCCTCACCCAGCACCACATCTTCGGCATTGTGGTAGACGTGCATGCCAAACTGTTGCGCCAGGGGCAAGGCGCGTGGGTCTACCATTGGCGAGATGATGACTTTGTGCGTCACGCTTTGTTGATGGCGTTGCTCGTAAAACTGCACCTTGCGCTCGAAAGTCGACACGTCGCCTTTGGACACCGACGACTTCATCTCACAGACCATCAAGACCCCATTACGAATGACTATATCCAATTCCACTTGGTCAGGCTGCCCAAAGACCATACCGGTAGCATCAAACTCGTTGATATGCAGCACCTGCACCTGGGCGACCTCTTCAAGAATACCGCGCAATCCATTGCGAAAGGCGGTTTCCGAGTCAATGCCCCATCGTGCGCCAAGAGCCCCTATCTTTGCATCTACCTTCTTGTCAACTCGGGCAATTTCGGTGAGCATTTGACGGTTGAGTTCTTGCTGCTCTTGCCACTTGCGCTCCGATTCTTGGCGTTGTTCTTGCCACTTACGCTCGGATTCTTGGCGTTGTTCTTCGTCTTTGCGCTTTTGTTCTTGCCACTTACGCTCGGATTCTTCGCGCATGCGCTGTATTTCGCCGAGGACGCGATCAAAGCGGCTTTCTGTTTCCTGACGCGGCGCGTAATACGGTATCAACATGCGCCAAATGCTCTCACGGATTTGTGGATTATGTTCTAGCA
>CAYPHM010000208.1:0-4650 GCA_964410555.1 uncultured Chloroflexaceae bacterium | reverse complement strand
GAAGGGGCTAGGGGATGGGGGCTGACCGAAAGGGAAGGGGCTAGGGGATGGGGGAATAAACCGGTTTCCCCCTATGCTTTGCGTATACGTGTCCCAATAGTTTCGTTGTCGTTGGACAGGGTGTGGTAAAGGATGTTGGTATCAAGGCTAACCCCAATGATATGGATTTCTAGCCCTGGTATCGCCTCGACAAGCTGCCAAAGGGCTTGTACCTTGCTCTGCATCCCGCCTGTCACATCTACCGCAAGGGAGCCGCTCGCTTGCTCGGTCAAGATGGTATCAATGTTGGCACTGGTAATGAGCGGGATAATCTGGGCATCAGGTTCTACGTGAGGGTCGCTTGTGTAGACTGCACTCTCGCCTACCATAATGATTTTCGTGGGCTTGTGCTCGGTATGCAACGCAAGATAGGAGAGAAGCATCTCGGTTGAGACAATGCTGCTCCCCTGCACCGTATCAAATGCCGTATCCCCATGCACCACAGGCACCAACCCGTGCGCCAGCGCATGGCTAATCGTCTCCGTGTGCCAGTGGGTAATCGCGCCGCTTGCAGTCTGGAGCGCAGCAGATGGCTGTACGGTAATTGCCGGTACGCCAGCGTCCAGTAGCGCGTCAAGCACCAGCCGGTTGAGGCGTGAAGCTGCGCCAGAAGTCAGCGCATAGCCCATCCAGTCGTCATCCTCGTATAGCCCCGTATGGACATGGTATTTTGCTGCATAGTAATGCCCAAAAGAACCGCTGCCATGCCCAATGACGTAGTGCTGGTCAGGGTTGGCTATGCGGGCTTGTTGGATCTCGCTGGCAAGCTGACGGATGATGCTTATATCGGCAGCTTCCTGCCCATGCTTGTCAGTAATAGCAGAACCACCAAATTTGATAAAGGTTAGCTGAGTCATATAATCCTATGTTCCTGCCATTTATGATGCACGAAAGATAAAGAGAATAACCAAAACCGTTACGCCCCACAGGAATATATCGAGCGCAAGCGGTAGGTCTTTCAACACGAGTTCATCGGGACTGCCCCCCCCATCACGCTGGTAGATGAGGTAGAGATAGCGAAATAGCCCATAGACGACAAACGGTATGGTAATCATCAGGGCAGGGTAGGGTTCTTGCGGCACGGCGGGGGCAGAAAAGGTAGTCATACTGTACGCCATAATAATGCTGGCTGTGACAATAGACATCATCTGGTCTAGCATTGGGATACTGTACTCGTTGAGGATACGGCGATGCTCCCCTGCGCCATCATCTAGCAAAATTAGCTCGTGTCGCCGTTTGCCAATGCTGATGAAGAGCGCAAGCAACCCAACACAGACCAGCAACCAGGGGGTAATGTGGATGCTCAGAATGGCAGCACCGGCGACTGCCCGCAGCACAAAGCCTGCCGTGACGGTCAAGATGTCAAAGATGACAATGTTCTTGAGCCAGTAGGAATAGAGTACCCCCTGGACAATGATATAGGTCAGCAGGATGGTGAGAAAGCCAAAATCTGGGTCGAGCAGGTAGGCAAGCGGTAATGACGTACCCGCCAGCACAATAGCAGCAATGGTAGCAAGCGTGGGGGTAATCTTGCCAGAAGCCAGCGGACGATGGCACTTGCGCGGGTGGGCGCGATCCTTCTCAATGTCCACCAGGTCATTGATGAGGTAGATGGCACTGGCAGCCATGCAAAAGACGGCAAAGCCACCTAGCGTCATCAGCAGTTGGTCAGGTTGTGTCCAGAGCCGCTGTTCCGAGAAGCCTATCGCCGCGAAGACAAAGACGTTCTTAATCCATTGGTGCGGACGCATAGCTTTGAATAGGTATTTGAGCGTCTTTGCTGTGGCTGGTTTTTCTCTCGTAATCGGTTGTTCCATAGGGTGTAGCTTTTTTTGGGTTGTGTAGGAAATTTTGTTGTTGTAGAATTACGTAGGTATTCTAGCGTATAATTGCGCGTGTTGTCAATAATTAACGAAACAAAAAAAGGAAACCACAACCCTACTATGTCTTTCAAAAAACTGCAAAAGAACATCATCGTTGCCCTGGCTATTGGACTGGCTATTATGATCGTCTTGAGCCTCGTTAGCGATGTGCGCGATGTCGGCGCGAGTTTCAGTGATTTTCAGTGGGTCATGCTGCCGGCGATTTTGGGGCTAACGGTGCTCAACTATGTATTGCGCTGGCTCAAGTGGGACTACTACCTGCGGCGGCTACGGCTTGGCGACAAGGTAAACTATGGCGATAGTGGGCTGCTTTTCACTGCTGGTATGGTGATGGCAGTGACCCCCGGCAAGATAGGCGAGGTGTTCAAGTCCTATCTGCTGCGCCGCATCAATGGCACCCCCGTGAGTGTGTCTGCGCCGATTGTGCTGGCAGAGCGGCTCACTGACGGGCTAGGTATGCTGCTGTTGATGGGCTTGGGATTGACGCTCTACCCCCCGGCGCGTCCAGGTTTTGTGGCGTTGGTGGTCTTGAGCATTGGGGGCATTGTGGTGTTGCAATACCGCCCGCTGTTTGAAACCATGCTTGGCTGGATGGAGCGGGTGCCAGCAGGAGAGCGCATCTCGGCAAAGGTGCGAGCTATCTATGCCAGCACCCAACAGTTGCTTGAGTGGCGGGTGTTGCTCATCTCTACGCTGTTGAGCTTTGTTTCGTGGGGGTTTGAGTGTGTTGCCTTCTACTATGTGCTACGGGGTTTCCATATTGAGGGATCATCACTGCTATTGCTCCAATCAACGTTTATCTTTGCTGCTAGTACGTTGCTAGGGTTGATCTCTTTCTTACCCGGTGGGCTAGGCACATCGGAGTTAAGCAGTGCGGGGTTGTTGCTCGTCATGGTGCAGGATGAGCATATGACAGCAGCAGTCGCTACGGCAGCAACAATTGTCATACGGTTCTGTACGCTGTGGTTTGGGGTGACGTTGGGAGTCATTGCGCTGGTATGGTTTTCGCGCCGCTACCGGGTGCGCGAGGATGAGGTGGCGGATGCGGCGTAGGGAAATACTTTTTTTCAGCTACATTTCTGTTAATTATTGTATTCTATAGTGTTTAGCGTAATTCAAGCAAAAAATTCAGGTGATAGTTAGGGCGATGACAAAGCCGAACCATCAAAGAAAATTTGCCCTTTTTGCCCACCCGCTCCCCCCTGCCCCCGCTCCCATAAAGGGCGAGGGGGAACACCTGCCCGGTTCCCCTTCTCCCCTCGGTGGGGGAAGGGGATGGGGGATGGGGGGAGATACATCCGCTCGTTGACCCTCGCGGCTCGCTACACCCTCTCCCCCTGCCCCCTCTCCCATTCCAGGGCGAGGGGGAACACCTGCGCGGTTCCCTTCTCCCGCTTGCGGGGGAAGGGCTAGGGATGGGGGGAGATACATCCGCTCGTTGACCCTCGCGGCTCGCTGGGCGGGATGCGGAGTATGGGGGCTGCCTTTCAGGGGGAGGTTAGGTTGGAGAGATGTAGCATGCTCTATATAGCAATCCTATCTGGCTTGTAAAATACCCATTAGGTATGGTACACTGGAACTCTGAGCAAATACGAGCGTATTGCTGGAGGATTGGATGAGTGATACCCTGAGCGATTTTTTACACTACAAGACTTGCATATACAATTGATTCTGGTGATTATTAGCAAGTATTGCAAGCGTCTCTGCTGTGAGCTAAAATAGAGTAGATTTGCTAGTAGAATTGTTCTGTGATAGCACCTTTGGGTTATTTTTGCAAGGTTCATTTTAGACGACTGTTTGTTCGTCTAATTATGGTTTGTCATTAAACCAATCTTGAGGTCAAAATGCTACAATCGTTTCCATCTGAAGTCGTCGATAAACTCAAGACTTACGTCTATCGCCTCATAGACCCTCGCAATGGTGAGACATTCTATATTGGCAAAGGCGAAGGTAATTGCGTATTTGCCCATATTCGTGCAGAGATCGATGCCGATGACCCTAATGACACGCTGAAACGCATTCATGAAATTCGCTCTGCTGGATTTGAGGTTGCCCATGTCATTCATCGGCACGGTCTCGACGACAAAACCGCATTCGAAGTTGAAGCTGCACTTATTGATGCATACCCTGGGCTAACCAATATAGTCGATGGTTCTGGTAGTAATGACTTTGGTGCAATGCATGCACAAGAGATTGTCAATAAATATCAGTCCGAAACCGCTGTCTTTCAGCATCGCACCATTATCATTACGGTTAATCAAAGTGCATCAGAATCCCCGCCATATGAAGCCACTCGATATGCATGGAAAATCAACCCAGAGAAAGCCAATCGTGCCGAGATTGTGGTTGCAGTCAGTCATGGAGTAATCATCGCAGTTTTTGTTGCTGAAAAATGGCTACCTGCAACTTCTGAGAATTTTCCTGGACGAGAATCTAGTCCCAAACGGTATGGCTTTGTTGGTAAAGATGCACCAAACTTAATATGGAAAATGTATGTTGGCAAGCGGCTGCCTGACGAATACCGAAAGCCTGGTGCTGCAAATCCAATCAAATACACATATCGATAAGAAAGAAAAAGACGAACAGCGGTTCTGCGTTCTTGTCGGGAATCTTGTCCGGTAATCCTGCCTGGTATCTAGGTCCATCTATGGTTCCATTCTGCCCGAACACCGTTCGTTGACCCTCGCGGCTCGCTACACCCTCTCCCCCTGCCCCCTCTCCCATTCCA
>CAYPHM010000207.1:0-4707 GCA_964410555.1 uncultured Chloroflexaceae bacterium | reverse complement strand
GCCCCGCGTCCCACCGCGCATCCCCCCATCCCCTAGCCCCGCGTCCCACCGCGCATCCCCCCATCCCCTGCCCCCGCTACACGGGAGAAGGGGAAAATGGTTCCCCCCATCCCCTAGCCCCTTCCCCCGCTACACGGGAGAAGGGGAAAATGGTTCCCCCCATCCCCTAGCCCCGCGTCCCACCGCGCACCCCCCATCCCCTGCCCCTTCCCCTACCGAGGGGAGAAGGGGAACCGGGCAGATGGCGGCTCCCCCTCGCCCTATGGGAGAGGGGGCAGGGGGGAGAGGGTATCGCCCTATGGGAGCGGGGGCAGGGGGGAGCGGGTATCGCCCTATGGGAGAGGGGGCAGGGGGGAGCGGGTATCGCCCTCTGGGAGCGGGGGCAGGGGGGAGCGGGTATCGCCCTTTATGGGAGCGGAGGTAGGGGGAGCGGGTATCGCCCTTTATGGGAGCGGAGGTAGGGGGAGCGGGTGTCGCCCTCTGGGAGAGGGGGCGGGGGGAGAGGGGAAACAACATAGGGGACGTTGCCCACTGATCTACCCTTGAGAGGATGGGAGGCTATCCGAAAGGTACATAAGGAGGAAAAACCTATCTATTACCCCCACATCTTGATGTGAGCGAGCAGAACCCAAAAGAGGCATGGTATACTTAACTGTGACTTCTGAACCGATAGGGTAGCGTATGAACAACATGGACCCAGAACAAACCCACGAATCTGCACAGCAAGATCAAGAAGAAGCGCGTAGCACAAGCTACGATTTGCTCAATTATCGTCTTCAAGAACAACTTGCCCAAGAAGAACTCGCCACCGCATACCTTGCTTCCCATCTAACGCTCAACCGTCCCGTCCAGGTGCATATTTTGCGCCGCACCGATTGGGTTTCGGTGAGTCGGTTTCAATTGGCAGCACGATTGGCAGCCCACCTCAGCCACCCGAACCTGCTCCCAGTGATAGACGCGGGACACGATGAGTATTTTGGTGACTACATTGTCACCCCCTTGATTGAATCCCGTATCTTGAGCGATGTCCTCACAGAATATGGCTCACTTGAGCCTGTTCAAGCATTGCGGATTGCCACCCAAATGGCAGCGGTGCTGGATTACATCCACGGACAACAAATCATCCATCGTGATGTGCAACCAGCCAATATTCTCCTAACCACAGAAGGTATGGCATATCTAGCAAACTTGAGTTTAGCTGCCAGCCCAGATACCCCAGACCTTAGCAGTGTAGATGAGGCAGACTACCTCACGCCCTACTCTGCCCCAGAACAGCGGCTTGACCAGAGCGAAGCTGCTCCCACACTAGACATCTATAGCTTGGGGGCAGTAGTCTATCATATGTTGAGCGGCGAGATACCCCCTGCTCCGGGTACAGAGATGACCACGCTTACCCGTTACGATGCGACTCTCCAAGAGGCTGACTCTATAGTACAGCGCATGATGATGGTCCAGCCTACGATGCGTTATCAGAGCGCGGGTGAAGCAGTGGCAGCCCTTCGTCGAGCCTTGCGGGTGCATATTGACCTGTCTACCGAGCATATGGAAGAATCCCACTGGGAGCCTTCGGCTGAGTGGCTGGAAAACCCCATTGAAACGGTCATGGGATCGTTGTTAGACGAAGATTTCCTCCACCGTAGCCACGCCCGCACCGATACGCTCCATCGCCCAGATTCGCTGCGCCGCTTGCTCAATCGTTGGAGCCGTGGGGGATGGTTTCGTCGGTCTGCGCTTGGACAGCTTATCCAGATTCAGCAAATTGTCAGCTACAATATCTACTTTTATACCTTGCATACCTACCACGAAAGCCGTATCCCCCTACATCCACGCCGCACACCCCAGAAGGGTGATGAACGCTCCGATGTACTGCCTATCATCCCCCTGTGGGATGTTTCCGTCCCAGAGGTTCCCCCATTCACTGAAGTGCCATCGCAAGAAGTAACCATCCCCAATTCGCAGCGGGTGATAACCTGTCCAGAATGTAGCGGTGTAGGCAAGGTTCTCTGTGACAAGTGCAAAGGGAAGGGGGAGATTGAAAAGCACAAGAAGATCAAAAAGCCAGATGGGACAACGACCACCGAAACGACCCGTGAAGTGTGTCCTACATGCCGGGGCTATCGTCAGCGTCCATGCCCTATTTGTGAGGAGAAGGGTAACTTGGTTGAGGTGCAGATTTTTCAATGGTCGCGTGCTGCCTACGCTTGGAAAAACACTGATGACTTAGAGGGATTGCCCAAACGCATGCTCCACAAGAAGCTGGAGCCAGTGTATAGTGCGCCCATTACTATGTATGATGATCGTTGGTATAGTGTGGCTCCACTGGCAGAGTTGCTACGGGAAACGGTGGTGGGGGCAGGCAATGATACGCGCATCTTGACGGCTGAGTTGCACATCAAAGGCGTACCTATTACCGAGGTAGACTACCAGTTGCAGGAGGATGCCCCTAGCTCTCGCTTGTACATTGTTGGGTTTGACCAAGATATTGTTGGTGGGTGGGCATTGCTCAATCCAGAGCGGTTGATCCTAGTGGGCGTTGTGGTCATACTGGTGCTGGTAATTGTCGGGGTTGTGGTGGCGGTATTGTAGCATGGGGGAGAGCGTGCGTAAGGGAGAACGAACATCGGGCAGCCCCCCACCCCCTAGCTTTCAGGGGTAGGTTTGACGGGCAAATTCGTGTTTTGTATTTCCCTCTCCCCAGAGGGCAAGGGGGAGCCGTCCGGTCTCCCTTCTCCCGCTTGCGGGGGAAAGGCAGGGGATGGGGGTTGACCGGAGAGACAAAAGACTAGGCAGAGGGGTTCCCCCTCGCCCTATTCGAGCCGCGAGTAGTAACGAGCAGATGTATGGAAGCGGGGGCAGAGCGGGAGCAGGGAATACAAAAGCGCGTAAGATTGCCCCCTCACCACCAAGCCATGACCATCCCCAGGAAATACAGAAAAGTTCCCAAGGCTACCACCAGCGCACTAGATTGGAGCCACATTGTCCGCCGGAGCGCAGCACGGGTCTCGTCGGACATATCAGGCAGCACCAGAATAGCAGATGAGGCAATCCATAGGAAAACTCCCACCATCGCCACAGCAAGGGTCGCTATCCCCCACATATACCCGTCTTGCCAAATAAGGCGTAGTTGTGAGGCAATAACGCCCAACACCAACACGACGTAGCTTATCGTTAGCACACGCGGCGTAATGGCTATCAAGCGATGGGCTATATCATCTGCCGTATTGGGAAATGACCGTTCAATATACTTGTTCAGTTGGCGAAAAGCCGGTCTAAGCTGTTTGAGCTTGCCCATAAGACTTGTGGCTTCTCGCGGACTCATCGGTTGTTCAAGCTCATCATACGACAACATGGGTCGTCTTTGGGTAGCATTGTATGGGCGATTATGTTCCTGCATATGTCCGTCCTTTCCAGATAACGCCACGTCCTGTTTGCACCTGCCACCAGCCCCGCAGCGCGATACAACCATAGCAGACAAGACCAAATGACCAGAGGAAAGCATACCACGGCGAAAGTTGGTAGCGACGGTGGAGCAACATTCCCCAAAAACTCCCCGCAACACTGAGGACTAACACCGCCTCACCAAACACTATCCAAGCGATATGCTTGGGTATCCCTTGCATCAGCAATACCCCTACCAACAGTAGGCAAATAGGCAAGAGTGCCAGCGCAAATTGGATACCCCCTTCACGTACTGCATGGTGTCCCCCACTCGCAAACCCTGCTGCGGCATTTTTCGTCAATCCTTCAACGACCTCGTGCCCATTGGTATACATCCGAACCCGCAACTCTTGCAACCCTAGTGCCGCACCAGTGTGAAAGCCAGCCCATCGCAATACCCGTGCCAACATCACATCGTCAAGTACTTCACCACGCACTGCCCCATGCCCACCGACTATATCGTAGGCTTCGCGCTGTACCAAAATACACTGCCCATTGGCGAGCACTTCATCGGGGGACGTGTGGGGGGCATTCAGCCGTTCAAAAGGGAAGATGGCATGCAGCAGCGTATAGAAGGGCGGCAGGATGATTCGTTCCCAAAAGCTGCCTAGCTCTATTGCGGGAAAGATGCTGACCATGTGCATATGGTTGCGTTGGGCGTGGGTAATGAGAGCAGAGACCAATCCGGGTTGGGGGACAGTATCTGCATCGAGAAACAACAACCACTCTCCCTGAGCCATCGCCGCCGCCTGTTGACAAGCATAGCTTTTGCCGGTCCAGCCAACCGGGAGGAGGGTACTCTGACGCACTCGCACACGGGTATGTTTGGCAGCATATGCTGCTAAAATGTCTGATGTGGCATCTGTAGAGCCATCGTCAACAACGATAATCTCGCAGAGGGGGTAGGTTTGTTGCAAGGCTCCATCAAGCAAGCGGGATATATTCCGCTCCTCATTGCGTGCCGGTATCAGGATAGAAACGAGGGCTGTTTCTCGTTGGGTATCTGAGGGGGCAAGATGCGGCATAGAACGGAGCCGCAGGTACTCTCTGATAAATCCAGCGATAAGGAACAGAGCAATAATCGTCGTACATACAAGCACATGCATAGGAATAAGACCAAAATAGTGAGATCATCTCATGGGTACCATTGTTCTTGCTAGTATAGCGTATAGTTAAGTTACATGCAAGGTATGTTGCTATAGGGGGTGGGCTACGTCAAAGTTCGCGCATCCCCCCATCCCCCTGCCCCGCGTCCCACCGCGCCCCCCC
>CAYPHM010000206.1:0-4934 GCA_964410555.1 uncultured Chloroflexaceae bacterium | reverse complement strand
CCCCCCCCTCCGACACCCTCTCCCCCATCCCCCTCTCCCCCTCCACCCTCTCCCCCTCCACCCTCTCCCATAAGAGGGCGAGGGGGAACACCTCCGACTCCCTTCTCCCTCGTAGTGAGCTGTTTATGACCCCGCTCCTGCTTTCAACTGATGTGGTAGGCCCCGAAGATACCATCACGATTGAGACCGACATCACCAGCGAGCAGATAAGCTATATCTATAGCTACGTTGCCTACTATGACGAAGAATCCGACTCCTATCTCTCGGTAGATATGGACTATGTAGATATTGGCGAAACTATCGAGATAGGAGGGGTCTATTATCCTGACTGGGGGGATGAGGGGCTTATCCTAGAGTATGCATGGGAGCCGGTTATCTATGAGATTAGCGATGGCACTACCTCAACCTTTGCCTTGCTTGTCCCTGATACCTTTGATTTGACGGCAGAAGACACGATGTATACTACCGAGGGTATCTATACCTTTGCTGGTAGCGATGAACAGCGGTATGCGGAATTGATGTTTGATGGTGAGGGAACATTAGTGAAGGTCTTGGTGTTTAGCAATGTGGATGGCACAGGTGCGCCACGTCAGATTGTCCCGAACCTTGGCGATACCTTCACAACGTTGCTGGAATGGATCGAAACAGGGGAAGACGGCGAGGATGAAGAGTATGTCTATGAAGAAGGCGATACTCTGACCTTTGGCGATGGTTCCTTTACTTGGGAAGAGGTTATAGCTCCATCAGGGGAGTACCTCGTTGGATTTATCGCAGAGGATTTCGATGGCAATAGCTATGAAGAATATGCCTTTGTGACAGTCACAGAATAGCTGTGCAGAGGGGGGGGCATGGCAACGTTGTAGCTGCTATCTGCTCTCCCTCGTGTGGTGTGTGCGGGTGCAAGGGGCGCACATCCGTGCGCCCCTACGGTTGGATATATTCGACTCCCCCTTGCCCTGGCGTGGGGAAACACCCTGCCATATCCATGCATAATCTGCTATTTCTACAGTTGACAGTGGTCTATGCTCATGCTATACTCATTGCTAGGTAGCGAAGGCTCTTTTTGTGGTGTCTGTAGCTCAATGGCAGAGCACCTGACTGTGGATCAGGGGGTTGTGGGTTCGAGCCCCATCAGACACCCCACACCTGACTGTAAAGCCAAATAACGCACTTTAAACATAATACAATACCAACAACCCCTGCTAAGCGGAACAGGAGTTTTGTTGACTTAGGCACCAACCTCATTATTTTTTGAATCGTCTCTTAGCCCCCTAGCCCCCTAGCCCTATCAAATTCGTGATTGCTTGCGAAGTATGGTATACTTTTGTTACGATATCCTCCTGAGCCGCTCTATCAATTGGAGAGGATGCAGTATGAAAGCTATCTTATTCACCAACGAGTACCCCCCGAATGTCTATGGAGGCGCAGGTGTCCACGTTGAATATTTGAGCAAAGCCCTTGCTCACCACATCCCCGTTGAAATACGTTGTTTTGGCAACCAAGATGTGCAGCAAGACCACATCCAAGTAAAAGGTTATCAAGCATGGGAAGAAATGAAACGCAATACCGATTCGCGTTTTGTTGGGGCACTTGGCGCATTTTCCCGCAGTTTAGCAATGGCAAAAGATACGCATGATGCCAACATTGCTCACTGTCATACTTGGTATACTGATATGGCGGGATTTCTCGCCAGCAAATTGTGGGACATCCCGTATGTGCTTACAACTCATTCGCTTGAACCCTTACGTCCCTGGAAAGTTGAACAGTTAGGGGCAGGGTATCACCTTAGTACATGGATGGAAAAAACCGCTATTGAGCATGCCGATGCAGTAATTGCCGTTTCCCAGGAAACGCGCAAAGATGTTTTGCGGCTTTTTTCGGTGCCGCCCGAACGAGTGCATGTTATTTACAATGGCATTGACCTTGAACAGTACCAGAAACAGTATAACCATGATCTTTTGGAAAAATATGGTATAGACCCAACTCGTCCTTACGTCCTTTTTGTTGGCAGAATTACCCGCCAAAAGGGAATCATCCATCTTGTCCAGGCTATTTCGCATATAGACCCTACTATTCAAGTGGTGCTTTGTGCTGGTGCGCCTGATACCAAGCAGATAGGACGCGAAATGACTGAGGGAGTCGAGCGGGTGAGAGCAGAGCGTCAAGGCATTATATGGATACAGCAGATGCTCCCGCGTGAGGAAGTTATCCCGCTCTATTCGCATGCAGCAGCTTTTTGTTGTCCATCGGTATATGAGCCGTTTGGTATTATCAACCTTGAGGCGATGGCGTGTGAAACCGCTGTGGTTGCTTCAGCTATTGGGGGCATCCCAGAGGTGGTTGTCCCTGATGAGACCGGCGTATTGGTTGATTTAGAGTTGAAAGAAGGGACGTTTGACCCGGTAGACCCAGAGCAGTATGCCCGTGATCTAGCCGCAGCTATCAATGATGTGGTATTGGACAAGGAAAAACAGACGCGCTTTGGTATTCAGGGGCGAAAACGAGCTGAAGAGCAATTTAACTGGGATACGATTGCATTACAGACATTGGAGTTGTACCGCTCATTGTTGTAGCAGATACTGGGTACATTGATGTGCTTGGTTAATGAAGAAGGGGGAAACACCATGGTGTTTCCCCCTTCTTCATGCACATGTACCTTTTGTTATATTGCTACCATTTGAAAATGCGCTTGGCATTCTCCCACACCGCTTCTGCTACCTCTTCAAGCGATATACCGCGTAGCTCAGCGATGTGCTCTGCTACCAACCGCACCCGTGCTGGCTCATTGCGCTTGCCACGGAAAGGATGCGGCGATAGGTAGGGGCTATCTGTCTCTATCAGTAGGGAATCTAATGGCACACGTCGCGCCACAGTATGCAAGTCTTTTGCCTTTGCAAAGGTCACTGGACCAGAGAAAGAAAGCAAAAAGCCTATGTCTAAACAAGCCTTTGCAAATTCCCAATTGCCAGAGAAAGAGTGCATAATACCCCGTTGCCCCTGGGCATGGGTACGCAAAATCTGTAACGTATCCTCGCCAGCCTCGCGGGTATGAATAACCACCGGCAAATTGCGCTCGTGTGCCAAGCGTAATTGGTCAATAAACACCTGTGCCTGGAGATTACGCGGGGAAAAATCGCGGTAGTAGTCTAGCCCTATCTCCCCAATGGCAACAACTGATGGGTGTTCTGCGAGCGTGTGTATCTGCTCTAGCCAATTGGGGGCAGCTTCATGGGCATGGTTTGGCTGAACTCCCACTACCGCATACACCCCCTTGTGCTGCTCTGCCAGCGAGCATGCAGCACGACTAGAACCAACATCATAGCCCACCTCAACAATCCGTGTTACCCCTGCCTGTGTTGCCTGCTCCATTACCCATTCGCGGTCTTGGTCAAAATGAGAGCAATGCAGGTGGGCATGGGTATCCACAAGTTGAAGGGTCAACGTCATACCTGCTCCCCTTGCTCCACGCGGTCTGCAGCATCTACCAAAAATTCTTCATACCCGTGAAAGAACTGTTCAGGGTCTTCAAAATGGGGCATACCGCCAGTAGGATAAGCTCTGGTTATCCAATTACCGCGGGCGCGAGCTTTGTGCGGGTCTATATCACTAAATTGACCAAAGGTGCCATAGGCGACCCACACGGGAACCTTGACTGCATCATACACCCGGTCTATGTCTGCACTGAAGAGCAATCCGGAAACGAACGTATAGGGCGCGTACCATGCCCCCGGCTGGTGGACCGTGAGGTAGTCATATTCCAGTAGACCAGAGTCTACCGGTACGTAGGGGCTAAAGACTCGCCGCAAAAAGTAATGTTGTACTGTCCGCGTACTCAGTAGGTCAAAAAGTGAACGATTCCATAAAGAGAAAGAGAAGATTTGCAGCATCTTCGGGTTGCCACGAGTGCTGCCAGGCGATTCGTAAAACCGTGGGTCTTTGCTGCGTAGTCCCGTGGGGGAGATAAGCGCAAGGGTACGAAAACGGTCCGGGTGTTCGCTGGCAGCACGGCAGAGAAACTCTGACCCAAGCGACAGAGCCATAGCATCAATCTTCTGTACACCAGTGTCTGCGGCTATCACGTCAAGCATATCAATCACCGCATCGGTGAAAAGCCGTGGCGTATAGTTGCGGTCTGAACGATCCGAGAAACCATAGCCCGGTAGGTCAAGCGAATAGACACGGCGGGTTTGGCGATAGTGTTCAAAGATAGGACGCATCTCATAGCTCGATGCTGCGGCATTGACGCTGTGGATGAGCAGCAGGGGGGGATTGGCTTTATCTCCTGCGACATAGTAGCTCAAGGGACCAGCCCGGTTGCTGGTAGTTTTACGTTCGCCGGATACCGCTGGCGGCAATGCCATCTTGTGGGATATGAAGAGGTGGCTGTAGGCAATCCAGCCAGCGGCGGCGGTGAGGGGTGTTCCTATAGTTGTTGTCAAGAGAAATTGCTTGACCTTTTGGATAAACGGTTTCTTCCGTGGCTCTCTCATTACTTTGGTATTTCCTTTCATCTTACGTTATTACGAGTTCGTCGTGTCTAACCATTTCCTATGCTTATTTTACAATCAACCGTTACTATTTACGCCGATGGGGTTGTCTGGTCGTCAGATGGCAAATGCTGCTGGCACAACACCCGGAGGTCATCCAGGCTTTTCGCAGTCTCCAGCGCGTGGACAAGCTGTTCCAACACTGCGATATTCGTGATGGTTTGTATGTGCTTGAGCAAGGCTTGGGTCTGGGATGGTTCGCTGGTGCCAAAGCGCAGTTTGACCCCTAGCTCGATGGCTGTGTGCAACCCCTGGCGTTTGCCTTGCTCTAATCCTTGCTCTAATCCTTGCTCGCGTCCTACCTGCAATCCTTCCTTGCGTCCTACCTGCAATCCTTCCTCGCGCCCTTCCTCGCGCCCTTCCTCGCGTCCCACTTGCAATCCGGCT
>CAYPHM010000205.1:0-5034 GCA_964410555.1 uncultured Chloroflexaceae bacterium | reverse complement strand
CATCCCCTAGCCCCTTCCCCCACCGAGGGGAGAAGGGGAACCGGGCAGGTAGCGGGGACAAGGGGGAAACTACCCATCATCCAACACGCGGTATATCTGAACCGCTGCATTTTCATACACCAGGTCCCAATACTCTCCTGCATACGTGCTAAATTTTTCAACCCCCACGCCACGAAAAACTTGTCGCTCTAATGGACCAACGTACACATAGGAAACAGCGTGTTTCTTGAGCAAACTCCGGGCTACATCCGGGTCTGCATCCAGATAGATTGCCTCAAGATCGCGCTGGCGATCATCTACCCTATTGCCTGGCAACAGCGAACGCCGATACTGCACCGCATCACGCCAACCAACAATGACGGGCAAGCCGGTATACACCGACACCCGCCCCGCCCACGTCTCTTGAGGATGGGTCGCCTCGGCAATGATGGGCGAGCCAGGGATATGCTCCCGCATCCAGCGAATAGCCTCATAGTCTGGTTGCAGAGAGAAATCAAACCCAAAATGGGTATAGCGTTCTTGCTGCATATACGCCATACTATCAAACGTTGGCTTCTGCTCAGTGGTTGCTTGCTTTTGCAGCAGATTAACCGTCCCAAAGAGGGGGTAGTGGAGCGAAGCTACTACCAACACTATCAGCAACAACCACCACACCTGCGCTACAAGCCACGAGACTACTGGCAACCGTTCTATTGCAGACTGGACACCGCCGCGTTCTATGGCACTGAAGAAGACTGGCAACCGCTCTATCAATACCATCAATGCCACCGCCGAAGCAATGCCCCAGATAACCCATACCTGAAAATAGCTGATAAAGATGGTCAATTGACGGTAGGGGTCTTTGATAAACGCCTCAAATTCTTTGTACATTGCCACCTCTGAAAAGAGCATAATCCCACAGCCAAGCGCAATAAGCCCTAGCGTGAATTGTCGCTGTGGGGTGGCAAAGGGACGCACAAGCAACAGAACCGTCACCAGCAGTATGAGTGCGACTGCCGCAATGGTCCAGAGTTTGAAGAGTACCAATAGGATGATCAGGGCAACGGGGAAGAGTACGGCATAGAGTCCTAGCTCAAACCATACCCCCGGTTGTACTAATGCTTCATATCGCTGCCACACCCGCGGGATACGTTGCCAGTATCGCCAGAACATCCGCAGCAAACGCACAAGAGCATTTTGTCTTGGCTGCCATATCTCCTGAACAAGAAAGGTTCCGAGAATAAACAGGAAAAAGCCATTGATGACCAAAAATGCCGATAGGGGGACATGCTCGCCTTCCCACCGCTGTATTCCATCTATCAGCGGGGCATAGGTGGCGTGGAAGGGATAAAACAACAGTTTTCCAAGCCCTACTACCACAATGACGCGCCAAAGCAGACTTAGCATCAGGGCTACCACATCAGGCGTGGGGGCATTCCATCGCCGCGACTCACCATCGGATGGGGGGGATATGGGGCGCGATTGCCAACGCAACCGAGCTGGCACAGGCAAAGTTGCTAGGCTCCATGATCGCTGCCCTGTATGCCGCTTTTGGCGGTATTGGGTGAATAAGGTAGCCTGTTCTTGCTCGCGCTGGTGATAGAGGCGAATAGCCAATGCTGCCACAACCAAGACGACCCCAACAAACCAGTCTACATGGTTGAGCAGCGCAAGCGCACCGGTAGCCAGTGCCAGTGGCACTAACACGATGGCTTCATTTGCTACTTGGGGCAACAGACGGCGCAACTGAGCATACCAGGGATGCGACTGTTTGGTGGTTTCACCTTCGTGCTCCATATCTGTAGCAGGGTTGTTAGACGATGGCATAGGAACACGTATGGTATGGACTGCCAGCATCATGACCAATAACAGGTAGGGTAAGGCTAGGATGTGGGCTTGGAGTTCCCCGTGGATAAAGGCGAAAAAGGGAAATGTGGTGATAAGTTCCGGCTCACTAGGCACCTTCGGGATGATGCGCGTCACTTCTAGGTACTTGTTAAAGTCAAGGCTGCCTTCTAAGTTGAGCAAAAAGTGTACTAAGTTGAGGTTGCCAAAGAGCATGACGAAAAGCACCGCCAATCCCCCGGCTAACAATGCCCCGCTTAAACTGCCTTCCGCTTGGAGTTTGGGCTTTGCTGCATACCACGTCTCGCGCCATCCCTGCGCCAGATGAAACGCCACGCTCCATATGCCCCCAACAGCTAATGCTGCCCATGTGGGCAGGGCAAGATTGTACGCCACTTCTGGCAAGATACCGGTGAGTTTGACTAATACCGCTACCAACACCAATCCAAAGTAGGAGCCATTCAGGAAACCACCAGCATACCAGGGGTCGTAGGCAGGAAAGTAGGGGGTCTTTATCATAGCGTTGAGCGTGGCGAGGTAGTCAAAGCTCGCTCGTGATTCATAGGCAGAGCCAATATCGGGATTATGCCAGCGTAGGAAGGCAAACAGCGCAAAGAAGAGCCAGAATACCCCCTCTTGCAAGAGCAACAACCGCCAGCGATGGCGCAGGAAAGAACCAATCTCTCGGTAGCGCAACGCAACGACTATCACGGAAGCAATCACCACGAGGAGTAGTGCCAAGAGTAAGGTAGTACGGGTGAAGAGCATCACCCGCCAACTTGCCAATAGCCATGTAATCCAACCGACAAGCAGTAAGCCTATCGCTTTGGCAAAGATATAGCCGCGGTCTTCCAAGCGATGAAAGACCCCCCACACCAGCGGGAAAGTCAACACTCCAAGTAGTTGTATTGCCAATGCCCAGACAAGCAATGGCACACGGTTTGCCAAATTTTCAGGGGTAAACATCTGTGACCATGTGCCATACTGCTGGTAGAGTTGGCGGTCTTCTTGGCCAAACATGATGCCATGCGGAGCCAGCGTCATCTTGCGCGGGGTCGTGTGAAAGTAGGTATACCAGTCTATATCTGAGGTCAACAGTTGGCGCACCTTCTCTGGGTCAAAGACCTCCGTCTTTTTGAAGATCATCACCTTTGGATGGTCATAGACGGTGAAAGACTCATCTGCGCTCTGGTCGGGTAGCTCTAGTCCAAACAGTTGCGGGTATGAGGTAAATTCAGCGACCTTTTCAAAGCCAAGCTCTTCTGCAAAGAGCAGTTGGTAGTAGCGGGTTGCTATGGGGTAGCGTTGGGGTAGTCGTGTGACGGAATCATACAAGCGGTTGCTAGAAAGACTAACATAGTCTGCTTCTGTTAGGCTATTGACCAGCGAGTCTACCTTTTCGGGGGAATAGTGGTCATAGTTTTTGATCTCGACTGAACTATACCAATCACGGTAGCCATCTTTGCCATCCACCCGCAGCGGCAGATCATCATCCCAATGCTCATTGGCAATAACTGACCCTTGCGGGATGTGCTCGTACATCCAGCGGGATGCAGTAATGCGCGAGACGGGGCGGGAGTAGATCGAGGTGAACGCCAGCGTATAGAGCAACGTTCCTACTGGTACAACAATGGCAAGCAGCACTGCCGCTCCCTTTAGGAAACGTTGCCACACCTGCTGGCGTGGGGAACGTTGCGCTGGTTGGGCTAGTTGGTCGTGTGGCTGCCACGCTTGCCGCCATAGCCACATAATGAGGTAGCCTGCCATGAGCGCCAGTAGGGGGTAGATGGGCATAAAGTAGCGCATATACTTGACCCATTGGAGGCTATGATAGACAAACGTCACCCCGATGTATGCTACAGGCAGCAGATGGGCAGTGTTGCGGTGGCGTAGGATGTGGTAGCCGCCAAGCAACCATCCCCCCCATGCCGCCAAACCAAGCGGTATCCCTAGCCCCCACAGGACGATATTTCGTAAGGGAAACATGAAGGTGTCCCGGTATGCCCATTGGACAAACGGGGGAATATCATACACTCCCTCAACCATCTTTTTCATCTGGTCTATGTCATCAAGCCATATTTCGGAAAAGCGAAAGTTAAAGAATGACGGTCCCTCAAAGGCGATAGGTTGCAGGACACGAAAGACCACTAGCAAGAGGATGCCAACGGTAGCCCAACGTGCCAAGAGATGCTCTAGGGAGCTATGCACGTCTGCTGTGCGGCGGTAAAAGCGGGCAAAGTCGAGCAAGCCTGCCAATAGGACGACCACACCAAGCGTCACAACGCTGAGTTTGGAAGCCATCCCCGCTCCCAGGCTTATGCCCATCAGCACGTAAAACCACCAGTTGCCCTTTTCGCTGGCACGCACCGCCCAATATATTGTCATGACGACAAAAAAGTTGGCGAAGGTATCTACCGCGTAGAAGTGGGACAGCTGGATAGGATGAACGGCTAGGGCATAGAGTCCTGCGCCGAGCAACCCTACCTTGTCGTCATAGAGCCGTTGTCCTATTAGGAAGATGAAGAGGATACATCCCAGGTCAAGGATACCAGATAAGGCTCGCCCAACGAGGTATACCTTGTCGTACCCTTCCATCTCGACAACGGTAGATACCCATTTGGTTATCATAATGGGCAATGTGCCATAGACATACCAAACTTCGGGGTCGTTTCTGTAGGGGCTAAGTTCTGATTGTAAGGGGTCAAAGTAGTTATCGAAAGACTCGGGCCACTCCATAGCGGCAGTAACCATCGTGAGGAACCGCTCATCGGGGTGGAGGTGTTTTTCCTCGTCCCAGTCTAGCCCGGTAAAGCGAAACCATCCTGCCATCATGAGAATGAGGAGGAGCCAGAAGATGGGAACAAAGCGGCTCTTGGCAACATTTGTTAAGCGGGTAACGAGTGTTGTCCCTGAATGGGAAGGGAAAGATGCTTCCTGTTGCATGCGTTAAAACCTTCAGAGAAATAGTGTATCCTTAGCTGTAGATTACCATTGCTCATTGTACCATGTTCAGGGGTAGTTCTGGGGGGATTTAGGGAGAGAGGGTTGTTTTTCCCCCCATCCCCTAGCCCCTTCCCCCACCACGGGGAGAAGGGGAACCGCACAACCCCCATCCCCTAGCCCCTTCCCCCACCGCGGGGAGAAGGGGAACCGACTCCCCCCATCCCCTAGCCCCTTCCCCCACCACGGGGAGAAGGGGAACCGCACAAC
>CAYPHM010000204.1:0-5313 GCA_964410555.1 uncultured Chloroflexaceae bacterium | reverse complement strand
CCCCCATCCCCTAACCCCTTCCCCCACTACGCGGGAGAAGGGGAACCGGCAGCCCCCCATCCCCTAACCCCTTCCCCCACTACGCGGGAGAAGGGGAACCGCTCAGGTGTTCCCCTCCCCCTCGCCCTTTATGGGAGAGGGGGCAGGGGGAGCGGGTTGTCGTCCTTTTAGTGGGAGCGGGGGCAGGGGGAAAGGGTGGACAAGAAGGGCAAAATTTCTTTGATTGTGCGACTTTGACGTAGCCACACCCATACTCAGACCAAATTGACACTGCCGGGGGTATGGGGTATACTTTTTGGTATGAGACCTCGTAGCTCAATTGGATAGAGCGTCGGCCTCCGGAGCCGAAGGTTGCTGGTTCGATCCCAGTCGAGGTCGGTTTTTCCTCTCCCTGCTGTGTTTGCCCCCGCTGATCTTTTGCCCCACAAGCATAGTGTATGCACTTTATCTCCACCTTTTATAATCTAAACATCCTCTTTATCCATGTAATCTTGCATATATGCCAAAATTTGCCTTTTAGTAGGTAATCTGCCGCACATTACGCGCAATTTACGCGGGAATTACAACCTAAATCTCTACCATATCCGTGTTCTCTTGTGGTAGCATGAGTCGTGGAAGGAGAGGTCCGCTTTTCTACGCATACTCCCCCGACAGCCTTCATCTACCACTGGGAGCAGAAAACACCTTTACCTGAAAACACCAGCTGTATAAAAATACACACGTTAAGAGAGCAAGCTATGCAAACGATAGAGAGACTTTCTAAAAAACTCCAAGCAAGCGAATCCCGTTTTGATATTCTTGTTGAACAAAGTACAGATGCCATTGTCTGTGTTGGCAAAGAAGGCATTGTCCATTTTTGCAACCCTGCTGCAGAAACGCTGCTTGGGAGGAAAACGGAAGAATTACAAGGTGAAATGTTGGGGCTACCCATTCTGGTTGGTGAGGTAACAGAACTCGATGTCTTTCCCCAGGGACAACAGTCCCCTATCCTAACAGAAATGCGCTTGATAGAAACCGAATGGCAAGAAATGCCGGCGTATCTTATAGCCCTGCGTGATGTAAGCGATCATGCCCGGATGATTGAAGCTCTCCGCCGATCAAGAGCGATGATCTTCATTCTTGATGAAATTGGGCGATTTCTCTATGTGGATTCTGCTGCGGAAGCCATGATAGGCTACCAACGAGAGATATTGCAAGACATGACTATGCCGGACATTCTTTCCTCGAAAACCTGCTCATTTTGGGAAGAATACCCAAAGCATATCTCGGAGGAATACACCCGTCAACAGTGTAAAATAACTACGAAGTATGGGCAAGAACTCTGGCTCGACCTAACGCTTATCCCTATCGTCTTCAAGGGCAAAAATGCTTTGATGGGTACTGCGTTTGATGTCTCTGAACACAAGCGGGCTGCCGAAGAACTGCGCCAAAGCGAGATACGCTATCGGGCGATTGTTGAACAGCAAACCGAGCTTATCTGTCGCTACCGCCCCGATGGGACTATTACGTTTGTCAATGAGCGTTATGCCCAAATCAATGGGCTACCGGTAGAAGCGATTATTGGCAGCAATATCTTTACCCTCATCCCGTCAGAAGATCACCAACGGGTACAAGATCATCTTGCTACCCTAAGCCATGCACACCCCTACGCTACGCTTGAATTTCATACCCGTATGCCTCACGGGGAAAGTCGTTGGTATCAGTGGACCAACCGGGCGATCTTTGACCAAGAGCAGCGTATGGTAGAGATACAGTCTGTTGGGCGCGATATTACCGAGCGGGTGCAGGCAGAAGAGGCGTACTATACGCTGGTAGAACACTCTTTACAAGGGCTATCGCTGATCACCGAAGATGGGTTTGTCTTTGTCAACCATATGGTCAGCACGATTACCGGCTATAGCATGGAAGAACTGTATGCGCTGGATAAGCAGGGGATTAACGAGACTATCTTGCACTCTGATGAACGTGACCGGTTGGTTGAATATAGTACCAACCGGATGCATGGGAAAGCTGCCCCTGCTCACTATACCTACCGGATTATTCGCAAGGATGGCGAAGTTCGTTGGCTAGAAGCCTCCGTAGTCCAGACGCAATATCGGGGGAAACTGGCTATTCAATTAGCATTCCTCGATATTACCGAGCGCAAACAAGCGGAAGAAGCCCTGCGTCACGCGCATGATGAGCTGGAGCAGCGGGTACAAGAACGCACCGCCGAACTTACCACAACCAATGCGACTCTCCAGGCAGAGATAGCCGAACGGCAACGTATAGACCAAGCCCTTGCCCAGAGCGAAGAACGCCATCGGATGATCTCGGAGATTATTACCGACTATGTGTACTTTGCCCGTACCGTCCCCGGTCAGCCTATCAAACCCGAATGGGTCAGTGGGGCTTTTGAGCGTATCACTGGCTATACGCTAGAAGATGTACAAACTCCGGGGGTATGGAACCGTATCGTTTACCAAGAAGACCTAGCAACCATTCGAGAGACTATTCCCCCATCAATTGATAATACGTTCTATGTGCTAGAATATCGCATTAAGACCAAACAGGGGCAGGAGACCTGGCTGCGGGATCACGTCCGTACTGTCTATGATACCGTTAGCCAAGAGGTCTTTGTGTATGGGGCAGTGCAGGATATAACCGAGTATAAGCAGGCAGAAGCTGCCCTCCGCAAGAGTGAAGAGCGGTTTCGCTTGTTGGCAGAAAATGCCCAAGACATCATCTTTCGCTTTCGCCTGGAGCCAAAGCCACGAGGCTTTGAATACATTAGCCCCTCTATTACCCCTATCTTTGGCTATACCCCGGAAGAATACTATGCCAATCCTTTGACTCATGTACAGGCGGTTCACCCGGAGAGTCGCCCGTTGATACAGGAGTTTATCAACAATATTACGGAAACCTATGAGCCGCTTATCCTGCGCTATATCCGCAAAGATGGACGGGAAATATGGATAGAACAACGCCAATGGGCAATCTACAACGGAGAGGGTATTGCCATAGCCCTAGAGGGCATTACTCGTGATATTACCGAACGCAAGCAGGCGGAAGAAGAACTGCACAAGGCGCGACAAGCGGCAGAGGATGCAGCACGGGCTAGGTCAGAGTTTTTGGCAAATATGAGCCATGAGATACGCACCCCGCTGAATGCAGTTATTGGGATGACCACGCTGCTCTTGGATACGCCGCTCAATACCGAACAGCGCGATTTTGTGGAGACTGCCCGCACGAGTGGTACGGCATTGCTCTCGATTATCAACAATATTTTAGACTTTTCCAAGATTGACGCGGGCAAATTTGACCTAGAGCAACAACCGCTCCATTTGCGAGCGTGCATAGAAGAAGCCCTTGATTTGCTTGCCAGTAGTGCGTCAGAAAAGCAGATCAACCTTGCCTATAGCATAGAAGAGCCATTCCCAGAAGTAATCATTGGAGATATTACCCGGCTGCGGCAAGTGTTGGTCAATCTCATCAGTAATGCAGTGAAGTTTACCGAAGTCGGCGAGATTGTCGTAACGGTCAAGGCAAAGCAAATTGAACCAGCAAAAGCGAGGGAATCATTACCAGCTCAAGATCATACGTGCTATGCAATCCACTTTGCCGTCCGTGATACGGGCATTGGCATTTCACAGGAGAATCAGCGACTTCTTTTTCAGTCGTTTAGCCAAGTGGATGCTTCTACCACTCGTAAGTATGGTGGCACAGGGCTTGGGTTGGCTATCAGCAAACGGTTGGTTGAGATGATGGGCGGTACGATGTGGATAGAGAGTGAGCTAGGCGTGGGGTCTACGTTCCACTTTACCCTTGTCGCAGAACATACTGTGGCTTGCAAAAAGCTACCACAACTTGCCCACACGAAACGCGACCAACCTTCTCTCTCCCAAAAACGGGTGCTGGTGGTCAATCAAAGTGCGACAAACCGCGTTATTCTTGTGCATGCGCTTGCCTATTGGAATATGCACCCTACCATTGCCAAGTCTTACGAAGAAGCCCTGCATATCCTCGCGCAATCCCCTCCATTTGATGTGGCTGTTTTGGATATGCAATGGGGACGGCTGGATGGGCTGTCGCTGGCGGCAAAGATACGCAACATGTCCAAAGGGGCAACATTACCTGTTGTGGTCTATCTCCCCGTTGGGCTCCGCGACAAGGAGTTGCAGCATACTGACCTTGAACACCTAGCCATTCTGTCGTTGCCTATCAAACCATCCCAACTTTATCGGGTACTCATAGAGGTCTTTACGCAGCAGAGTTCCAATGTCTGGGAAGCGGAATCATCGTTGTCTATTTCGCAAATTGCGGCAGAGCATCCGTTGCGTATCTTGCTGGCGGAGGACAATGTAGTCAACCAGAAGGTTGCCACGCGATTTCTTGAGCGTATGGGCTATCGGGCGGATGTGGTGGCGAATGGCGAGGAGGTTGTAGCAACGCTTGAACGTCAAGCATATGATGTTGTCCTGATGGACGTACAAATGCCAGAGATGGACGGGATGGAAGCAACTCAGCACATACGCCAGAAACTCCCAGAAAATCGGCAACCCTGGATCATTGCGATGACCGCTCATGTGATGGAAGGAGACCGTGAACAGTGTCTAGCATCGGGGATGGATGCCTATGTGAGTAAGCCAATCAATATTGAGGAATTAGCCCAAGCCCTGCTTCGGGTGCCAGTTACCAAAGAACCTTCCCCAACAGAGAAGTTTCGGGATGAATGGTTTGGGCAGGAACAGGAGTTATCCAAAGATATACCAACGTTGGATAACGAGATATACGAGCAGTTTTGTATGCTGGTCTGTGCGGATGACCAGGAGATTATCTATGAATTTCTGGAACTCTTTGTTAGTGATACGTCAAAGAATATCTTGAAGATGCGGGAGGCAATAGATCAGGGCAATAGCTATGAACTCCAACGGTTAGCCCATAGCCAAAAGTCCAGCAGTGCTCAACTTGGGGCACAAGCCCTGGCGAACATTTCGCGCACGTTGGAGATGATAGGGCGTGAGGGACATCTTGTGGGGGCAGCCGAGTTGCTTACGGATGCAGAGCAGGAGTATGAGCGGGTTCTTGTTGCGTTGAAGCTGATGCGATAGATGGTTATAGTCCCGGTTTCTACCCTCTCCCCTTGCCCCCGCTCCCATAAAGGGCGACACCTGCCGCGGTTCCCCTTCTCCCCTCGGTGGGGGAAGGGGCTAGGGGATGGGGGGACAAACAACCCTCTCCCCTTGCCCCCGCTCCCATTCCAGGGCGAGGGGGAGGAACACCTGCACGGTTCCCCTTCTCCCCTCGGTGGGGGAAGGGGCTAGGGGATGGGGG
>CAYPHM010000203.1:2720-5352 GCA_964410555.1 uncultured Chloroflexaceae bacterium | reverse complement strand
CCCCATCCCCTAGCCCCTTCCCCCACTACGCGGGAGAAGGGGAACCGGGCAGGTGGTGGCTCCCCCTCGCCCTGGGATGGGAGCGGGGGCAGGGGGTGTGGTATCACCAGCACAACAGCGAGGTATCCCCCCTAACGCACCCCTGCCACGCCAATGCCAACGCCATCACCGTGTCGTCGTGCTGCCCCGGCGGTGCTGCATAGCGTATCCGTCCGCCGGCGAGCCGTTCTGCCTCAAATGCCATCAGTTCGCCAAGCAGCACTGGGTGGGACAGAATGGCTATATCCCCTTGCTCAAATGCCAAAACCAGCGCGTCAATCCAAGTGGCTTTGGATGCATTGGTTGTGTTCATCCCTTGAATAGGTAGCCCATCACATGCTAACTGCTCAACAAGCGGCAGCCCCAAACTATTTTGCTCTGCTAGAATGAGCGTGGGGTGAAACCGCTTATAGAGGGCGTGGAGACGGGACATCTGCACAGCAAAATCGGTGTCGGTAAAGCGATCTAGGTAGACCATTGTACGGGTCGTGCAGTTCATCACGACAAAGCAGGTAAAATCGCCTGCTCGTGCCCAATCTATTCCCATCACATACTGCTGCCCAGGTTGAGCAGTATCCTGCGCCTCCCCTGTGGCAGCTTCCAGCACCCGCCGAAAGACCCCGCCGCTCATATCGAGAAACTGGGCTTCTATCTCTTGACGGTAGACTTGCTCCGGCAGTTCTTGGCGCATGGCTTTTAGCTCAGATGGGGGGATGTGGGGGTTGTGGTGGGTGGGCATCTGCCACGAACGCCATTCCCCCTGCTGCTCCTGCCCCCGCTGAAAACACTCCCAGAAAAAATTGCGTCCTTTCGGCGTAGAGAGCATCCATACATCGCCTTGCATATCGGTCAAAGTGGGGCGTATGACCTGCTGCCACGCCATCTCTAGGTGACGTACCATTGCTGCCTCGTCAATGATGACCCGTTTGTACTTTCGCCCACGGATGACATCGGCTTTTTCCAGTGACCACATCTCAATAACCCCACCGGTGAGCAATTCTAGCCGATGTTGCTGTTCAGAAGTTGCCTGGGTCACAGGTGCCATCGTTTCACGTACTGTGCGCCATACTTCAGTGAGCATACGGTAGGTGGGCGACATCCATGCAACTGGCGAGCCATCAAGCGCAGGTTGCACCAGGCGGTCTATGCCAAGTACCGTCTTGCCGATGCGCCGCCCGGCACAAATGACGTTGAACCGTTGGGCTTGGGCGACAATGTGTTGTTGGGCGGGGTGTAGGCGGGGGAGCGTGAGGGTGATAGTCCTTGGGAGTTCCCTATGATTTGGGGCTTTTCGCATAGCCGTTGTAGTCCTTTCATGATTATGGGGAAAGGGTCTGGTGTTCCCTTTCCCCAATAACCAGCGTATTCCCTACCTAATCCACATACTTGACGGTAATCTGGACATCGCCAGTATTGCCAACATTCCCGCCATTGCTGCCATTCGCCACGGCTTGCGTGTCGTCTGCTAGGTGCTTGGACAAGCGTATTGCCATATTGGTCATCGTTGCTGCATCGCGCAATGACCAGCGTACATCATCAAGCGGTGTGGTAAGCATCTCCTGCGCCCGTGCCAAGAGTTTCTCACTCACATGCCACATGCGCTCCTGTTGCTCATAGCGCCGTTGCACCCACTGCTGCGATTCTTGCTCCGCATTGGTTTGCAATACCTTTTCGCGCTGATGGGCATAAATCTGATCACAGTAGTAATCGTAGCCTTTAGCCCGTTCTTTCCAAGCGTGCTGCTTTGCCAAGCGTGCTAGGTGGCTAGAGCTTTTGCCGACAATTCTGGCGGTTTCGGCGAGAGATCGGGTTTCGCCTAGCTCAAAGTAGGTTTTGGCTAGGGCATAGGCTGCTGCACTCTCTTGTTCTTGTCGTTCCCATATATGCCGAATGATAGGTTGGGTATCCATAGCTGTAGCTTCTCCTTAAACTACTAAGGGGGGACAATATTCCCCGATTGTCCTGCCCTTATTTGGATAGAATTAAAAACTTCTCTATAACCTTCCCCAACTAGGCTATACCCCGGCTAATCCTCACGGGGGCTTTTGCGTTGTTGGGTGCGGGTGCGGCTCGTGAGCCGATCAAGCATAAGCATTAGCGTTTCGTGCTCACGGTCTCCCTGCCGCTCTAGGGCTGCCAATCGCTGCTCTATCGTGACCAGCATGGTGCTGGTACTCAATTCGGTTTTGCCTTGCCCTTCGCCTTGCCCTTGACGTTGCTCTTGCCCCTGTTGCATGGGCAACGATGGGTGGGGGCGAGATGGCGAAACGTTTCGCATACCTACGTTGTATAGCAAGATAACGAGCAAGACGATCATTACGATAACCAACGGTAGCAAACCAAGTCCATAGATAACGATGCTTTGGAGAGGTATTGGCTCCATCGGTAGCTCCTTTCTGTCCTTGACTCTATACGTAGTCCACATGATTCTATGTCCTTATTTCTTCGGCTGTACTTCACTAAACCAAAGAGAAAACGCCCCGACTGTTTATCAGTCGAGGCGCTCATCTCTCGTGCAATGGGGGGAAATTTCCCCTGCTTATCCTATTATTCATCCTGTTTTGGTCGCACTTGCGAAATCTTGTTCCTCCTT
>CAYPHM010000203.1:0-2620 GCA_964410555.1 uncultured Chloroflexaceae bacterium | reverse complement strand
TCGTTCGTTCGTTCGTTCGTTCGTTCGTTCGTTCGTTCGTTCGTTCGTTCGTTCGTTCGATGAGCTACTCCTTTTCTATGCCATGCTGTCCTGGGGGTGATTGTTGTGTTGGTACTGGTTGATGGTCGGTGTGGACTTTGGTCTTTTTGCTCCCCTTTGTCCGGTGCGGGGGGTACCATTCCCGTATGGCACCGCACCGCGAACAGCGTATGCTCGTCCGTCCGTGGGGGACTATGTGAATGGCAAAATCTGTTTGGGTAGGACTGTGTACGATAAACCCGATGCCTTCGGTATCCATTGCCAGTGCTAGGGTTGTGCCACAGCGCCGGCATGTAACCTCCTTGTTGTTCTTCATAGTCATTATCTCTTGGAAGAAATAGAACATATCATCATAGACATTTGTATTCTACGCATATCGGGTAAACCGCGCAAGTGAAGAAATCGTTAAAAAGCCATTTGCATAGACAACCGGAGCATGGTAGAATATATCTAGTGGCGCGGTGTGGAGCAGTGGTAGCTCGTCGGGCTCATAACCCGAAGGTCGTTGGTTCGAATCCAGCCACCGCTACCAATACATTGGGTTGCATACTAACTAACGTGTTCGGTGTATCATGAGTGTAGGGGAGAAGGCGGGTCAATTTGCCCGCCTTCATTATTGTCCCGCTCATTAGTGTCCCGCTCATTAGTCGCATGCTTCAAACCTTACTCTATATCTCCCCCATAGAGCACCATAGCCCGCTGGTAAATACGCTGTTGAAATAGCACAAAGTAGATGAGCAAACTCGAAAACCCCATCATGATAAGCCCAAAGACCACGCCCATGCTATTGGTTATTGCTACCTGCATCCCTACGGTAAGCGGGGATGGCTCACCCTGCTCCAGCAGCATATACAATGATTCGCGGTAATCTCGTGCTTGGTCTTTGCTACGGGTGGGTAGCGTCAACGTTTGCTGCCTATCCTGCCATGGTTCATTGTTCCGTTCCTGGTTACTATCTTGCTCGCTGTCCTCTTCATTGGCTTGTGGCGAGAGCACCAGGCTATAGCTACACCCCTTCGCGGGGTCATCACACGCTTCTGCTAGGCTGATGTGCTGAATATTGGCTAGGGTTTGTTGTTGAAATGCTCCTAGCCCCATCCACGTTTGTTGCTTTGTGCATCTCATTTGGGCAGGTGGCGTATGGGTGCATGTCATCCTGGGTAACAGACCACTCACTATGACAATTCTGCCCCCGACAATGAGCATAGCGATAACGACAATCAGCATGGCTATTCTGCTCCCCTGGTTCATTGGCGTATTGGTTATGGGTGGGTCTGGGAGTTTGGGACGAAAAGGAGATCGCATAATTCTTTCCTGGTTTTTTGGGGAATATCCTTCATCACTTTATTATGCCTACCAGTGTACCACACCTTGTCGCCCGTTCCCCCCACTTTCAGAGGTAGGTCTCGTTGGAAGGCTACCTTTTTATTTCCCGCTCCCCCCTGCCCCCGCTCCCATAACAACCGCTCCCCCTGCCCCTTCGGGCAACCCCCATCCCTAGCCCTTCCCCCACCGTAGGGGGAGAAGGGGAACCGGGCAGGTAGCGTCTCCCCCTCGCCCTGGGATGGGAGAGGGGGCAAGGGGGAGAGGGTCGCTTCGGGCAGCCCCCCCATCCCCTTCCCCCTTCCCCCACTACGCGGGAGAAGGGAACCGGGCAGGTGTTCCCCCCCCTCGCCCTGGAATGGGAGAGGGGGCAGGGGGAGAGGGTTGCTCCGGGCAGCCCCCCCATCCCTAGCCCTTCCCCCACTACGCGGGAGAAGGGGAACCGTACTATCCCCTACAACCTATCCCTTTCCCTCCCTCCGTGCGATTCTCATTCGCCTTTACGCTCGGCGTATCGTCCACGTGCCGCCAATGCCGTCAACTCTTGCGCGAGGTGCCTATGCTCCCGTTCCAACTCACGCTGCTTCTCGTACAACGCGCCGATGTGTTGCATCATCTGCCCAATCACCTGCTCCGCCGTGAGCTTCTCATGCTGCCAAAATTGTACCAGGTCATTATACGGGTGCATGCCCATCAAAAGGCTCCTTTCTGGTTTGTACACAAATTCCAAAAATCGTGTATCATGAAATGCTGTAGTGGGAACGTCCCGCTACAGTAACGCTCTCCACACTGCTTCTGCCTGGAAAAACAAAGCAGTGTGGGAAGACCTATCACAATTGTGATAATACAACACAAAGCAAAGGTTGTCAATAAGTATGCTGAAAAGATTTCCTGAAAAGCTAAAGTTGTTGCGCGAACGACACAACCTGTCGCAGGGGCAACTTGCAAGGCAACTGAGTGTTGTTAGTTCACATATTAGCCAACTTGAGAGCGGCAAAAGAAGACCAGGAGCAGAAATTTGCATCAAAGTTGCTGATTTCTTTGGCATCGCATTAGATACACTGGTCCGTGACGAACTCGACCTCGACGCAGAAGGGGAACGGTAGGGGCGCACTGCCGTACGCCCCTACCGTTCCCCCGCTCCATACCAGGGAGAGGGGGCAGGGGGAGAGGGTCTCACCGGGCAGCCCCCCCATCCCCTTCCCCCTTCCCCCACTGAGGGGAGAAGGGGAACCGCGGCAGGTGTCCCCCCCTCGCC
>CAYPHM010000202.1:0-5531 GCA_964410555.1 uncultured Chloroflexaceae bacterium | reverse complement strand
TTAGGAATGGAGCAGGGGATCGAGAAAGGGATCGAGAAAGGGAAACAAGAAGGGAGACAAGAAGGGAGACAAGAAGGGATATTGCTCGGCGAGTCCTTTCTCGTGTTGCAAATCCTTGGGTGGCGGTTTGGTCCGCTCACCAAGCGACACGAGAGCCGTATCCGTACCCTGACGAGCGCACAGATAGAAGCCCTTGCCAAAGCCCAGCTTGACTTCACCACGCAGGCTGACCTCGATACATGGCTAGATACCCATGCGGCACTAGCATCCGATGCTATGCCCTCCCCACCTAATACACCTGCCACATCATCAGGGGAGGAACAGCCATCGTGATTGACCATGACCGCCTGGTTAAATGAAGAGCAGGAGGCAACAATGGAAATCGTGACCAGTTGGATGGAAGAGGACATCCAGAAAAGTATTGTTTTAGCAGCAGGGGAATAGGGACTGCCTAAAGAAGCAGGCGATGGGGGCTAAGTTCAAGCAAAACCCACTTGTCACAAGCCCCAACCAGTGCTACAATATTTTGCTGAAGAGAAAATACCAATCCACCATATACAGAAATGAGGAGACCGTATGGCAAGTAAAAAGGGAAATCGCATTGTTATTAAACTAAAGAGTACCGAGAGCGGACACCAGTATACTACCCAGAAGAGTCGCAAAAATGACCCTTCCCGCCTCGAACTGCGCCGCTATGACCCCCTCCTGCGCCGCCATGTACTCTACCGTGAAACGAAGTAACATTGCTTGAGACACGCTGCCCCCCACGGTTGCCTTTTAAGCGAGCGGTTGGGGGGAACAGCAGCGGGGCGCGGCAATTGCCGCGCCCCGGACAACACAACCAAGCCCCCAACCAAGCCCCCAACCAAATCTTTGTTCATCACCTGCAGCTACTTCATAATGAGGGGAAAGAACATAATGAACTGCTGCTCTACTTGCTGTTTTTCCTCAACATACATCAGCATAAACTCGCCGGTTCTGTGTGCTTGAACCTGCACCGTATGTTCAACCGTATCTGCTTGATAATCCTTCTCTGCCACATCCTGCCATACTCCATGATAGCGAGTGTATATCCTCAAGGCTTGCTCCTCGTCTTCCGTCATCCCTGAAGCATCATACTCTATCGTGATCGTCACAGGCTGCTGAAAGGTGAAGTCTTCCAAGTGTTCGTCACCGCGGTATGCCTGTACCATAAAGGCTCGCCCAGCAAAGGTGTAACTCAGAGTATGGGATGGCTCTTCGCCAATCTCGGTATAGACTATCTTCGTCAGGGCATCAACAGCATTATCTGGTATCTCGATTGTTGTTTCTAGCCCACGCTCATCTGTTACCTGAATAATTCCTCCTCGCCCATCATCTACAAACACCTGACGAGGATCATCCGAAGCAGGAGGGGGAGGCTCAACGGCTATCGGCTCAACCTGCAAATTAGCAGAGGCAAATTCTACAAACGTTTTTGTCTGCACCCGAGCATTGCTCTGCATTGGTGATGTGGTAGCAATGCTTACATCGTCAATGTACCAACCATTTGCCTTACCTGAACTATCTGTTGCAAGTTGAAAGCGAATGTGGATAGTTTTGCCAGCGTAGCTATGCAATTCTACAATCGTTTCCTGATAATCGTCACTCTTGCCTGTGAAGGCTGCCACGTTGCCCAGGGGATTTCCGTAGTAATCATCGATTTTGCTATTATAGCCATTTTGTGTCATCTTGTCGCCGAGGTCTTGCCACGTTTTGCCATTATCCGTGGAGATTTCCACAATCCCACCGTCAAAGAAATGTTCAGTGCTAAACCAATGCCAGAAACGTAACTCTGCATAGGCAGGCAATCTGTCGTCAAGCTCCATTACGAGAAATTGTCTGCTCGTCTCACCAACATTCTTGGCATACCAAGCGGTTGTCCCACTATGCGGTAGCCCCGTGTGCTGTGTCCAGTCATAAGCGGTATGAGCATTGTCGTGGGAGACATCCCAATTGTCTGCGCCCTGCTCCATATCATCATAGAAAACCGATGCTGAAACAGGATACACAGGATTGACCTTCGTCTGATACGTACGCTTGATGCTTTGTCCCGCCCCTATGGTAATGCTGTCCCATCGGATAGCCCCATCTTGTAGCCGTCCATCATTGCTTATAGAGAACAGTTCTGTATTAAGTGGGATGGTGCTTGTCAAAACCACTTGCGATACCCGTTCAACACCAGTGTTGGTCACAGTCAAGGTATAGGTTATCAAGTCACCGGGGTGAACCTGCTTGGGTGTGACATCCATTATCATTTCCAGTTCAATGCCATCAAATGACCGCAAGGTTTTGTTGAGTTGCACAAAGGATGTTTTGATGCCATTTCTGCTATCAATGATGGAAATGCCAGTTTGCTTCATGGCTGACAAGACCCGTGCGATACTGGCATCAGGTACCTGCGAGCGAACGACTGCCCATGCGCCAGCAACATGTGGTGCTGCCATTGATGTTCCTTGCAATGATGCATACGTATTACCAGGAATAGCTGACTGGATAGCAACCCCCGGTGCCAGCAGGTCAAGCAGCGTGGAGCTATTGGAGAAAGAGGCTACCTGATTTTGCCCACCCGTAGCCCCCACGCTCACTACATCGCTCATACAGGCAGGGTAGCTAATACCATTAGTATAGCCAGCGTTTCCAGAGGAAGCCACAACCGCGATATTGGCATCCACAAGTTGTTGCACCGCTTCGGTGTAGGCAGGGTTATCCTTATCACACGTTGCGGCACTGCTATACTGCCCCCGTCCCAAGCTGAGATTAATTGCCGCAATGTCATAGGTTTTTCGCAACTTGTAAACATGCTCCAGAGCGGCTATCTGGTCTGAGGCAAAGCTGAGGATACAAGGAGATGCCCCCCCGCAGTACTCTGCATTGTCAAATCGGGAGAAGATTTGCACAGCGATGATACTGGCATCTTTGGCAATACCAGCCATCGTATCATTTTCGCCTGCGACAATACCGGCAACGTGGGTGCCGTGCATACAGGCGGCAATCGACGAGTCGCAGCTTTCTGCACTTCCCGTACCGATTTCCGTCTCTTCACCGCTTGGACACAGGCTAGTTGCATAGCCCTCCATGTGGGTAGAAAAACAGGCTTCTGCAACGACCGTGTTTTGCAAAAAGCGGTGATTGGAATCCACCCCAGAGTCGAGGACTGCGACAGTCCAGCCTTCACCCGTGTAGCCCCCTTGCCATGCCTCATCCGCACCAATAGCAACGGCACTCTGGTCAAGCATTGGGACAGAGAGGGTATCTTCGCTAATGTACGCCACTTCTGGCGTGTTCGCCAGCATCTCTAGCATGGTGTCGTCTACAGTCAGGGCGAGGGCAGGCAGGGTCGTGTACTGATGGTGGACTATCAGTGATGTGGATGCCAGTTGTGTTCCTGTAGTGAGTTTGTCGAGAACCTTTTGTTGCACTGCAGCAATACGGGCTTGTTCATCAACAAGCCCATCGCCGTAGGATGGGTCGCTGGTGTCGCCTAAGTGGAGACCAACAATAACCCGGATCGGTCCTTGACTTTCATCTTGAGCAGAGATGTCCGCATAGGGGGGAGTGATTGATTTTTCAGTGACTGCGTGGGCTTGCATGGGGATAAACCCCGTGGCTAGTAACCCTATAAGTATGAGTATCCAAGTAATATTTTGGGCGCTTTTCATGGTCATGCTCCTGTTCTGTTTGTTCCTGATTTTTGCGTCTTTTTTTTCTTTGAAGTTTCCTACGGAGGCTTTCCTGGGTTCCGTGGAGAACTCCCCCATTGCGCTTTGTCTATAAAAAGTATAGATGATCAAGCAGAGTTATGACATCATCTCTATGGATTACTCTGATATACCCCATGTGGTATATATCTTTTAACGAAAGGATTAGTATGGACTAGGACTATTGGGTTGTCTAGCTCTAAAATGTCTTGTGGGGTTTGCCTGTAGTTATAACTATAGGCAAACCCCACAATGGACCAATAAGTTACCTACATGGTCTATTATACCGTTTTTTCCTTATATTCGTCTACCTCTATAAACGACATTTTGCGGGGTTTCTTTTCAGTTTTTACCAAGATTTTATCATCTCTTCCAAATCTCCTCTTTTCAACAAAACGGTGTTCCCCAATTCTTTACTTTTCTATACTAGGTAGTAGGAACCATATAGCTCTCCCCGTGCTGGAACGTGTGGTGTGGTGGGTTTCAGTGGTAGGTTCTGCCCCCATCCCCCGCCCCTCTTACAAGGGTAGGTCTACCGGGCAAAACCCACCACGGAGACACAGAAACACGGAGGTACCCGGAGTCCGGGCAAGAGATTTCCAACAGAGACGCAGAGACGCAGAATGTTGGGGGGAGAGGGTGAGTTTCCCCTTGCCCCCGCAAATCAGACGGACACAAAGAAAAGCCAGAGACCATCCTGTTATCATAACAGAACAATCTCTGACTCTTGGTCTACCCTTAACGGCATTTTAGAAAAAATGCCGTATTACGATCCCCAACGCTTAACGACGCGGTGGTCGTCGCCTGTTGTTGTTACCGCCGCCTTGACTTCTGTCCTCAGCTTCATTCACGCGAAGCTCTCTGCCTTGTATTTCCAACCCGTTGGTTGCATTGATGACAGATTGCACATCTGAGGTTTCCATCTCAACAAACCCAAAACCGCGTGAGCGACCTGTGTCACGTTCTGTAATGACACGGGAAGCCTGGACATCACCATGAGGACTAAACAGTTCTTCTAAGTCCTTATCACGGACAGCCCATGGCAGATTACCAACAAACAATTTGACGTACATCAGTTCTTTCTCTCCTTTGCCCACTCCTACTCGTGAGCATCTTACCAAGACGATCCTGGCTATCCAGTCTCGCCATTCTCAAAAAAAAAGCCGAAACGTTCTTGCGCTCGACGAAGCCATTGCTCCTCGCTCTAGCGCATACAACGTAACCTTCAGAGCGAATGAAGTTTCCCTGCCGAGCACACACACAAGAGACCGGACTTTCGGATCATTGATGTACGCCTTCCAGCAGTATACGTTGTTCAACACTGCTATTGTACCACACTTTTTATGTAGCGTGTATAACAACCCCAAATTATACGTATTGGTTTTACCATATCCCATCCAATGAACATAGCTGTTTATTCTCCCGATCCCCCCTACCCCCTCTCCCATAGGTCGACACCCTCTCCCCCCTACCCCCTCTCCCATAAAAGGGCGAGGGGGAGCCGCTCCCTGCCCGGTTCCCCTTCTCCCCTCGGTGGGGGAAGGGGCTAGGGGATGGGGGGGCAACAACCCTCTCCCCCCTACCCCCTCTCCCATAAAAGGGCGAGGGGGAACACCTCCGACTCCCTTCTCCCGCGTAGTGGGGGAAGGGCAGGGGATGGGGGGGCAACAACCCTCTCCCCCCTACCCCCTCTCCCATAGGTCGACACCCTCTCCCCCCTACCCCCTCTCCCATAAAAGGGCGAGGGGGAGCCGCTCCCTGCCCGGTTCCCCTTCTCCCCTCGGTGGGGGAAGGGGCTAGGGGATGGGGGGA
>CAYPHM010000201.1:0-5663 GCA_964410555.1 uncultured Chloroflexaceae bacterium | reverse complement strand
TCCGGGCAAGCCCCCATCCCCTGCCCTTCCCCCGCAAGCAGGAGAAGGGAGACCGGACAACTCCCCCTCGCCCTATGGGAGCGGGGGCAGGGGGAGAGGGTTGTTTTGCTCCCCCCCATCCCCTAGCCCCTTCCCCCACCGTGGGGAGAAGGGGAACCGCTCAGGTGTTCCTCCCCCTCGCCCTCTGTTCCGGGCAAGCCCCCATCCCCTGCCCTTCCCCCGCAAGCAGGAGAAGGGAGACCGGACAACTCTCCCTCGCCCTCTGGGAGCGGGGGCAGGGGGAGAGGGGCTTAATGTGGTAGGTTTTGCCCGGTAGACCTCCCCTTGAAGGATGGGGGTTATCCGGGCAACTTCCCTACCCCGCGGGTGTTTATGGCATGTGCGGGTGTAGGGAGTCGGAACTCCCCCATCTTCCTCATGGTTTCAGCCGCAGTATCCCCCGTTTCACTTGATCAAATGCCACATTGATACCTGCCCGACCACGCAACATGACCCGAAACTGGCGCATCTTATCCAATGCCACCAACGCATGCAACCGATCAACACTTTCGGTAAGCCGTGCTGTTAGGTCTTGTTGCACCTCTTGTACATCAAGATGGCGCGATGGACAGAGGGTATGCACTGGGCCAAATCGGATGAAAATTTCCGGGCGTTGCTCACGGCGAAACTCGTAGCGTAGAGCTACTGGTGCGAGCAACAGCTTGGCTCCTTTATCCCTATTATCCATATGGCGGGCAATATGTACAATACCCGGAAAGACCCGCAAAGGCCGCTGATCACTAGGGGTAATCTTTCCTTGGGGAAAGATATACAGCGTTTGTCCTGGGGTTTCCTGGAGTTTGCGGCTGATATAGCGTATCGAGCGTATTGCCTCACGGGGGTTGTGCCGATGCACCGAAAAGACCCCCGCCCAAGTAAAAAACCGGTATGCCCGGAGTTGGTGTTCCTCCATCATAACATAGTGATTGCCACCACGCTGGACAATCTTTCGGTTGATGATAGCACTCATATACCCATCCCACCAAGACGGATGGTTCATGTAGCAGATCAGCGGTCCTTCATCAGGAAACGGTATGCGCCCAACAACCTGCACCCGAACAGCCGCAAATGAATGCCACAGGGGAAAGCGTATCAATCCCCAATAGATAAGCTGGTTTCCAAGCCAATGACGGGCAGCAGGGATAGCTGGCAGATCTTGGGTTTGGGTATCGTGCTGTCGTTGCCCCATAGGATTTAGGTCTCTGTCTTGTCTGCATCCAACAGCATTTGTATATCGTGCTCTATCTGTGGCACTATATCTTGTGCTGAGGTACCCGACAAAATTTCATACACCCCAAAGAAGAAGCTATTGGAAACATCGGTATAGTGGTTGCCAACTTCACGGGACGGGCGGGTAATGCGCTCCACATCTTCAAACTTTTCTAAAAAGGGGAGCACTTCAAGCACTTCTGGGTCTTGGGCAACAGACGGGATACTTGGGGCATACGTTCCCACCAACGCCCGCCACTTTTGTACCTCTGGAGAGGTAAGATAGCGGACATATTCGGTAGCCGCTTCCTTGTGCTTAGAGTAGGCAGAAACGCCTAGCTCCCATCCGCCAATAATGCTCACGCTAGGGTATCCCTCGCTGTGGGGCAGCGGCGCAACATCAAAGCGACCTTTGATAGGCGAATCATCACTATTGCCTATGGCATAGGCATAGGGCCAATTTCGCATAAACGCCGCATTGCCCTGATGAAACATCTCGCGGGCATCCTCCTCACGAAAAGAGGTGATGGTCTCTGGGGCTATCGTGCCAACCCAACCGCGGGCGCGGTCTAGGGCGTTGATAGCATGGGGGTTGTTAATCGTCACCTTCCCATCTTCTACCAGTTTGCCGCCCCCTTGTGAAGCCAGCCATTCTAGCGCGTTGCACGTTGCCCCTTCATAGACGGCAGCCTGAAAAACAAACCCGACAAACTCACTATTGCCGTCTTGTTGCTCACCATCTTGAATCGTTTTTGCCATCGTTTCTAGCTCATCCCATGTCTCCGGTGGCTTGGCAAAGCCGTATTGTTGAAGCAAATCACTGCGATAGTAGAGCATCCCAAAGTCTACAAACCAGGGAAGGGCAACCAGTTTGCCTTCTATGGTGTTATTTTCAATATTGCTGGCATAGTGTAGGTCTGCTGCTTTCCCCAACGCAGGGGTCAGGTCTATCAAGTGGGGCGCAAGCAATGCTGGCCAAATAATATCCAGTAATACCACATCAATATCTGACGATTGTATTTGGAAGAGATGCATATATTGGTCATAATTATCTGTGGTATCGGCAGACTTTGGCACAATGGCAACCTGTATGCCCGTGTCTTGGGTAAACTGGTCAGCGAGCAAGTGGTCTATCGTTGCCCCTTGCCCTACTACGTCACTGTAGTACGTAATCGTCTCGCCACTATACGCCCTAGCTGCGTTGGCGTTGGGGACGGCAGGAGGCGGCAGGGTAATGGCTTCTTGGGCATTGGACTGGTCGGTATCCTCACCCGTAGGGGTGGGGGTACCGGTGCTACAGGCAGAAATTATCAGTAGGCTACAAACAACAATGGCGAAGCGTTGATGGAACAGCATGCACATAGGGGAACCTTCCTCTCTGTATATCTTGCCAGAACATGATCTTGTGTTATTTATATCACGGGTATGCAGAAAAGAAAAGGGGAAAAACCAGGGTGGGATGTGGCAGACTCCTCTCCTTTGTCATAAAAAGGCGTATAACCCCCGCTTTTCCCCCCTCTCCCCCCTGCCCCCGCTCCCATAGGGCAGCGGGAGTTGCTCGGTTCCCCTGCTCCCCGCGGTGGGACGCGGGTTTAGGGGATGGGGGCAGCAGCTACACGTTCAAAGGATGCCCATCAGGAATAGCTCTGTGGTTCCTGCATCTGTGCTGCCGCCGTTGCTATCTGCCCCAAGCATATGCCGCCATCGTTGGGGGGGACTTGTCGATGCAGCAGAATAGTAAACCCTGCTCTCCGCAACTGTTGCGCCGCTTGCTTGGTGAGGATTCTGTTTTGGAAACAGCCGCCAGTCAAAGCGACATACTGCTCGCCTGCCGCCTGTGCCACCGCCAGCATTGCATCCACCAGCGCATGGTGAAAGCATAATGCTATGATAGACGGGGCTACGCCTTGTTGCAAGTCATACATAATTGCTTCAACCATGCTGTACCAATCCAATACAAGCGGACTAGCATGTTGAGCATTAGGGGAAACTAGGGGTAGGGGATAGGTGCCACTGTCAGTTGGGGGGGCTTGGCTTGCAGCATACTCCAACGCCATCGCCGCCTGCCCCTCAAACGACACTTGCTTCTTGCCCCCTAACCCTAGCAGTGCTGCCACACCATCGAAGAGCCGCCCGGCACTGGTCGTCAAGGGGGAGCGAACGCCATCCCGCAACATTTGCCCCAATACCCGCCGTTCTGTTTGGCTAAACGAGCGAATGGCAGCGAGTTGCTCCATATTCAGTGCCGCCTCGCCATACACTTCCCACAACAGCGCCAACGCCACCCGCCGCGGTTCTCGTGCTGCTGCATCCCCCCCCAACAACCGGAAGGGGGACAGGTGGGCAAAGCGCGTGGTTGCTGCTCGTGTGCCACGCAGGAACTCGCCCCCCCAAACACTGCCATCGGGAGCATAGCCGGTGCCATCCCACACCACACCAAGCACGGGACCATCGTAGCCATTGTCTGCCATACAAGCCGCAACATGTGCGTGATGATGCTGCACAGGGATGAGTCCTATCGGTGGTGTATCAGGAGTGGCTTGTTGGACTGGTTGTTGTTGGTCTCCATACTGCCTTGCCCAACGGGTTGAGAGGTAGTCGGGGTGCATATCGTGGACAATAGCAACGGGAGATGTAGCATACATCCGCAGGAAATCTGCTATCACCCGCTCAAATGCCATGAGTGCCTGTGCAGTCTCTAGGTCGCCAATGTGTTGGCTGATAAAGACGGGAGTACTTGTTTCTTTCGGACAGCCCCCATCCCCTGCCCCCGCAAGCGGGAGAAGGGAGTCAGAATCCCCCTCGCCCTGTATGGGGGCGGGAGCAGGAGGAGCGGGTGGGCAATCGGATGTTCCCCCTCGCCTTGCTATGGGGTCGGGAGCAGGGGGAGCGGGTGGGAGACTAAGCGCGATAGTGTTTTTCAAATGCGCCCCCACCGCCAGCATTGTGGGTATCTCCTGGGGCAGCATCACTGGCAGCGGCGCATAGCCGCGTGCTCGCCGCAACACCCGCACTGCCCCATCAACAATCCAGACAATGCTATCATCCACATGACGCTCTATTGGGCGGTTGTGCATCAGGAAATAGTCGGCAATACCCTTGAGTCGCTCGCGGGCTTCGGCTTCATCAGTGCAAATAGGCTCATCGCTAAGATTGCCACTAGTTGCCACAACGGGGTAGTCCAAATGGTGCAAGAGCAGATGGTGTAGGGGAGTGTAGGGCAACATAATGCCAAGCGTGTTACTCGCCGGGGCAATGTTGTTGGCAAGCCCTAGCGATGCTCTCGGTCTACGCCTTACGAGCAGGATAGGGGCAGCAGGTGATTGGAGCGTTTGCTCTGCCAGCGGGTCTAGCTCGCACAGCATCGCCGCTTGGGATATATCGCGTACCATCAGGGCAAGTGGCTTGTCGGGGCGATGCTTGCGTTGGCGTAGTTGCTCAACTGCCGCAGCATTGTGGCTACATACCATGAGGTGAAAGCCCCCTAGCCCCTTCACCGCCACGATAGCCCCATTGTATAGGGCTTGAACAGTTAATTGCAACGCCTCATCCCCTACTGCTTGCTGTTCTCCATCGCCATTTTCAAACCAAAGATAGGGTCCACAATCGGGGCAGGCGTTGGGTTGCGCGTGAAAGCGGCGATCTGCTGGATCGTCATACTCCCGCTGGCAGGCAGCACACATCGTAAACTGGCGCATGGTCGTAGCCGGGCGGTCATAGGGCAGATCTTGGATGATGCTAAACCGCGGTCCACAGTTGGTACAGTTGGTAAAGGGGTAGCGATAGCGGCGGTTGTTGGGGGTCATGATCTCGTCGAGACAGTCGGGGCAGGTGGCACTGTCAGGTAGCATCATAGCCGTTTTGCTGCCCTGCTGTTGGCTTTGGCGTATGGTAAAAGCAGTATAGCCAACGGGGGCAAGCCAGCGGGCTTCCAACGTGTGGATACTGGCAAGTGGCGGGAGTTCGGTGGACACCCGCTCCAAGAAGGTAGTCAGTTGCGATTTGCTGCCCTCAACTTCAATGATGACCCCCTGGGGGTCATTAGTTATCCAGCCGGTGAGGGCAAGTTCGGTGGCAAGGCGATAGACGTAGGGACGAAACCCCACCCCTTGTACTGCGCCGCATATGTGTAAGGTAATTCGGTCTGTCGTATGGTTCATACATTCCCCCAGGGTCATATCAAAGTTGCACAATGAGAAGGATTATAGCCCTTTTTTGCTCCCGCTCCCCTTGCTCCCGCTCCCATTATAGGGCAAGGTGGGGGCAAAACAACTCCTCCGCTACCCACTCTTTCAGGGGTAGGTTAGGGGAGAGTAACCAAGGTCTCACCGGAACACCCTCTCCCCCCTTCTCCCCTCGGTGGGGGAAGGGGCAGGGGATGGGGGGAACCTGCCGCTCCCCCTTCTCCCCTCGGT
>CAYPHM010000200.1:0-5717 GCA_964410555.1 uncultured Chloroflexaceae bacterium | reverse complement strand
GGGCTAGGGGATGGGGGGATGCCGATTCCCCTTCTCCCCTCGGTGGGGGAAGGGGAATCGGCACGGGGGCAGGTGGTCATGCTGGATGGGACGGGGCAGGTGCGCTGGCGGGTAGAGCTAGGCATACCGGTGGTGGCACAGCCGATGGTGATTGCTGGCAATGCGAACTGGTGGGGGGAAAGAGAGCAGCAGGTGATCATTGCGGCGCGTGATGGGTCGCTGATAGCATTGGATGCTGCTAGTGGGGGGCGGCTCTGGCGAGTTGCTCGTGGTAGCGATTTGCGGGCAGCACCGGTGCAGGGTAGCGATGGGATGCTGTATGTTGGGACGGAGGACGAGCGGTTCTTGGCAATAACGCCAGCGGGAGAGCTACGTTGGTATGCCCATTTGCGTGGGGCTATCCGTGCGCCGCCGTTGGTCGCCGCCGATGGGACGCTGTATGTTGCCACGACAGCCGGGCGGTTGTATGCGTTTCAGCCGGTAGGATGGTAAAGATACCCACAGATGACAGACAAGAGATGTCGTCCTTGTTCCGTATTAGCCATCTTCGCATAGGGTAGTGAAGTGATGGTTCGTGTGTTCTTCGCTGGTAACGTCATGGACGTTCTCAGTATCTACAGAAGCAGTGGGAGCGGGGGAAAAAGGGGGCTTTGGCTTATGTGGCTCCAAAGATAAGCGTTCTTGATTGTATGTCAATCGTTGGTGCCACCATTTTGCCACAGCATACCGTTGGATTATCACGAGACCCACCACCACCAGTACCACGACCACCAGCAATCCCATTTGTACAAGGGTCAATATTGACGAGGGAGCCATTCTATCACTCCTTTCATCTTTGCGTTTTGTTCGCTATATCGCTCTGATTTTTTCAAGAACCCATCTTCACCATTACCTAAAAGAATTGTTCATGATTAAGGTTTACCTTAACTATAAGCATACGGGAGAATAGGGCATTTGTCAAGGATAGATGAGCTTTGAGGCTTTGGACATTGCCCATATCCGCTATGTATCACAACGTATCATCCCAATACCCCCGTTATTTTAATTTAAAACAGGTTTATCTATTATAAAAGAGGTTTGACAACAGCGCAAAAGGGGGTATAATACATCCAGGTGTATTTAAGGTGTACCATAATATATACCTATTATTTTAGGTAGGGCTAAATAATTTCTCAAATGCGATTTTGGAACAACAACAATAAGCCATCAGAGCAACCATCGACAACAAATGGATACGAACACCTCTCAACTATACGGACTGGCACATGGGTTCGGGTAGGCAAAATTAGGGGAGGCATACAGGTGATGCACCAACTTGCTCAGTCCAGCATCTTTCATGGGGTCCATATGCGTGTTGTTCGCAATGATTGGGGAAAGATTATCGTCTCAGTAGACGGAAAGCGAATAGGACTCAATCGGGATGTTGCCTACAAGGTGTTGGTATGTCATGGGGAAAATGAGAAGGACTAACTGTAAGGGGTGTTTGTGGCTTGACGAAGGGAAGATAGCACAGGAGATAGTGATGCTCAAAAAAGAGCCAGTGTGTGATGCTACCATGCGAGTGTGCTTTTCCTTTCCATCTTTTTGTGCCAAATCCATAGCTCTTGTTGGAGAATTTAATGCATGGAATCCCTATGCAACCCCTTTGCATTCCTATGAACAGGGCTGGCGTGTTGACTTAGTACTTCCAATGGGTTGTGCTTATCGGTATCGGTATTTTGTTGATGGGGAACGGTGGTTCAATGACTGGTATGCCGATTTCTATGCCCCTAATCCCTACGGTGGTGATGATTCTGTTGTGGTAACACTCTTACCATACGAAATGCAGCATATAGAGATTATCTGCCCATATGATCATCAACCCTGTTCCTATGCCTTATGTGTGGTACGGAAAGGGGGGATGCAAGAAGGGTTGGGTAACAGGGAGAAGCGATTTACCCTATGAGTATGACGACAACAATGTACAAGAACCAACAGTTCTTTACTCTGCATGATGTAACCCAACGTCTCCAGTTGGATCATCAAGTAGTAGAAGCAATCCTAACGACATTAGTTCAGAAGGGGTATCTGGTTGAGATTGGGCAATGGCCTCAACCAAACAGCTCTACAGTATGTGGAACATGTCCGCATCATCCATCTAGGAGTACCTTTTCAACAACTTTCGCTTGGACTCAATCTTATGGAGAAGGAGAAACAAAACCTATGATTCACTTGATTATGGCAGAAATCAAACGTTCCCAACGGGCACTTTCGTTGCCTGAACTCAGCCAGCAATTGCAAGTAGACCGTGCTGTTTTGGATGGTATGGTAACGATGCTCGTAAAGCGGGGGTATCTGGTTGAGGTTCCCTATAGGGATGTGGAGGAACCATGTGCATGTGGTTGTGCAACCTGTCCCCGTCGCCAACCTGCCATTTTTTCGCCTGTCTATCAATTAGCTGAAACCTCTAAGGCAAACCCGGATAGATTGGACCATGCTGCAACGCATCGAGACCCTCTTCATCAAGTATCAGTAGTGATGGAATAACAGTACGAAAGTGAGGGTAGGCAACAGGCGAGGAACAAGAGAGGATTATCTATGAACGGAGGAACCCGTGGACAATCACTATTTCGTATGGCGGCATTTCCGCTGGGTATTGGGATAACCAGTGTACTTATCAATGGGACGCTTAACCGGATTATGATTGTTGAGCAAGGGGTGCCTGCGTCATTTGTGGGGGTATGTTTTGCCTTGCCACTCTTGATTGCCCCTTTACGTATTTGGATGGGCTACCAATCGGATACTCGCCCAGTCCGCGGACTCCGACGAACGCCCTATATCGTAGCGGGGATGTTGGGGTCGCTAGTTGGATTGATGGCGACAACCATGCTCGTTGTCGCCATTCCCCAACCGCACCTCTTCCAGACTCTACTGCTTGGGAGTCTCTTGTTGGGAGCCTTTCTCGTGTATGGGATGGGCAGGCATTTAGCAAGTAATAGCTTTGAAGCTCTTATTGCGGATGTCTTTCACGGACCCCAGCGCCCCCGTGCGGTAACTATCTTTAAGGTCGTGATGTTTGTTGGCATTATTGTCACGGCGATTGGGCTTGGTATCTTGCTTGTCCCCTATACCCCCCTACGGTTGGTGGTCATTGTTGGGGGCATCGTCTGCATAACCATGCTCTTAACACTCGTTGCTGTGGTACGTGTGGAACAACCAAGTGATGTTATACAGGCAACGGTAAATGAAGCTCGTGCTGTTTCCTTCCGTGCCACCATTAAGCATGTGCTATTGCTTGACCCCCGGTTACGGAGGTTTTTTGTTTTGGTGATGCTGGTAATCATTGGAACAATGGCACAGGACATCCTACTTGAACCTTATGGGGGACTCGTTTTGGGGATGTCCCCAAGTCAAACCACCCGCCTGACTGCCCTGTGGGGAGTTGGTACGGTCTTGGCAATGCTGGTTGCTGGACTTGTTGGCATCCAACGATTTGGCTACATGGCGGTGCTGCGTGGAGGCATCTTGATAACCATTGCGGTATTTGCTGGTCTAATCCTCGTGGGGATTGGTTCCCTCCCGCTGGTTTTTCAAGGATTGGTCTTTATCTTGGGGCTAGGCACAGGATTAGCAGCAGCAGGGCTATTGACCGCAGTCGTTGAGCAGACAACTGCGGCACGGGCAGGAACATTGATGGGGGTTTGGGGGGTAGCCCATGAAGGGGGGGAAGCCCTAGGGGGATTGCTTGGCGGTAGTGTGGTAGATATAGTACAGCTGCTCGGTGGCGATGTATTGCTTGCCTATAGTACCGTCTTTGCCCTAGAAGGGGGCATCTTGTGCATTGCTTTCCTCTTGCTTTCCCGTGTGGATAGCCACCCAGTCCAATACCTAGCCCATCAGGATGAAGTACATCGCGGAAATATTCAATCGTTGCAAGAAGGGGAGGTATAACAACCAGATGGTTAGCGAATCTACTGAAATGTATCTCATTACCGTTTATCGCCTGACCACCCGACAATCACAAACAACTGTGCGTGAGCTTGCCGACCACTTAGGCGTAGCCTTGTCAAGTACATCAGAAAAAGTCCGCACCTTGACCGAGCAGGGCTACCTAGATCACGCTTGGCGTGAGGGTATATCGCTAACCGACCTTGGTTGGCGTATTGCGCTCCAGGTCTTACGCAAAAATCGCTTGGCAGCTACCTTTTTGATACGTCTGTTGGACTATTCGCTAGAGGAGGCGTTGGACGAGTCCTGTGATTTGGAGCATGCCATTTCCTCTCGGTTAACCTTGCGATTGGAGCGATTTCTTGGCAATCCCACGGTTGACCCCTATGGACAGCCTATTCCCACGAGTGATGGGAGCATGGAGACGCAGGCTTTTCCCTATCTTATCAATGTACCAGTAGGCAGCACGGTGAAAATTTGCCGGTTAGATACGATGAACGGTGAACGATTGGCCTATCTTCAATCTTTGGGAATCTTGCCAGGAGTAATCATTACCGTACAAGAGGTTGCCCCTTTTGAAGGACCGTTAATGATTGCGCTAGGAAAAAAGAGCTTTCCCCTTTCCCGCTCACTTGCAGCAGATATTGGGGTATTGTTAGAACAAGAGGAGGAGCAGTAATGGGACAATTTTGGGCAACTACCACATCTTTTTCTGGTTGGAAAGCGCAACTTGCTACACGCCCATCAGAAGAAGCTGCATTTGAAACATGGGTGTTTATCCAGGCTGCTAGTGTATTGTTTGAGCAGAAAGCCGGGGAACTCTTAACCTTACCTTTTAACCAGCACCAGTTGTCCATAGAGCAACGGATAGCTTGTCTGGACTATCTAACAGATCTGTGGGGGGTAGCTTACTCCATTGTGCATCGGAACGATTTGTCGTGCAAGGTGATTATCTATCGTCCATCTCTTGTTCAAGCTCGCTTGCAAGAGGTGCCTTGTTCTATCCTCTATGATCACTTGGGCTATACTGATCCAAGTACGGCAAAGGCCTTTCTGACGGAGCTACGCCATCGTTGGCAGGAGCAGGGGAGTATCCCTCATGAAATTGGGGTAGCTCTTGGCTATCCTGTCAAAGATGTGCTTGGGTATATGGGACTATCCGAGCTTGCCTTTACCGCTATTTGTGGATGGCGAGTGTATGGCGACCCTACCCCTTCGTTGATGATGAGCCAGGCTTGCCAGCAAGCTTCTCGTATGGCAATATGGTTTGTCCATACCCCGCAACATGTGCTAGGAGCAAGAGACCGCGCCGCCGCCTGAATGGGGTCTCCCATATTCTGGCAGCGACGCCGACGTATGCGATAATTGTACCTAGTACGCTGTTGGGGCTTTGATTGCGTCCACTGGGCAGTGGGAAATGCACCGAACTGCTGACATGTTTTGGCAATTGTTGCACTGGTTGGAGTCAATGACATACGTGTTGTTGGTTTCATGAGCACTGATTGCATTGCGCGGGCAGGCGGGACGGCAGGCATCACACATGACACAGGCTTGTGCGTCTATCCAATAAGTTGTCGTTTCCATGAGGTTTTAACCTTTCTGTAGGCTTTTTCTCTGCTACGTTTGTAACCTTGCCCTAGTGTAGCAGGTACAATCCCTCTTCGTCAATACAGCAGTGATAAATTCGGAGTTCCGAATATGAGTATGTATTTGGCTAACATCGAGACGAGGGGTGTTGGTTCCCTCCCGCTGGTTTTTCAAGGATTGGTCTTTATCTTGGGGCTAGGCAC
>CAYPHM010000199.1:0-5718 GCA_964410555.1 uncultured Chloroflexaceae bacterium | reverse complement strand
AGCAGGGGAACCGGGCGACTCCCCCTCGCCCTTTATGGGAGAGGGGGCAGGGGGGAGAGGGGACGGGATGGGAACGGGGGCAGGGGGGAGAGGGATCACGGGGTAGGCATTGCCCGGCTGACCTCCCCCTGAAAGGGGCAGGGGGGTCACTATGCCGTCGAAACGCTATAGTGGGAAATTTTGATAATCGTAGTCATCTTGCGGGTATCGCCACGCCCGCCAATAACCGGTACACCCGCATCCCATACCTGCTTCATCTGCTCTAGCGTCAACCCCGCAGTCACAGCAATATGCACCTCTGGATTGTAGGTACGCTGTTCTTCCTGCGAACGCAGGAGAGTCTCGCGGGTTTCCCCGGCTTTTATCGTGCGAACCATATGCCCACGCCGGGTCAATAGGTCAAACGCAGCAATAAACGCCTGTGCTTCATCTGCTGCTTGGACTACCAACGCATGCCCTTCTTGTTCATAGTGGGACTGATGATCAGCCGTCATCACGATACGCGGCTCTTCATACAATACGAGGTATTCTTTTGCCATTCCCTAACCTCCACCTACGCATTCTCTTGACTATTTCTGCTATGATACCATGTCTCCCTAGCATACACTCCTGCTACTCTATGCTACAATGCAGGAAAGCAAGAAAGGAACGAACCATGATCACGATTTTTCGTCTCATCATCCTAGGGATTTTGTTATCGCTGCTTGTCGCTTGTGCCACACCATCTGAGTCTGAGCAGCAGACAAGCCCCCCTGCAACACAAGCAACGTTGGAGCCAACAGCACAACATACTGCCACCCCGTCTCCAACCGTTCCGCCTAGTCCAACAGCAAGTGCTACTGTTACCCCTACGCCCATGCCTACCCCAACAGACACAGTGGCACAAGCCCTGTATGAACAGGCGAAGCAGGAGATAGCCCAACAAACCTATGCCACTGCAATAGAAACACTCAACGAAGCATTGGAATTGGAGCCAGACTATGCCGATGCCCTGACAAGCCGAGCGTATGCCCATTACTTTCTTGGTCAGTATGAACAGGCTATCAGTGATTGTGATGCAGCATTGAAAATAGAGCCATACCACGCCGAAGCTTACAAAAATCGGGGGTTGGCACAATACCAGCTTGGTGACTATGAAGCAGCCCTGCGTAACTTTGAGGAAGCCTTGACGATTAAGCCAGACTTCTTGCTCGTGTATAATAATCGTGGCAATGTGTATGCCGAACTTGGTGATCATGAACAGGCGATAGCAGACTACAGTCAGGCAATCAAGCTCGACCCCAACCACCCCGATGCCTACTACAATCGGGGGCTTTCCTACTATCACACGGGCGAGAGCGAAAAATCAATGGCTGATTTTCGGCAATTTCAAAAGCTCAACGATGATCCCTACTGGGATGATGAAGCTGAGTTTCTCATCCAGGAGCTAGAAGGGATGACAGACGAAATCCCCAATTGATAGAGGGGAATTGTTCCCCATCACCTCGCCCTGGGATGGGAGAGGTGATGGGGAGAGAGGGTCGCTCCGGGCAGCCCCCATCCCCTAGCCCCTTCCCCCACCGAGGGGAGAAGGGGAACCGTAGAGACGTAGCATGCTACGTCTCTACAAGCGGAGAGGGGGCAGGGGGAGAGGGTCGCTCCGGGCAGCCCCCATCCCCTAGCCCCTTCCCCCACCGAGGGGAGAAGAGGGACGAACACCGGGCGGTTCCCCCTCGCCCTGGAATGGGAGAGGGGGCAGGGGGAGAGGGTTGTTTTGGTTCCCCCTCGCCCTGGGATGGGAGCGGGGATTGGGGGGAAGCGGGTTGTCGGTAGGTAAGTTGTAACAGAAAGGATAGACTATGCAGGTTTGGTATCGGGTAGTGCTCCTGCTGATAGCAGGAGGTATGTTGGTTGCGTGTGGCAGCAGTGGTGGCACTTCACAGCAGTTTGTCACACCAGAACGGCTTACGACTGAAGACATGACGGGGGGTACCGGAACGGATACAGAATCGCTAATAGAACCAGAAGATGCCGATGGATACATCAATCGTGGCGTGACCCGTTACAATCAGGGCAAGTATGACTTGGCTATTGAGGACTTCAACCAAGCCATTGAACTGAACTCAGCAGATAGTGCTGCCTACATCAACCGGGGCAGTGCGCTCGTCCAAGTTGGGCGGATGCAAGCCGCTCTCGTGGACTATGAGAAGGCTATATCCCTAGACGCAGGGCAAGCCGAAGCCCACACCGGGCGCGGGGCTATTCTCTACCTTCAGCAGCAGTATGACGAGGCGATTATCAGCTTTACCACGGCAATTAGCTTGAATGAAACATTGAGCGGAGCCTATTATAACCGTGGGCAGGCATACCGCGATGGTGGCGATATAAAAAGTGCCCTAGCGGATTTTCGGCAGGTGGTTGAGCTCGACAACGACCCCTATTGGAAAGGACAAGCCGAAGCCCAACTTCAAGTATTGGAACAGCAGTAAGAAAAGGAGCATGTGAAGTTATGCAGAGTTTCTGGAACGATCAAGAAGCAGCACAGTTTAGTGGGCAGCTAGGGCAACGGGTCTATACCACGCGCTTGTTGGGCAGCGACCCCATGCTCGTGTTGCATGGCGGCGGCAACACCTCGGTAAAGGTCATCCAAGAAAATCTCTTTGGTGAGGATCAGGAAATCTTGTATGTAAAAGCCAGCGGACGCAATATGGCAACTATTGACGCAGACGGCTTTACCCCGCTACGGCTCAAAGCATTGGTACGATTGTTGACGCTTGACACCCTTTCCGATGAGCAATGGCTGAATGAAATCAAAGGGAGCACCATTGACATCAATGCCCCCTCACCATCCGTTGAGGCATTGTTGCACGCCATGCTGCCACATAGCTATGTGGACCATACCCACCCCGATGCGCTGCTGTCCATTGGTAGCACACCCGGCGGGGCAGAGCAGCTTAAAGACCTCTACGGAGTATCTGTCGTCATTGTTCCCTACACCCGCTCTGGTTTCCCCATTGCTAAGCTGTGTACCGAACGGTTCCATGCTGAAGCCGGTGATGAAACGATGGGCATGATCCTGATGAACCACGGGCTATTTACCTTTGGCGAAACGGCAAAGATAGCCTATGAGCGAATGATAGAGTTGACAACCCGTGCTGAAGCGTATCTCAAGCGCAACAATGCCTGGACTATCTCTATGCCAGAACAGACTCCGCCTGAGCCGGTGTTGCGTCATGAGCTGGCAGCATTTCGCCAAGAAGTTTCGGCTATAGCCGGCTTCCCGCTGATCGTCACCATGCAGAGCGACCCGCTTTCGCTTAGTTTTGCGCGGCGCGAGGATGTGGCAACTATCTCACAGCAGGGACCATGCACCCCTGACCATGTGATACGCACCAAGAATAAGCCGATGCATGGGACAGACCAGTTGCAGCAGTTCCGTGAAGGTTACGAACAGTATTTTGCTACCTATGCAGCAAAAATAGCAACCAAGCTCACCATGCTTGACCCGGTGCCACGGGTTATCCTCGATGGCAAGTATGGTATGCTGACCACGGGGCGCACGGCAAAAGACGCGGCTATTGCCGCCGACATCTATCGCCAAACGATGGAGGTTATCCTACGGGCAACCGTATTGGATACCTATCAAGCCCTAGCAGAGCAGGATATTTTCGAGATGGAATATTGGTCACTGGAGCAAGCCAAGCTGCAATTGCAGGATAAACAGCCGGCGTTTGCTGGCGAAATCGGGCTAGTAACAGGCGCAGCTTCTGGTATAGGCAAGGCGTGTGTTGAGTCGCTGCTGGCACGGGGAGCAGCTGTGGTTGGGCTAGACATCAACCCGGCGATTACTGCCCTCTTTGACCATCCCGACTATTTGGGGGTACAGTGTGATGTCACCAGCGATGAGGCGGTAGCGGCGGCTATGGAAACAACCGTACGGCAGTTTGGTGGGCTAGATATGCTCATCCTCAACGCCGGTATTTTCCCCGGCGGCTGCCGCATAGACTCGCTCAAGACGGATGAATGGCGCAAGGTGATGGCGGTCAATCTGGATTCCAATTTGGTGATGATGCGGGAAGCCTATCCCATGTTGCGGTTGGCACCGCGCAAGGGGCGGGTGGCTATCATTGGATCAAAGAACGTTCCGGCACCAGGACCTGGCGCGGCGGCATACTCTGCCTCAAAAGCTGCCCTCAACCAGTTGGCACGGGTGGCGGCGTTGGAATGGGGCAAAGAGGGTATCCGTATCAACAGCGTACACCCGCATGCCGTCTTTGACACTGGCTTATGGACAGAAGAGGTGCTCCAATCTCGCGCTGCCCACTATGGCTTGACAGTAGAACAGTACAAGAAGAATAACCTGATGCAGGTAGAGATACGCAGCCGCCATGTGGCAGAGCTTGCCGCCGAGATGTGCGGTCCGTTGTTTGAGACGATTACCGGGGCGCAGATACCGATTGACGGCGGCAGTGACCGGGTAATCTAACGCGCAGGTAGAGAACCTCACCCCCTTTTTTCGGGGGAGGTCCGGGTGGAGAGACGGTACCGTCTCTCCGGTCAACCCCCTCCCCCACCCCTCTTACAGGGAGAGGTCTACCGGGTAAAACCCACCATTGTATTACCCGTTCCCCCTGTCCCCGTTCCCATGCACGGTTGGAGAGCTGTAGTATAATGCCTACGGCTCTCCACCCATGCTTCCCTTGTGCGGAACGCAGAGCGGGGACAGGGGGCAAATTGAACATTGATGAGACCATACCGCTATACGGACATTATAATCATACCACTGGAGCATTCCCCATGATTTTTGGAGACCATCGTTCCCTATTGACCCTATCGTTTGTTTTGGGAGTCTGGGCATCAGCTTTTGCCGGTATCCGTGACGGACTCGAATCTTACACCCCAGGACATCTCGTTCTTTTACGCTTACTCGTAGCATCGGGAGTATTGGCTATCTATGCTTTGATAACCAAAATGCGCTTACCGGATAGGCAAGACCTAGCCATTATTGTGCTCGTTGGCTTTTTTGGCTTTACCGTCTACCACGTTTGCTTGACCTTTGGTGAGGTACAGGTAACAGCTGGTGCTGCTAGTCTATTGATTAGCTTTGCTCCAGTGATTACCACGCTGATCTCAGTCTTTTTCCTGCATGAACGGCTACGGGTGTGGGGTTGGGTCGGTATGCTGATCAGCATGGCAGGGATAGTGTTCATCTTGATAGGTGAAGGGAAGGAGATGCGTTTTGAGCCAAGCGGTCTTTTGATCATCCTTGCGGCACTTGGCATGAGCCTCTATACGGTCTTGCAAAAGCCCCTATTGCGAAAATACCGCGCCTTAGAGGTTGTCACTTACTGTATTTGGGCAGGTACTCTGTTTACCCTGGTCTTTCTGCCAGGGCTAGGTGAGGCGATAGTCGCTGCCCCACCCAGTGACACGTTGGCGGTGGTCTATCTCGGCATATTCCCAACGGCATTGGCATATGTGGCATTTTCCTATGTGCTGGCATATACCACGGTTTCGCTGGTATCAAATTCGCTATATCTCATCCCTGTGTTTGCTATGGGGATTGCGTGGGTATGGCTGCGCGAGGTGCCATCGATGCTGTCGCTGGTCGGTGGGGGCGTTGTGATGATAGGAATATTGCTCGTGATGCGTTGAGGGCATCATCGGAGCCGTGCTGCGACAAAATGAGGAGGAGAGAGGGTTGTTGTGCCCCCATCCCCTAGCCCCCTCCCCCACCCC
>CAYPHM010000198.1:0-5838 GCA_964410555.1 uncultured Chloroflexaceae bacterium | reverse complement strand
CCCACTACGCGGGAGAAGGGGAACCGGGCGACTCCCCCTCGCCCTGGAATGGGAGCGGGGGCATGGGGGGAGCGGTAGGTAAGCCGGGGCAATACCTCTATTGCCCTTGCTTAAACCAAACCCGCACGAGCAGTACCACACCCAATCATTTCATTTCATTGTTGCAGGTTTGGTACCAAATTGGTCTTAGTACGACCCTACCAAAACTAATTCCTCAAGCAACAGAGCAGCAATTTGGGCTGCCCCATCACTTGGCACCGCTTGCAACAACCGTGCCGCAACTTGGGCATAGGATGCAGGTTGTTGGAGCATGGCGATAGTCTGCTTGATATGGGCTATAGTTGGGCAGAAAAACCCAAATTGGTGGTTGAGCACAAAGTCAATATTGCCATGCTCTTGCATCCCTACCGCCTCCGTAATGATCACCGGGCGGCGCATCACGAGGGCTTCCATGAGTGTTCCTGGACCTGCTTTGGTGATAACCACATCACTCGCCGCCATAAGGAGTTCCATATGGTCTACAAAGCCATAAATATGGGTCAAAAGGCTGCGGCTTTGGGATCGAAGTTGGGTATACCGCGCCTGATTCTTGCCCGTGACGACAAGCAATTGCACATCGGGAAATGCGCTTTCTAGCTCCACAACGAGCGGGTTTATCAGTTGTCCCGACCCCACCCCCCCACTCGTGATGAGCAACGTCCACTGGGCTTCTGCAATACCCAACTTACGCCGTGCCGCATGTTTGGTGTCGGTACAGGCAGCAAATTTGGGATGCACAGGAAAACCCGTCCGTTGAATACGCTCCGGCGAGATACCGCGGCGTGTGACAACATCATAGGCTTCTTGCGTTGGGAGCAGGTAGCGATCTACCCCCTGATACACCCACGAACCATGCAACGACACCAAATCGGTAACGACTGTCACGATACGGAATGGCTCCTGGAAGGTCTGACGGGCAGCACAGACCAGACGGGGGACAAGCGGATGGGTACAAACGACAAGCTGTGGCTTGATAGAAGATAGGGGTTGTTGGATGTGTCGTTTTGCCCAGGGCAGGGTGATATTGGTCAGCATATTGACCCGCCACGGACTGTCCGTTATGCGAAAACAGATATTGTAAAAATGGAGCCAGCGGGTTGAGAGCGTGTCATACAGCGTTGGGGCATCACGCACAAGCGGAACGTTGGAGAGCCGCAGTATATCCAGCATAGGGCAGGGGGGTATGGGAGCAGTTGTTTGCAGCGCAGCTTGTATAGCAAGTGCCGCACTACGATGTCCCCCTCCCGTATCAGAAAAGGCAAAAACAATCGTAGCAGGCTGTGCGCTCATCCACTCTGCCCCTGCCAATCATCTAGGACATCGTTGGCAATATGCTGTGCGGCATCGGGGCTGGCGACAGCGCGTGCTCGCTGCTGCATCATCTCAAGCAGGGGGGGGGTATGCAGCAAACGATTAACAGTAGCAGGGACTGATCGTGCCATACGTAGCTGCATCCCTGCGCCACTGCTGACCACAAAATCAGCGTTCCATTCTTCATGCCCTGGGATAGGGTCTACAATGACCATCGGGGTGCCACTTGCTAATACTTCACTGACTATCAAGCCGCCTGCTTTGGTGATGACCAGCGTACTAGCAGCGACAATATCATCTACATACGTAATGAAGCCCATTAACCGCAGCGTCATAGCCGTATGGGAATAGAGGTCTGCCAGCGAGTTCATCAACGAGGTATTGCGCCCGGCGACCACCGCCAACGAACCCGGTATATCCAATGATAATATTCCCTTGATAATCGTGCGAACGTGGGTATCAGCCATGCCGCTGCCAAAGAGGGTAATATGTATTGGGGCAACCCCCCGCTTGCGCTGTATTACGCTCTGGTCTTTTGGGGCAGCAAAAGATGGGCTAATTGGTATCCCACGCACACGGATTTTATGACCAGGGATGCCCCGTTCAATAAGCTGTTTTCGGGTATGTGAATCGCCCACAAAGTAGCCATCTATAACCGTAGATGTCCAAAATGTATGAGCAGCATGGTCAGTGATGACACAATAAACCGGCTGCGTTAGGTGATCTTTACGCTTCAGTTGGGCGAGCAGCTCCATTGGCAAAAAGTGGGTACACAGAATAATATCCGGGCGAAACGTATGCAACACCTCTTTGAGATCGTTTGTCCCCACACTTTCTACCAACTTGCGAATGTTGTTGCTAATCTTTGCTACATCAGGGTCAGTATTCGTTTGGGTATAGAAATAGCCCCAAAGTTCGGGGGCATGGTTGGTGAGTTCTGTCCATGCCTTGGCGTATGCCATACGAAAAAGAGCTGATGTATAATCAAGCACATCAACAATGCGAATGGTTGTTGTCGTTGGGTGGATTTGTAACGCATTGCCGAGGGCTTGGGCAGCGCGTTTGTGGCCTATCCCTACGGATGCGTGGAGCAGTAAAATACGTGGCATATACCTTCTCCTTTGAACAATAGGTCCTCATTTCATTCCTCATCCAGGGTCATGTCAAAATTCGGTTTGCCCCTCTCCCCCTTGCCCCCTCTCCGCTTATAGAGACGTAGCATGCTACGTCTCTACGGTTCCCCTTCTCCCCTCGGTGGGACGCGGGGCGAGGGGATGGGGGGGAAGAGACGTTGCATGCAACGTCTCTACAACCGAACAAGGGCTAGGGCAAGGGGGGCAATTGTTCACCCAAGCCGCTGCTTGCTGATGAGCGGCTCGCTGGCAAGCAGTGACCGTACCGGCGCAATATCAGGCAGCCCCAACGCTTGGGCTATGCTGGCATCAATGTGAGCCCGTACCGGGTCGGTTTTAATCTGTGGGATACGTAGCAGTGGTTGGCTACACACCTGATCATAAGCAGATTCCAAAGCGGCGAGCTTGTCGAGGGACAGGGAGTTTGTATCAAGCACTGGCATCTTGAGCAGGGTTAGCTTCTTGAAATTTATCCAGGGTCCATTTGTATCGGTGCGATAGGTCAACAATAGCAGAATCCCCAATGTGGAATTGAACCACAATGCTAGTGCTTTTTCTACCGTATCCGATGGTATACCCGATAATTCCCACCACATATTGGAGAGAACTGGTTGGGTAAGCCGAAGGGCTAGAAGTCTGTTGGTCGTAATGGATATGCGCTCCGGGACTAACACCTTACCCGCATGCTGCCACAGGTTTTGTACGTTTCGCAAAGGACGGCGGGGTCTCGCGCTGGCAAGCGGCGACAAAAACTGATTGGGGGATTGGGCTATTGTCTCGATAGCCTCTGTCTTGTGTCCCCAAAACGTTGGGTATGGTGTTTGGCTTTCGCTCCGATCAAACCCATCCATTATATCTCGTCTGTCTGCTCCTAGTGCGCCATACTTTTGCAACGGACACAATGGAATCTCCCCCACCTCTCCATACCCTGGGAGCCAAAAGTTGCCCTGTTGGAGATGGTAGGCAGCGCGGATGAGGTCGCTCTGGGCAAAGGTACACGGGAGCATCCAATCGTGTTGCATAATCTGGGCAGAAACCGAGAGGGCTTCGCCGGTTTTGTGCTTCCCAACCTGCAAATTCAAAGCTCCCTGCCCCGTCTCTAGGTCTGGCGCATCTTGCAGGATAAGCTGCCGTGCTGCTGCCATTGCCTCAAATGGGGTATCAGGATTGTGCCAGAAGTTGATAACGGTTGTTGGGGGGGCAAGAAGTGTAGCATTATCTGTGCTGTTGTCGCCGTTGCTCATCCCATTGTCTGGTTTGTCTGTGCTGTTGTCTCCATTGCTCTCGGTATGCTCGTTATTCTCGTTGCCCCCATTGCCCCCATTGTCCCCATTGCCCCGTTGCTTTGGGTAGTGTTTCACTGCAACCAGCATAATCTCGCTGAGACTGGTACTCTCGGAAAAGTTCCAGCGTTGTGGGTCTTGACTCGTAATGAGAAACTCAATATGGTAGCCCTGGGAGATAATAGTACGGGTTTTTTTCCATGCAATACCAGACAACAACGCTTTGGGGATAACCAAAGCTAACCGTCCGCCCGGCTTGATATACCTATCGGCAAGCGCAATGAAGACCGACCCCAACCCGGCGGTAATGCTCGCTTGTATCCCCTGCTGCTGCACGAGCTTTTGCAAATCCTTTTGCATATGGCTGCGTTCTGCATCTGTAGCCGAACCAAACAGTAAATTACCACCCGTACTACGGGTAAAAGGCGGGTTGATTGCACACAGATCAAGCATGGGCAAGGGAGCATTAGTCAGTTCTTCATCCTGCTGCCCAGTGACTTGTTGCACCTTTGGTGAGGAACCAAACAAATCCATATGCATCTGAATAGAGGTACCTTTCAAGAACTCAATGCTGCCGAGCCGATGATGCTCGCCTGCGTGTGGCAGGCAATAGAGGCACATACGCCCAATAGTCGTTTGTGGAGCGCGGAGTGCCAGCGTTGAGGCGGTGAGGTGAATGGCTGAGGGCAATACATCATAGCCATAGAGCACCTGCTCCAACAAAACTTTTTGGATACTGTCCAGGTCTACCGGTTGGTTGGCATCAACCGATGCATGGATGTAGTTGTCGAGAAGCGCATCAGCAGCAGCAGTCAGCAGCGTACCGGTGCCACAGGAAAGATCAGCGATGCGTAGGGTGCCCACTGCGTCAAGATCGTGCCACGATACCCCGCCATTTGCTTTGTACAATGCCAATTTGAGCAACAGAGCAGCAGAGGGGATACGGGTGTAGTAGGTGCCGAGATACTTGGCATCTGCCAGCAGCCGGTGGTAGATACGTCCCATCAGGTCGTGGCGGAGAGCGGCACGTTGTATTACAACTTTTCGGGCTATATCTGCAAATCGTTTTAGGGCTTTTTCTACTTCCATATTTGCACTGATATGCAGTAAGACGAGACGGGCTAGGTGAAATATTGGGTAGTAGTTGATATTTTGGATGATGAAATTCCAATGATCGCAAAAATCGCTGGCAATATCAATATCTCCATGCGCTATGCTAACAGTAAGAGCATCAACCTGGTTGCTATTTTGGGAGAGTAATTCTTGAAAGATCATGGCGTTGCTTACGACAAGTCCCCCGATACGGCACACCGCCGCTCGCTGCTCACGGGTCACTTGTTGCATATCCATCTGGATGCCCAACACTTCAGCAATACGCCCAACGCTTCCCGGCAAAGGGGCAATACTAGCAGCAAAATACTCAACCCCGGCATCAATGGCAGCAACGGCTTGCTCAACCACATCTTCTTCAATGAGGTGATCAAACGCCGTTCGCAACGCCCGCTCCAGGTAATCTACATCCCCCTGGACAAAGCCGGTGTCGTCAGACTCGGTGATGATGGCAATGTCAAGCGTACTGGCGATAAGCTCATCCTTGACCGTAGCGAAGGCAGCATCCCGCAACTCAAGCGGATACACGACAGCAACGCCGATATGAGCGATACCATCCTCAACCCGCTTGTTTGCAGAACTTTTGGCTTTAGCTTGCGCTTGGGCAGACGCTATTTCCCCTTCAATCATTACCCGTAGCCCTTGATACTCTACCAGCACATCAGGCATCTTGCGCTTACCTGCGCTTGTCGTCAGGATGTTCTCTGGGGCGGCTACAACTCCGCGCTCAACGAGCACTTGGGCAAGCAAAACATTTAATACTTCTTGTCGAAACCCTGGCATGTCGTATATTCCTTTCAGTTAGGATGGTTGTCACCCGCTCCATCTGTGCCCCCGCTCGCCAAACACCCGCTCCCCCTGCCCCCTCTCCCAAAGGGCGAGGGGGAACACACCTGCCCGGTTCCCCTTCTCCCCTCGGTGGGGGAAGGGGTTAGGGGATGGGGGCTGCCCGGAACACCCGC
>CAYPHM010000197.1:0-5936 GCA_964410555.1 uncultured Chloroflexaceae bacterium | reverse complement strand
CTCCCCGCGGTGGGGGAAGGGGCTAGGGGATGGGGGGACAAACAACCCTCTCCCCTGTCCCCGCTCCCATAAAGGGCGAGGGGGATTGCACGGTTCCCCTTCTCCCCTCGGTGGGGGAAGGGGCTAGGGGATGGGGGGTTGCACGGTTCCCTTTCTCCCCCAGGGGGAAAGGGCTAGGGATAGGGGGGGCTGCCCGGTGAGGGTGAACGTCTCTACAACCTGACCTGCCCCTGTGAGTGTCCCCCTGGGGGTGTCTTGTTGACAAAATTTTCACACCATAGTATATTCTATTTGAGAGTATACTCATTTTAACTTAACGAATTAACGAAAAATTGCGCTTTGTTTCCGGTGAGATCAACCCCACAAAGGTTGTCTAAGAATACCTAATACCTGTGGGGTAAGCTCCATGTTTTCTGCCTCAGCCTAATCTAGCATAATCGTTCAGGAACCAGCGTCATATGATAGGGAAGTAACGCATTTCCATAGGCGGCTCTGCATGGTTATAGCTAGGTTTTGAAAACGCTACACCCAACCCAACGTATTCGCAACGCAGCGAAAATACCCCTGCAAAGGTGCAAGACAAGCGGTGTATGGTACATCTTGTGCCCTAAAACATGGTTGCAACCAATCAATCAATAAGAGATTTCGTGAATAGCCATTTGTCTTTCTTAACTAGCGTACCCTGTGTTGTATCCTCAAATAGTCTATGTTTGATAAGGTGACGAAATATGCAAAAATCCGCTCAAATGACCTACCAGCATCAACCTACCCTCTATGATCCACGATATGAACACGATAACTGTGGTATTGGTTTCGTAGCGCGTATCAATGGACGACCAGGCCATGACATCCTCAACATGGCAATCATTGCGCTTGGTAATCAAGCGCACCGTGGAGCAGTGGCAGCAGATGCCAATACTGGCGATGGGTCTGGCGTACTGACCCAAATCCCACACGCGCTCATTATCCGTGATCTTGAACGCCAGGGGATTATCGCTGATGCGAAGAACATCGCCGTTGGGATGCTCTTTCTCCCGCGTGATGCCGCCGATGCCGAATCCAGTAAACGTATCATCTCCCAGACCCTAAGCCAGCGGGCATTGCCCGTGCTTGGGTGGCGAGACGTTCCCGTAAATGAACGGGTGCTAGGGCAACGGGCAAAAGAGACGATGCCCCGCATTACGCAGGTCATTATTGGTCGCCCTGACGGGCTAGACGAAGACAACTATGAACGTACCCTTTTGTTGGCACGCAAAGAAATGGAAGCGACCTTCAGGTCACGCAATATACCCGTTTACATCCCCTCTATGTCATCGCGCACGATTGTCTATAAAGGGCTTTTGATAGGTACACACCTGGGATGCTTCTACCTCGATCTTCGTGACCCTACCTATGAAACCGCGCTTGCAGTCTACCACCAGCGGTACTCAACCAATACCTTCCCGACATGGGAACGAGCACAACCCTTCCGTATGGTCTCGCACAATGGCGAGATCAATACCCTACAAGGTAATAAGAACTGGACTCGTGCTCGCCAAAGCAAGCTCCACTTCCCAGAAGTACCTGGCAAAAAAGAGGGGACAGTCAACATTATTACCTCGGTGATTGAGGAGCAAGGCAGCGACTCGGCTATGTTTGACAACGCGCTTGAGGTGCTGGTGCTTGGTGGGCGCGATATTCGCCACGCTATCACCATGATGGCACCAGAAGCGTGGGAAAAAATGACCGATATGGACCCCGCATTGCGACATTTCTACCAATATCATGCCTGTATTGAAGAGCCATGGGATGGTCCAGCTGCCCTCACCTTCTCCGATGGACACATTGCAGGCACCGCGCTAGATCGCAACGGTCTGCGCCCCGCCCGCTTTTGCATCACCGATGATGGACTTGTCGTCAGTGGCAGCGAAGCGGGGGTTGTGCCATTGGATGAATCTCGTATCATCCGCAAGGGTCGGCTTGGTCCAGGGCAGATGATAGCCGTAGATACCCACTCCGGGCGGTTCTACACCAATGAAGAGGTCAAACAATCGTTGGCAACCCGCAAGCCCTACGCAACATGGGTTAGCCAACATCTCAAGACCTTGGATACCCTGCCAACCGATGAAGGTGGGTTGTCATCAGAAGATGAACCGATAGATGCTGAGGATACCCATGCAGAGCAATCTCCCCAACCACCCGGCGATGGGCGAGCAAAGCATATGTCTTCCGTAGCAGAGCACCTCGCCACGGTAGCGGGGCAGGTCGCCACTGTAGCGGGGCAGGTCGCCACGGTCAACAATGAAGCAGCCGGAGTAGCGGGGCAGGCTATAAGCATGGCAGACGAGGCAGCCTCGTTTGCCGGACAGTTAGCCGATGTCGAAGCCCCTCGTATGAGTTTTGTTCAACGCTGCACACTCCAAATGGCTTTTGGCTATACCAGTGAAGAGTTGAGCGTCATTCTCAAGCCGATGATGCGCGATGGTCGTGAGCCGGTTGGGGCTATGGGGGATGACACCCCCTTGGCTGTGCTCTCACAGGTAGAGTATGGTCGCCCTCTTTTCCAATATTTCAAACAGCGGTTTGCTGAAGTGACCAACCCGCCTATAGACCCGCTCCGTGAGGGCATTGTGATGTCGCTCAGTGTGCGGCTTGGCGCACGGCTTGACGTGTTAGAAGAGACCCCGGAGCATGCCCACCTGTTGCAACTAGAATCGCCTATCCTTACCGATGCTCAGCTTGCAACCATACGAGCCAATACCGACCCGATGTTGCGTACTGCCACGCTGCATGCGCTGATGCCAGTCGCCAAAGGTGGCACCAATATTCGCGGCGAGATGGAGCTCCGCCAAGCCGTAGAACGGCTCTGCAACGAAGCTGAAAAAGCTGCCTATGGGGGGGCAAAATTGCTCATCATCAGTGACCGTGCCGTAGATGCAACCCACGCCCCCATACCCTCGCTCCTGGCGTTAGCTGCTGTTCACCATCACCTCATCCGCACGGAATGGCGCGGACGCGTCAGCTTGCTGGTAGAGAGCGGCGACCCACGGGAAGTCCACGATATGGCGTGTTTGATAGGCTATGGTGCCAAAGCTATCAATCCCTATCTTGCGCTCTCTTCTGTACGGGCGATGGCGGATGAGCGGTCTAGTATGCCCCCCAAAGAAGCCGAACATAACTATATCCAAGCGTTGGAAAAGGGTGTCCTCAAGATTATGTCCAAGATGGGTATTTCTCCCTTAGAGAGCTACTGTGGCGCACAGATATTTGAGGCTATTGGGCTAAACAAGACACTTGTAGAAACCTGCTTTACCGGTACCCCCTCACGGGTTGGCGGTATTGGCTTTGAGAAGATTGCCCGTGATGTGCTGACTAGACACCGGGCTGCATTTGCCCCGGTGCAGGATGCCAACACGCGCAGTAATGGGGTATCGCTGATACATCCCGGCTTCTACAAGTTCAAGAAGGAGGGGGAATATCACTCCTATGGTCCCGCTGTGGTTCGAGCACTGCACGAAGCGGTGATGCCACAGGAGGGAACAGATGCCCCCCCGCTTGATGGGCTAGATGAAGAAGGCAATGTCTCTATGACGGGATATATGCGCTATCGCGTCTATGCCGATATGGTCAACAATCGCCCACCATCCGAACTGCGCGACTTGCTCGATTTTGTGCCGGCTGGTCCCCCTCTTCAGCTAGATGAAGTAGAACCCATTGAGGCTATTCTCTGTCGGTTTAGCACGGCGGCTATGAGCCACGGCGCAATGAGCCGAGAATCTCACGAAATCCTCTCTATTGCGATGAACCGTCTCGGTGGCAAGGGCAACAGTGGCGAGGGGGGCGAGTCTATTGAACGCTACAACACCGAGCGCAATAGTAAGATTAAGCAAATCGCCTCCGGGCGGTTTGGTGTGACCCCCACTTACCTGATGAGTGCTGACGAAATCCAGATTAAGATGGCGCAAGGGAGCAAGCCCGGTGAGGGAGGACACCTGCCGGGACACAAGGTTAGTGAGGAGATTGCCCGCAACCGCCATACTACCCCCGGTGTTGCCCTTATTAGCCCACCACCCCACCACGATATTTATAGCATTGAGGACCTAGCACAGCTTATCTATGACCTCAAGCGGATAAATCCGGGAGCTACGGTGAATGTGAAACTCGTGGCTCTCTCAGGCGTTGGGACGGTGGCAGCAGGCGTTGCCAAAGGCTATGCAGATAGTATCCTCATTAGCGGGAGTTCTGGCGGTACCGGTGCATCCCCCCTCAGCAGTATCAAACACGCCGGTATGCCGTGGGAGCTAGGGTTGGCAGAAACCCAACAAACGCTTATGCTCAATGGGCTGCGGGGACGCATACGGCTGCGGGCAGATGGCGGTTTGCAAACTGGGCGCGATGTGCTGATAGCCGCTATGCTTGGGGCAGATGAGTTTTCCTTTGGTACCGTCGCGATGATAGCCGAAGGCTGTCGTATGGCACGGGTTTGCCACAACAACACCTGCCCCGTTGGGATTGCCACGCAGCGGCTTGACCTACGGGCAAAATTCCCTGGCAAGGCAGAGATGGTGATGGCGTTTTTCCGCTATATGGCGCATGAGATACGCGAACTTATGGCATCACTTGGGATACGCTCGTTGGATGAAGCCATTGGTCATACGGACCTGCTAGTACAGAAACATACCGACTTGCCCAACGCGGATAATCTCGACCTTACCCCCATACTTGCCGTCTGCAAAGATACCGAAAATCTGGAGATGCACCATAACGGTTCGCGTAACCTCTTGCCGCCAGAAGATGTGCTCGATGATCGCATCTTACACGATGCCCGCTATGTCCTCTCTGGGCGTGGCTCGGTAGATTTAAGCTATGCTATAGGCAACCGGGACCGCACAGTAGGGGCGCGTATCTCTGGGGTCATCAGTCAGATGTATGGCGAGAAGGGTATGCCCCCAGATACTGTCCGCATAAAACTACGCGGTAGCTCTGGGCAAAGTTTTGGGGCTTTCTTGGCACCGGGTATCCACCTCTTGCTGGTAGGTGAAGTCAACGATTATGTGGGCAAGGGGATGTCTGGTGGCAAGATTGTTGTGCGCCCAGGCGACTATGCCCGCTCCTTTGTTTGGCACGAGAATGTTATCGCGGGGAATACCATCCTGTATGGAGCTACCGGCGGCAATCTTTACCTAGCAGGACGGGCTGGCGAGCGGTTTGCCGTTCGCAATAGCGGGGCTATCGCGGTTGTTGAGGGTGTGGGTGATCATGGCTGTGAGTATATGACTGGCGGTAAGGTGCTCATCATTGGTCCAACCGGCTACAACTTTGGGGCAGGGATGACTGGCGGGGTGGCGTATGTGTTGGATGAGGAAGAACGGCTCCCCATTCGGTACAATAAAGAGCTTATCCAGTTAGACCGCTTGAATACGCATGATGAGGTAGAAGTGCAAGCACTCTTGCGCGAGCATCGTGAACAAACGGGTAGTCCTCGTGCTGCCCACATTCTGGAGCATTGGAATGTGTTCCGTGGGCAGTTTTGGCGGGTGATGCCCAAGGAGCTTGCCGCCAAGATTGAGGCAGACAACGAAGGCAAAGAGGAACCACTCCCGCATGAGCATCCTGTAGGGCAAGACCAGCAGGAAAGTAGCAGTTTCGCAGGGAACCGCTAGGGGGTACCTTTCCCTAGCCCCGCGTCCCACCGAGGGGAGCAGGGGAATGAACGGCTCCCCCTCGCCCTTTATGGGAGAGGGGGCGGGGGGAGAGGGTTGTTTGTCCCCCCATCCCCTAGCCCCTTCCCCCACCGCGGGGAGAAGGGGAACCGTGCAGCTCCCCATCCCCTAGCCCCTTCCCCCACCGAGGGGAGCAGGGGAATGAACGGCTCCCCCTCGCCCTTTATGGGAGAGGGGGCGGGGGGAGAGGGTTGTTTGTCCCCCCATCCCCTAGCCCCTTCCCCCACCGCGGGG
>CAYPHM010000196.1:160-5939 GCA_964410555.1 uncultured Chloroflexaceae bacterium | reverse complement strand
TGGGAGCGGGGGCAGGGGGGGAGCGGGGGCATGGGGGGAGCGGGTATCGCCCTATGGGAGAGGGGACGGGGGGAAAAAGGAGCTATGGTTAAGGCACCCCCCCCTACAGGGTAAAACCGAGAATGAGGTAGTAGAGCACCGGTGCGGTAAAGAGCATGCTATCTGCTCGATCCAGGATACCCCCATGCCCAGGCATAATATTGCCCATATCTTTTAGCCCAATGCGCCGCTTGATACCCGACTCAGCCAAATCGCCAATAATAGCCGCTATCCCGCCGACTACACCAAGCCATGCCGCAACCCCATACCCAATGGGTAAACCAAGCAGAAATGTTGCCAGTAGCGCAGCCCCGATAGAGGCGGCAATCCCCCCCGCTGCCCCTTCCCACGTTTTGCCAGGGCTAACGACTGGAGCCATCTTGTGTTTGCCAATTGAGCGTCCAACAAAATACGCGCCCGCATCTTGGAGCCACGTAATCGCCAGCACAAAGTAAATCCACGCTGCCCCCGATGGGATAGCGAGTGGGGAAAGAAGACTGCTGTTGAGCGGGGTATCTAGCCCCCGCAACAGGATATAGTAGCTCAAAAGCCACCCAATGTAGGATGCACCGGCAAAGGTCAATGCCCACCCCGTTAGCCCATTGGTATGGTCCCGTTGCCACAATTCACTAGCAATTGCCAGCATAATGCTGCCGCTCAACACCAGGGAAGTAACGGGAAATGTGGGGGCAAAAAGCGAGCCTACTGTAGCCGCCACTGCCAACAATAGGAGCACCACCCCTAGCCCAAACCGCGGGGTATGCCCCACCTGCCGCAATGCTCGGCACAGCTCATAAAAAGCCAGACAGGCGGCAATGATAACCAACAGCATCACTGCCCAAATGCCAGTAGAGACCAGCCCAAGAATCAAAGGAAGCGGCACGAGGATACTCGCAATCCGCTTAACTAACGAACTAGCCTTTTTCTGGGATACCACCGAAGCGACGTTCTCGCTTACTGTACTCACTGATCGCCTGACGGAATTGATCAGGCCCGAAGTCGGGCCAGAAGACGGGCGTTGTCCAGTACTCACTATACGCTGTCTCCCATATCAAGAAATTCGATAATCGCCATTCCCCACTGGTGCGTATCACCAAGTCTGGGTCTGGCAAGGTGCCTGTCGAGAGGTGTGCAGCCACCATACGGTCATCAATGGCTTCATGGGCAATCCCCTTAGCCACAATTGCTCGTACCGCATCTACAATGTCTGCACGACCACTGTAATTGAAGGCTACAGCAAGCGTGAGTTTGGTATTGCTCCGAGTCAGCTCAAGTGCATACTGAACTTTTTGCCTAAGTGTCGCACTAATATTGTCCAGACGACCAAGATGCTGAATATGCACCCCTTCGTCATGCAAAGCACGGGTTTCTCGATCAATAAAATCACTAAGAATAGCCATCAACCCGCGCACTTCCGGGGTTGGGCGTGACCAATTTTCTGTGGAGAAGGCATACAGGGTAAGGTACTGGATGCCAATATCCACACATGTACGTACAATAGACCGAATATTCTCTGTACCGGCACGATGCCCCGCAAGCCGTGGCATACCACGCTGCTTTGCCCATCGTCCGTTGCCATCCATAATGATGGCAACGTGCCGAGGAATCCTTCGGTCATCGAGAGAATCTTCTCTCGTCATAGGGTCCTCTTCTCACATTGCCCTGATAGATGAATCTGCCTTTACTGCCCGGCTCCCCTCTAGCCTGGGGAGGCTGCTGCTGAAGGCGTGATTCTTGCGGTACCGGCTACCTGACTACACTTCCATGATTTCCGCTTCTTTTGTCGCGCCTACTTGGTCAAGCTCTTTGCTATACTTGTCGGTGAGTTCTTGCACCTGCTCTTGTGCTCGATGGAAATCATCCTCGCTAATTTCCTTTTCCTGCTCCAGTTCGCGCAGGGTGTCAATAGATTCGCGCCGATGATTACGCACAGACACCTTCACCTCTTCCACCCGCGAACGCACGAGCTTGACGAGTTCGCGGCGACGATCCTCGGTCAAATGGGGGATAGTTAGGCGAATGATTCGCCCATCATCCTGTGGAGTCAACCCCAGATCAGACATCTGGATAGCTCGTTCAATAGCCCGTATGGTATTAACATCATACGGCTGTATCACGATAAGCCGACTCTCAGGAACACTGATATTTGCCAACTGGTTGAGCGGCATCATGGCATCGTAGGCTTCCACCTGAATATGCTCAACCAGGCTCGTTGAGGCGCGGCCTGTGCGTATGGAAGCCAGGATATGCCGAAGTGCCTCAACCGATTTTATCATTCCCTGTTCTGTTTCATACAGGACATCTTTTATCATTTCGTTAGCCCTCTCCACCATCATTACTTACCAGCGTTCCGACCTTTTCTCCCAGGACAATACGCTCCATTGTGCCTGGTTGCATGGCATCAAACACGATAATGGGAATATCGTTTTCCATACAGAGGGTCAAGGCCGTTTTGTCCATCACTGCCAGCCTGCGACTCAATGCATCCATATACGATATATGGTCAAGTTTTTGGGCGGTAGGGTCGTGCCGTGGGTCGGCGGTATATACCCCATCCACGCCATTCTTGCCCATAAGGATAACTTCCGGGTGAATTTCTGCGGCACGCAAGGCTGCCGCTGAGTCGGTGGTAAAGTACGGATTGCCTGTACCGGCGGAAAGAATGATCACCCGGCCTTTTTCCATATGCCGAAGAGCCCGGCGGCGTATGTAGGGTTCTGCTACTTCATCCATTTTTATGGCGGTCATAGCACGGGTATAGATTCCCCGCCGTTCCAGCGCATCTTGCATCGCTAGGGCATTGATGATGGTGGCAAGCATGCCCATATAGTGCGATTGTGCAGCATCCATTCCCCTGGCGATAGCTTGATTACCTCCCCGCCAGATGTTGCCCCCACCAAGCACCAGGGCAATTTCTACGGCATGGTTTTTGAGGAGTCCAATTTCATGCGCGAGAAAATCCAATCGTTCCGGATCAATGCTATCGGCATTATCACTTCGGGCTAAGGACTCCCCACTAAACTTAATCAAAACCCGGCGATACACTGGTTTTGGCTTCACAATAGGATGCCTCAATCTCCTACTTCATAGCGAACAAACCGCCGAACGACAATATTTTCACCAATCTTGGCGATATTTTCCTTAATTTTGTCTTGAATCGTGATAGAAGCATCTTTGACAAACGGTTGGGACAACAAGACACACTCTTCATAGAACTTGTCCGCAGGTAAATCACTTTGGGCTAGTTCTTCTGCCGGTACTGCATCTGTCGTCACATATCGGGGGTTTGTTGCGGCAATGTGCATAGCCAACTCCCGCGACAGGGTAATAAAATCATCCGTACGGGCGACAAAATCTGTTTCACAGTTGACTTCTACCATTGCGACTAGGCGGGAACCTGGGTGGATATAGACTTCTATCCGTCCCTCTTTGGTTTCCCGGCTCTGTTTCTTAACCGCCGCTTCAATGCCCTTCTCGCGCAAGACTTCGATAGCCTGTTCTATATTGCCTGCTGTTTGCACGAGTACATCTTTGCAGTCTTTGATACCTGCCCCGGTGCGCTCCCGCAGTTCTTTTACCAATTCTGCTGTGACAGCCACACTTTGCTCCTTTTCTTGGGAATTACGAATCGTTTATCTGTCTGCTTGTTGAGATTCATACCGATGTTTGCCCTCTATAACTGCATCAGCTATCTTGCCCGTAATCAACTTGATACTGCGAATAGCATCATCGTTACAAGGGATAACGTAGTCTACCACATCAGGGTCACAATTGGTATCTACCATTGCGACCACGGGTATGCCAACCTTGTGGGCTTCACGCACGGCTATCGTCTCTTCTCGTGGGTCTACAATAAAGAGTGCTCCTGGGAGACTGTCCATGCCTTTGATACCGCCAAATACCCGATTGAGTTTACCTATTTCTTCTTCTGTTTTGAGGGCTTCTGCTTTCGTCAAACGAGAAAGTTCTCCACGGTCACGTTGTTCTTCGAGCTTGGCAAGGTAGCGCAACCGCTTGCGTATGGTCGTAAAGTTGGTGAGTGTGCCACCAAGCCAACGTTGGGTGATGTATAACTGTTCTGATCGGGTTGCTTCTTCTATGATGACTTCTTGGGCTTGCTTTTTTGTCCCGACAAAGAGGACTTTTTTTCCACTGACGATGGTGTCTACAATAAAGTAGTAGGCATCGGTGAGTCCGGTTACGCTTTTTTGCAAGTCAATAATGTGGATGCCATTTCGCCCGGTGAAGATGTATTGGCGCATTTTGGGGTTCCAGCGTTTCGTTTGGTGTCCAAAGTGGGCGCCTGCCTCAAGCAATGCTCGCACAGTTACTATGCGCTGTGAAGCCTGGGTCATACCTGACTTTTCCTCCTTAAAAGATTGATAAGATATATCTTAATCGCCTCCATCCCTCTCCTATTGCCAGCGGACCGACATACCAAAATGTCGGCAGGACTGCGCGGGCAATCAAGGGATGTGTGTATTTGGCGCAGAATCCGCGCCAACGGTTAGTATAGCATACAACAAGTATAGGGGCAAACGTACATTGGGAAAAAATAGGGCTACGTCAAAGTCCGGGCAGCCCCCATCCCCTAGCCCCGCGTCCCATCGAGGGGAGAAGGGGAACCGGGCAGGTGTCCCCCTGCGGGAACGAGCCACAAGGGTCAACGAGCGGATGTCCGGGCATCCCCCATCCCCTAGCCCCTTCCCCCACCGAGGGGAGAAGGGGAACCGGGCAGGTGTCCCCCCTCGCCCTGGTATGGGAGCGGGGGTGAGGGTATTCAGGCAGCCCCCACAGTATACACCACGCGGGGGTAGGGGGGCTGACCGGTGAGACGTTGCATGCAACGTCTCTACCACCGGACAAGGGCGAGGGGGTAGGGGGGTAGGTAAACCTATGGGTTTATCTGCTTGGTATCGTTTGGCATTATGCGCTCTGCGTTTTGCGCTTCAAAGCTGCCCACCCGTCGCTCCAACAGCCGTAGCCGTTCATACAGCACCCCCATATGCTGTAACAACTGCCCTATCATCTGCTCTGCCGTCAAGTTTTCCTGCCGCCATTGCCGCAAGAGTTCATCGAGGGTATGCATACCCATACTCCATGCTCCTTTCCCTTTGCACACGGTTACGAAAAATCGGGTATCATAGTCAAGAGGGTTTTTCCCCTCACTGTGGACTCCTCCGCACAGGCTTTTGAACGAGTATTGTGCGGGGGGATTCCGTATTAATTTGGGATATTGTATCCTTAATTTATTCATAGGTATATTATTCCCATAGGCTATAAACCCTATAGGGAATAATATACCATGTAATCTACTAGGTGTCAATACAACGATGGAACGATTCCCCCAAAAATTACGAACCCTCCGAGTACAGCAAGGGATGACTCAACAAGAGACAGCCAGCGAACTTGGTATTGGACAGCCTTTTTTGCACAAGATGGAAACAGGACAGAAAATGCCTAATGTCCACATGTTGGTCAAGATAGCGCGGTTGTTTCAGGTGTCCCTCGATGATTTGGCGTTGGATGAGCGGGATGTATAGGGAAACCGCCGCTCATTCCCTTTCCCCCACCGAGGGGAGGGAACCGGGCAGGTGTCCCCCTGCGGGAGCGAGCCGCGAGGGTCAACGAGCGGATGTCCGGTCAGCCCCCATCCCCTTCCCCCACCGAGGGGAGAAGGGGAATCGGGCAGGTGTCCCCCTGCGGGAGCGAGCCGCGAGGGTCAACGAGCGGATGTCCG
>CAYPHM010000195.1:0-6086 GCA_964410555.1 uncultured Chloroflexaceae bacterium | reverse complement strand
TGGGATGGGAGAGGGGGCAGGGGGAGAGGGTCTCACCGGGCAGCCCCCCCATCCCCTTGCCCCCTCGCCAAACGAGCCGCGAGTGTCAACGAGCGGATGGTACGGTCATCCCCCCCATCCCCTTCCCCCACTGAGGGGAGAAGGGGAACCGCGGCAGGTGTCCCCCCCTCGCCCTGGAATGGGAGAGGGGGCAGGGGGAGAGGGTCGCTTCGGGCAGCCCCCCCAATCCCTAGCCCTTCCCCCACCGTAGGGGGAGAAGGGGAGCCGTAGCATGCTACGGCTCTACCGATGAATCCCATCCCAGGGCGCGGGGGAAGCAAACCGTGGACACACGTCCGTGCGTCCCTACGGGATGTCTTCCGTGTCAAGGTCGAGTTCATCACGCACAAGGACATCTATTGGTACGCCAAAAAAATCAGCAATTTTTACCGCAAGGTCTGCACCTGGATTTTTTCTCCCAGCCTCAAGCTCGCTAACATAAGATTGCGCCAAACCGGTCTGGTTGGAAAGTTGTTTTTGTGTTATACCATGTCGCTTACGTAGGATACGTAATTTTTCTCCAAAACGGCGCATAGAAATTCCTTGACAGATTTACAAGACTGATATAAAATCGCTATAGTGATAATCCCCACACTGCTTTGTTTTTCCAGGCAGAAACAGTGTGGAGAGCGTTACTGTAGCGGGACGTTCCCACTACAGCATTTCATGATACACGATTTTTGGAATTTGTGTACAAACCAGAAAGGAGCCTTTTGATGGGCATGCACCCGTATAATGACCTGGTACAATTTTGGCAGCATGAGAAGCTCACGGTGGAGCAGGTGACTGGGCAGATGTTGCAACACATCGGCGCGTTGTATGAGAAGCAGCGGGAGTTGCAACGGGAGCATATGCATCTCACGCAAGAGTTGAAGGCATTGGCGGCACGTTTGGACGATACGCCGAACGTAAGGGCAAATGCGAATCGCCCGAAGGGATGCAAAGGAAAGGAATGGGTTGTAGGGGATAGCCCGATTCCCTTTCCCCCACCGAATCGAGCCGCGAGGGTCAACGAGAGGGTCGCTCCGGGCAGCCCCCCCACTCCCTTGCCCCATCTCCTCCCCGTCTCCCATCCCCGGTGCCCCTTCCCCCACTACGCGGGAGAAGGGGCACCGGGCAGGTGTCCCCCCCTCGACCTGGAATGGGAGAGGGGGCAGGGGGAGAGGGTTGTTGCCCTGGAATGGGAGCGGGGGCAGGGGGAGAGGGTCGCTGCCCTGGGAGCGGGGGCTAGGGGAGAGGGTTGTTGCCCTGGGAGCGGGGGCTAGGGGGACGGGGGGAACAAGGGTGCTATTCTACCGCATAGATCAGCACCCGATTGTCTACCGTAGGGCTGGCGTACACCAGCGTAAAACCGTCTACCGTATCCCCCACCAGCATCCCATCGGCACTGACACTGGTCAATGGCGCAAGCAAACGGGCAGCATCTCCCTTTACCCGCTGGATGCTATCAAACACGATATACTGGACGTGGTAGTGGTCTGCCAAGAACATGAAGAGATCACGGTCAGCAGTGTTGGGTATCATCAGCGCGGGACGTTCCGCATGCCAGTTGAGTTGCCAGGGGTTGCGCGTCATCACCACTGCATCGGGGGGGGAGTGGTCTTTGAGCCAAGCGTAGGCAGCAAGGTCAGGTGCCCATTTGTCTGGCTCGTGTTGCACCTTGCTGCTGATAATCTGCCACGAGGGTTGTAGAATTGTTACGATGGCAAGGCATACGAGAATCAAGCCAAGCGGACTCCATCGCCCATCGCCTATGGCTGCCATCCTATCATACACCCCCCACACCACCCACGCCGCCAACAACGCCAACCAGGGTATGACCATAAGGAAATAGCGTTCTTCATTCGCATGCCAGTAGGTAATGAGGAAGAGGGTATAGGGGGCAAATGCCATAAGCAGCAGCGCAAGCAACTGTCGCCGCGAGTGCAGGGCAGCTATGCCCCCCGCAATAGCAAGCCATGCTCCCGCACCTGGCAATACATTCTTGCGCTCATTCTGGCTCAAAAACGGGACTTGCCCATCCTTGCCAGCGAGCGGTTCAGGTAAACCGACCCACGCAGGCAGCAGGTAATCACGCACCGCCTCAACTTGCGTCAGCATCTTTGCCAGCGTCAGGTCAAACCCCCAACGCAAAATCCAGCTACGGTCTGGCACCCCCGCCCCGCCTACATCTGGCGTGTACACCCGGTATATATCGTTCCATGCATCGCCGCTATCGCCCCGATAGCCAAGCACCCAAGCATCATACTTTTCTGTGGAATAGACGGGTGTTCCAAAGAGCGTGATGTTACGGACAAGGTAGGGGGAGAGGATGAGCAATGCTGGCAATGCCCAAAGCACCGCGGTGATCATCACCCGTTGCATTAGTTGGGGAAACGGATGTCTGGTTGTAGAGATGTTGCATGCAACGTCTCGCCGGGCATCCCCCCCATCCTTAGCCCTTCCCCCGCAAGCGGGAGAAGGGAACCGGAATCCCCTGCGACCTATACGAGCCGCGAGGGTCAACGAGCGGATGAGAAGGGGGCTAGGGGGAGAGGGGAATAAAGGAAACGTTGCCCCCCCCCTGCGCTCATGTTGCACAAGCGTGACAAGCAACCATACCCCCATCCCCACTGCGATAACGCTCCCCGATGGCTTTTGCAGCATCATCAGCCCGGTGAGTATGCCTGAAGCCACAAGCAAGCGTAGGTCAGGTCGAGCGTAGCGGGGATTACAGCTATGGTAGAGCAGGTAGAGGGCTGCCGTCACAAAGACAACAAATGCCAAATCGCTGGTAGCATAGATGGTCAGTTTGAAAAAGAGGTGGTTGGTCAGGGTGAGCAAAGCTGCCACAAAACCCACGCGCCAATCCCATAGCCGTGTGCCAATGGTGAAGATAAGCAACAACAAGAGCGCGTTAAAGATAAGGTTGGGGATTTTGACGACCCACGCAGCATCCCCCAACAGAGCTAGGAATGGAGCTATCCACACTGGCTGCAAGAGGGGCCACGTCTCCTGTGGGCGCGTCACACCATCATAGAGGTGATAGAACTGCGTCACATAGTCTACCACCCACCCACGCCCTGCGACCAGATTACGGGCTACTACGGCGTTGTCGGCATAGTCGGCATGTCCCACATAGGGCAGTTGATAGACAACCAGCGTTTCATAGCCAATCCAGATACCCCCGACAATGAGCATCAACACCAATGCCAACGATGACCGCCCCGGTGCCATCACCAGCATGTTGACCAGATGGGGCAACCCCTCGCGCCCTAGCACCAAAACGAGGATAAGCAGACAAATTGCCAACGAGACAATCAGCAGCGAATCGGGAAACATCCGTTGGATCATCATAGTACCAATGGCAACATACGCATCAGCTTGGGTAATCATTCGGGCGATGGCATAGCCTGCTAGGGCTAATGCTGCGCTAATGATGCCATAGTTGAGCGCATGCCCCCGCTGGTAGCGGGCAATAAGCGCACGAAACAGCACGAGCAGCGGGCGATGGTAGGCAATGATCAACGCGGCGACCACAAGCCAAAGCGCAACGGCGAGAATTGCCCCCATCCAAAGCCGTGCTAGGGCTAGACCTATGCCGCCAGCACCGGCAAACAGTGCGGCTACGACAAAAGCCGCACCGGTGGCGGTAGGGGGCAGCACCCGCTGGAGCAGCGCATAGGTCAACACAACGACCAGGAGCAGCAGCATACATGCCCCCCAAGAGGGGGTAAGCGTTTGCGTTGTGAGGGTGTAAAACTGCTCGCGTATCGTCTGGTCTGCTGGCGGTTGCCAGAGGGCATCAAAGCCATTGTAGGTGAGGGCTATACCTGCCAAGCGCACCCCTTTGGGGCGAGCGTCTGCCCCGCGTTCGGTGTCGGTAAAGGTGGCAGAAGTTTCCAGCGTGAGGGTGAGATCATCCCCCTGCTGCACATGGGCAGGCACGGGAAAGACATACTCTGTCCATTGGGGAGTGGGGATAAAGGAGCCGATAATCACCCCATCGGCGCGGATGGTGACAACGGGTTGTTGTTGGGAGCTATGGGCAGGGAGCGTACTCTTCACCACATCATCAGGGAATCCCTGAACGAGCAGCGTAAGTTGACAGTCTACCCCCCTGCCCACGTTGGGCAGCATAATTGTCGCATGCTGGCGTGACCAACGGCTCCGCCCGGTGGGGGAGTCGGGGGTGAGGTCATCGGCATACCACGCGCCACGCTCGACAACATCCTGCCCCAACCCGCCGCTATAGTCAAGAAACAGCTGGTCGCCAAGCCAACCAATGGGGATGCGATCATGGGCAGGGGCTTGGTAGGCAAGGCTGCCCGCCAGCAAACTGAGCAAGACCAGCAGCAGCAGCGGGAAGAGGCGTGGGTGCTTACCCATACACCTGTCGCATGACATTGAGTGCCGCAGACCACAAGACAAAATCGGGACGCAGTATGGCGGTAGGTTGCTTGACCATGTGCATCACCTCAACCAACGTGCGAAACGCCTCACGGTTTTCTGTTGCATACAGCATCATCCCATCAAGCAGCCATTGGGTGATGCGCGTTTGTGGGTCTTGGTGGCTCCCCTCTGTAGTAGGGTAGCGCGAGTCTTCGCCAGTAGTGAAGGTCCAGGGTACGGCAATCGTTTTGGCAAGCTCCTGCTGAAAGCGACGGGCAAGACCATCTTTATTGCCATCAGGTCGCTGTTGCTCCTGTTCTCGTAGACAGCGCAGCAAAGTCATCACCCCTTCGCTTGCCACACTGATACCCTGCCCATAGGTCGGGTTAAAGGAGCAAACCGCATCACCAAGCACAACGTAATGGTCTAACCAGCGTGGCATCCGTTCGTAGTGGATATTGCGATTGACAGGGATACGATAGCTATAGATGTCGGTGGATGGGGTCGCCTGACGCACAAATTCATACAGGGCATGGTCGGGCAAACTCTGGAGAAAGTCCATAAAGCCGTCTTCTGTCGTGGGGGGATAGTCACCGCCTACCCCAACCAGCGTTACAACCCACTGGTCACGCTCCATAATGAAGGTTGCGCCAGCACGGTTGTTTGTTGGCGGACGGCTCTGTATCAATAGCACCTTCCAATCACGCTCTGGGTCATCTGGCACCGTATAGTAGCGGGTAGCATAGCCAACATACGGGTTTATCGTTTCCTGTGGCGGCGCAGGATAGCCCAACGCTTCCAACCACTGTGGCGTGCGCGAAGAGCGTCCGCTGGCATCTACCACAAGGTCGGCGGTGTAGTCTGTTGGGGACGTGTTGTCGCCCTCTGGCTTGGGGTGGGGAACCACCTGTACCCCTGTGACACGCTGGTTGTCAGGGGTCGTCAACAAGCCCGTAACGCTCAGGTTTTGCCGAAAGGTGATGTTGGGATAGCCCTTTACCCGTTCGCGCACTGCCCACTCTAGCAGGTAGCGCGTGGCAGAAAATGTCGTTAAGCCAGTACGCACCCGCGGACTCCAACCGGCTCGCCCTAGCCATACGAGGTCAGAGGGCCACTCTATGGCATTGGCACCAGCGGCGGTGAGATCGTGCTCAAGGTTGGGGAAGAGGTATTCTAGGTTGCGCCACCCGCGCACAAGCAGGTTGTGCAGGTGATGTGCTTGGGGTACGCCCTTACGGTGGACAGGGTGTTCGGGTAGGGTATCACGCTCAATGAGCGTCACCTGGTCAAAGAAATCTGCCAGTACCCGTGCGGTCATCAAGCCTGCCATACCTGCCCCGATGACGAGCGCGTGGGTGGTGGGTGTGGTTGGGGTCATGCCTTTGTGCTTTCTCTCTACACACTATGAGATATTGCCAATACTCTGCTGTTGATGATACCATGAACTTATGCCCATGACAACTTTTGGGGTGGGGGGCTGGGGCAATCGCAACGTCCGGTTTGCCGCACTTCCTGCCCCGCGTCCCACCGGTCAGCCCCCATCCCCTAGCCCCTTCCCCCATCGAGGGGAGAAGGGAATCAGAATCCCCCTCGCCCTGGGATGGGAGAGGGGGCAGGGTTGTTGTCCCCCCATCCCCTAGCCCCTTCCCCCACCGAGGGGAGAAGGGGAACCGGGC
>CAYPHM010000194.1:0-6115 GCA_964410555.1 uncultured Chloroflexaceae bacterium | reverse complement strand
GGGCGAGGGGGAACACCTGCCCGGTTCCCCTTCTCCCGCGTAGTGGGGGAAGGGGTTAGGGGATGGGGGGTATGCCCGGAGCGACTCTCTCCCCCTAGCCCCCGCTCCCATCCCAGGGCGAGGGGGAACACCTGCCCGGTTCCCCTTCTCCCGCGTAGTGGGGGAAGGGGCTAGGGGATGGGGGGGTATGCCTGGAGCGACCCCATCCCCTCCTTTACGCTTTAGCCGCTTCGTGCTTTGCCCGAACGGGGTACCGGTTGCGCTGCTGGTTGCTCCTGCGCCCGGCGTTCGGCATTGTGCGCCTTCTCCAACAAGCGTAGCCGATCATACAGCACCTCCATATGCTGCAACAACTGCCCCACCATCTGCTCCGCCGTTAGCTTCTCATGTTGCCATTTCAGCTTGAGGTCATCGAGGGTATGCATACCCATACATTCTGCTCCTTTCATCTTGCACACGATCACGAAAAATCGGGTATCATGTGGGTTGGGGTATTCCCCCTACGTATGTATAATGCCTCCGCACAAACGTTGAACTGGCAGTGCGGAGGTATTCCTATAGGTAGTCTATACTAGCATGGTTTTATATACCTGTCAATAAAGGGATGCATGGAACGGTTTGGAGAAAAACTACGGATGCTACGCGAACACCATGGGGTAACGCAACGCCAACTTGCCGAACAATTTGGGTTTCAGAAAGCCTTTGTTGGAGCACTTGAACATGGCAGGAAAAAGCCAAGTGCAAGTCTTGTATTGAAGATTGCCCATTTTTTTGGGGTAACGACAGATGCTTTGATGCAGGATGATATTGACCTTGAGCTAGACGATGGGGGCAATGCATAGTAAAGCGCACAGTGCATAGCGCAAAGCCCCGGTGGTAGAGCCGTAGCATGCTACGGCTCTACAGAGGTATCCCATCCCACGGCGAGGGGGAACACCTGCCCGGTTCCCCTTCTCCCGCGTAGTGGGGGAAGGGGCTAGGGGATGGGGGGAACAATACCCCCTTCTCCCGCGTAGTGGGGGAAGGGGTTAGGGGATGGGGGGAACAATACCCCCTTCTCCCCGCGGTGGGGCGAGGAGGGTAGGGGATGGGGGGAACAATACCCCCTTCTCCCGCGTAGTGGGGGAAGGGGGTAGGGGATGGGGGGAACAATACCCCCTTCTCTCCGCGGTGGGACGCGGGGCAGGGGATGGGGGATATGCCCGGCGAGACGTTACATGCAACGTCTCTACAACGAGACCTACCCCTGTAAGAGGGGTGAGGGGGCTGCGCCGCTCCCCCTCTACGGTTAGCCCCATCACAACGCCACAATATCTATAGAACGCCTAAAAGCAGTACGAAATAGATTAGCGCGGCGGTTTGCGTCCCATATCTCCACCGTTGCATCACCATCTGCTAGAACCTGCACTTGTACCCCACCATCATCAACTATCTGCACCAGCACATCCCGGACTACTTGGCTCTTACTGCGCTCCAGATACTCTGCAATACGCAACAACGCCCCAAGCCGCAACACCCGCTCCTGATCATCATCTGCCATAATAGCGCGAAAATCGCGGGTATCTACCATCCCTTTGCGGTGGAGTCGTACAAGCATGGCAAGGATAGCAATTTCGCGGTGGTTGAATCCGCGCAAGGAAGAGTTGAAGACGAGATAGGCAGAATGTTTGTGGTGATCATAGTATCCCACCGTTACGCCGATGTCGTGCAACAGCGCAGCATAGCCAAGCAATTCCCGCTCCCATGCCCCATACCCATGCAACGAGCGGGTCTGGTCAAAAAGCGACAAACTCAACTCTTGCACCTTGAGCGAGTGGGTTTCCTCATAGGTATAGAGGTGTGCGAGATTTTGGATACTAAACTGGCGTACATCTTCTAACACCGGGGTTTCTTGGTCTGCTAAGAAGTGCTCATAAAACAACCCTTCCCGTAGCCCCTCCCCACTTACCGTAAGTTCCTCAAACCCTCCCTTCGTCATCAAATGGTGCAAGATAACCGCCCCTGCCAAGATAACATCTGCCCGCTCACGGTTCAGACCACGTATGGTTTGCCGTTCTTCAAGCGTACTCTTGCGAAGGACTCCAATAGTCGTTTCAAGCATACTTTTGGATAACACATAGCCATGCAACCGATCTAAAGGGTGTCGCTGGCGTTTTTGATCAATGCGGGCAAGATTTCGCATAGTTCCTCCCACACCTACCAACCGATAGCCAATAGAGGCTTTAATCCAATCTAGATCAGCAAAGGCTTCTTCTACTCCATCCTCAAGGGCTTGAAAATCCCGCTTGCTAATGGGGTCAGAGGTGATATACCGTTCTGTCAAGCGTACAATCCCGACTTGCTGCGAGTAGCTACGGCTAAATGTCCGCCCATAGACCTCAGTCACTTCAGTGCTCCCCCCACCTATGTCTATCACATAGCCATTATTCATACAAATAGCATTGATAACCCCCAAGTAGCCATAGTAGCCTTCTTGCTCCTCGCTCAACACGCGCAAATCTAGCCCGGTTTCCTGCTTGAGTGCTTGCAAAAAAGCAGCTTGATTGGCTGCCACCCGCACCGCACTCGTCCCCACGGCGACGATATGCTGCACATTGCTGGCACGGCAGAAGCTGTGAAACATCTTGAGCGTCTCAATAGCGCGGCGTATAGGTTGAGGCTGCAACACAAAAGATGTCCCCATGCCCTCAGCCAAACGGACCGTTTCGCTCACTTCATCAATCAGCTTGTAGGAGTGATTGGCGTAGTAGGCGATGACCATAAGTCGGGTTGTGTTTGACCCCAAATCTATGATACCAATGCGTTCTAGTTCTAATGGTTGGCTCACTCCAACACCTCACCTATGCACTGAACAACGGTTTCCAAGTCCTCGTAGCGTATGACCAACGGGGGGAGCAGACGAAGGACGGTGGGACCGGCAGGCAACACAAGGACTCCCCGCTCAAGGAGAGCAGCAATGTATGGTTGCACCCGTTCGCGTAGCTCAATACCAATCATCAACCCACGCCCGCGTATACTGCGTATCTTTTTACTGGAGCTACCCCGTAGCTGTTGCCTAAGCCACGCCCCCTTTTCCGCGGCTTGTTGCGGGAGTTGTTCATCTTGCATAATATGGAGTACCGCACAACCAGCGGCACACATCAACGGATTGCCCCCAAAGGTCGTGCCATGCTTACCTGGTGCAATCGTGCCATGTCGTTTGTGCAACAAGACTGCCCCCATTGGCAAACCACCGGCGATGCTTTTGGCTAGGGCGAGGATGTCAGGGTCAACAGGCTCATGTTGGCAAGCAAACAGCTGGCCTGTGCGACCAAAGCCGGTCTGTATTTCATCCAGTATCAATAACGCCCCATGCTGATCACAAAGACGGCGCACCCCCGTGAGGTAGCCAGGGTCAGCAGGATGAACCCCTCCCTCTCCTTGCACCGGCTCGAGGATAACGGCGGCAGTCTGGTTATCTAGGGCTTCTTCCAGAGCCGCTAGGTTGTTGTAGGCAACGTGGGTAAACTCTGGCACGAGCGGCTGAAATGGCTCACGATACTTGGGCTCCCACGTCGCACTGAGTGCCCCAAAGGTACGCCCGTGAAAGCCGCGTTTGGTGGCAATAATGCGTTGTCGCCCGGTGATGAGCCGGGCAAATTTGAGGCTCCCTTCAACGGCTTCTGTTCCACTGTTGCAGAGGAATATGCGAGCCGGGAAGGGACTCACCGCTGCCAATTCTTGCAAGTAGTTTGCCCGCTGGTTGTTGGAAAAAATCTCTGGGCAGCTGAGCAGGCTCGTGGTCTGTTCATGCAAGGCGGCAAGCAGGGTTGGGTGGCTATGTCCCACATTGACTGAGCCATGACCGCCCACACAGTCAATGTAGCATGTACCGTTGGCATCCCACAACCGTGCTCCCTCACCACGCACGATAGCAATAGGTCGCTTGGCATAGACCCCGATTTCAAGCTGTTGTTCTGTGGAGAGTATCATATCGTTTGTTGTATCCATCCCAAATCCTCTTCCCATAAACTCGCTCCTCATTGGTTCATTTGGTTGATTGTCTGCGTGATCTTCAAAGAGTTTCTCTAGGAGAAATTATAGCATAGAGTTGGTCAATATCATCGCTTGATACCATACAAAGTTGACAATGATAAGGAGTAAAGGAGTATAGCCTTATTTTGCTCCCTCTCCCCCCTGCTCCCGCTCCCAGAGGGCGAGGGGGAGCCGTCCGGTCTTCTCCCCTGCCCCCGAAAGCTCGCCCCTTCCCCCACTACGTGGGACACGGGGCAGCCCCCTAACAGACGGTATCTTCCCCTACTGGCTCGGTATGCGTTATTCTTTCTCTGGTATCGGTATCCTCGCCATCTTCCGAAGGTGGCGAGGATGGGGTATGCATAAGCCAGTAGTAACACCCAAAAGCTATCGGCACGATAAACCAGAAGTTTAACAGGCGAAAGATAATCGCGGCAGGTAGTGCTGCTTTGCCCACACCAAACTGGAGCAGTGCTGCGACAATTGCCGTCTCCACCGTTCCCCCACCGCCCGGTAACACGTTAAATGTACTGGTCAGCAACGCAATGCCAAAGGATGATAGCACGACCAAGAAACTGGTATCTACCCCAAGTCCGTGCAAAATGACCAACATCGCTAGGCTATGCCCGCATAGTCCAATAAACTGTAGAGGGACAGTCAACAGTACATCACGGGGATTTTGACGGATCATCTTCCGTCCGTGTGTTATCTCCGATACAAAGCGCAGCACAGACTTGTCGCTCCATGAGATAGGCAGTATCCCCGTTATCCACCGTTTCAGAGCCAATCCCCAATACTTGAGTTGCTGATCACTGCGGGTAAAGATAAACACGATAATCAAAACGATTATGAGGGCAAAAACGGCAGCAAAGAGGCTGCCCTCTTCTGTGGTTAAATTATGAAACGCTAGGTAGATGAGGCTGAAGGAGACGATAGATACCATAGCTACGCCATAGCTTAACATATCCATTGTGGCGACCACAGCTGATTGGGTTGTAGATAACCTTCGTTGGCGAAAGGCTGTGACCAAAAAGGCATAGCTCCATACGCCCCCTGCTGGTATCGCCTGACTCAGCACAATGGAAACAAGCGCGATAGCCCATAACCGTATCCCATCTATGTGACGGAACCGCTGTACAGAGAGGATAATGCGAAACACGCGAGAAGCCACCAAGAAACTGGAAATAATGATGCCAAAAGCCAGCAGGAGCCATCCAGGGTGGAGAGTGCGGGCTAGGGTATAGGCTTCAAGTAACCAGTGTCGGTTGAGATAGGCCAAAAATAGGATGAGACCACCAACTGCCACACCCACCCAGATTTTCCAGTGTTTTGTTAGCACAAAGACCTTTCCCCTCCCGCTATTTTTGTATTCCTGGACCTATAAAGAAAGGGGGCATAATGATCTCTATGCCCCTTTGCCCTGTACTATCTTGACTATACGTCCAGGATATACAAAAGCTCTCGTTACCAACTAATAAAGAAGACCTCCTCGCCAATTGGTTCTTCCCAGAAAAGTTCTACCTGTTCGACTCTCGCGCCAATGGGACCACTATGACACCAACTGACGAGTCGATGAACTGCTGCCCGTGAGCCTTCAAATACCGCTTCCACTCGCCCATCGTCTAGGTTACGTACCCATCCATGTAACCCAGCTTGACGGGCTTGGTCGCGGGTTGCTGCACGAAAGTTGACCCCTTGAACTCGCCCTGAAACGAAAATATGTGCCCGAACGTTATCTTCCATACGACCTCCTCGCAATACCTAAAGAGCCCTCAGTGTCTATCTCGTTCGGGATTGGCAGCATTTCATATACCTGCTTCCTTTTCACGAATCTCGCTAAACAACTTTACGAAGTAGCTCCACATTGCACTCGCTTTACTACACAATTCTGTGAAATCTATCGCCTTTATGCAAGTATAACGTAGCTTGCATCCTTACGCAAAGGGGGAATTAGAGGGCTTTCAAGGGTAGATCAGGTTGTAGAGACGATGCATGCAACGTCTCTACAAGCGGAGAGGGGGCAGGGGGAGCGGGTTGTTTGCCCCCCATCCCCTCGCCCCTTCCCCCCCCGCGCACCCCCCCTCCCCCCGCCCCCTCCCCC
>CAYPHM010000193.1:0-6290 GCA_964410555.1 uncultured Chloroflexaceae bacterium | reverse complement strand
ACATGACCGATGAGGACATGACCGATGAGGACATGACCGATGAGGACATGACCGACGAGGACATGACCGATGAGGACATGACTGACGAGGACATGACTGACGAAGTAACTAACACCGATGTACTAACTGAAACCGACGTGGTAATTGACACCGATGTAGTAACTGACACCGAAGAGGAAACAACCGAAGAAACCACTCCCTAAAGTGGGGTTGATTGGTTGCTAACATCACGCAAAGCAAGGCGGGCAGCAAGAAACAGCCCGTCTTGCTCTCCAATGGAGCTATAGCTAGGTAGGCAAAACCTACCCAGAAGTGGACAAGAGTACGCATGATGAACCCAACGATACGCGCACACAAGATACGCTTGAATCCAACCCCTGAACAGGAACAGTATTTCCGGCAAGCTGCTGGCAATGCTCGCTTTGCATGGAATTGGGCCGTTGCCCGGTTGCGTCAGGCACAAGCGGAACAGCAACCCCTGCCATCTATTGGCGACCTGAAAGCTGAGTTCAACCGCATCAAGCGGGAGCAATTTCCGTTTGTGATGGAGACAACCAAGTGTGCAACCGAACAATCGTTTGCAGACTTGAACCAAGCCCTGAGAAACTTTTGGGCAGACATCAAAAAACGTGCGAACGGGAAACGCCGCAAGGATGGCAAGCGGGTGGGCTTCCCTCGGTTCAAATCCCGCAAGCGGGGGTACGGATCGTTCTATCTGGCAAACGACAAATTCACGGTAGACGGGCATGGGATACGCATACCGAAACTTGGGTGGGTGAATATGACGGAACCGCTGCGCTTTCCGGGCAAAATCATGAGCGCACGGGTGAGTGAACGGGCAGGGTACTGGTTTGTGAGCATGCACGTTCAGGTCCCTGCGCCAGAACACCATGCACCAGCACGGGTATTGGGCGTTGACGTTGGGGTGAAGGCCTTAGCCGTTGACAGCGATGGTGCGGTGGTTGAGAACCAAAACCACCTTACCGCTGCCCAGAAGAACCTGCGGCGATGGAATCGCTGGTTGTCCCGCAAGCAGAAGGGCAGCAAGAACTGGCACAAAGCGAAGCGGAAACTGGCCCGGTTGCCCCTGCGGATTGCCAACCTGCGAGCCGATGCGATACACAAGCTGACCACACACCTGGCAGGAAAAGCCAGCATCATTGCGCTGGAAACGCTGAACGTGGTGGGGATGCTGAAGAACCATAAACTGGCACGAGCGATAGCAGATGCGTCATTTGCGGAGATAGTTCGCCAGTTGGGGTACAAGGCGCAGCAGGTGGTACGGATACCCCCGTTCTATCCGTCAAGTAAGACGTGCAATGGGTGTGGATACCTCAACCGTGAACTCACGTTGGCAGACCGCACCTGGACATGCCCATCGTGCGGGGCGATCCTGGATCGTGATCGCCATGCCGCACAAAACATTCGAGACGAAGGCATGCGGCTCGTTGGTGTCGGCTAAACCAATCGTCCTCAGTAGTGGCTACGTCGGGACGTATAAAGACGCTTGTGGACTGCGGGTAAGCCCTTCAAGTGAGAAGGCGATGCAGGGGGAAGCAGGAATTTTGGAACTGGACAAAGCGTACTTTCGAGTACATTTGAACACAAAGAAAGTAGCAGTAGTATCATGACCGTGTTTCGGCTCAAAAGACGGAACATAGATATATCCCAAGTTATCATTTGGAGTATTGGCTTCATTCTTATTGCGCTCATAATACTTGGCTCCATCTCTACCATTATGGAGGGGCGGTATAGTAGCAAGCAATGGGTAGACTTTGTGGTATTTGGTATGGCACAGGGTGCCATCTATGCATTGATAGCCCTGGGCTACACGATGGTCTATGGGGTACTTGGCTTGATTAACTTCGCACATGGCGAAGTCTTTATGAGCGGGGCATTTAGTGCCTACTTTCTTGCAGATTTCCTTGATGACAACAAACTCGTGGGCGGGGCTTTTGTCAAAGCAGAACGGGGGGAACTCTCTTTCCTAGAGAGCAATCCCATTATGACTCTGCTTATTATCGCCATGTTTTCCGCGATAATCGCTACGATAATCGCCGTTGTGCTAGAACGTATCGCCTACCGCCCCCTGCGCGAGTCGCCTCGCCTAGTTAAACTCATTACCGCTATTGGCGCATCCTTCTTTCTCCAGTATACTTTCCGGGGGATGTTTGGCTCCGGGGTCAAAGTGTATCCTCAATTTGACATCTTAGATGGAAAAATCTTTGGTATTGAAAAGCCGCTGATTATTGTCTTTGTCAGTGCATTAGTGATGCTTGGCTTGCTCTACGCTTTCATTCAGGGAACCAAGACCGGGCGAGCTATCCGTGCTGTCTCAGAAGACCTAGACACTGCTGCCTTGATGGGCGTGAATGTAGACCGGACTATCGCCATCACCTTTGCCGTGGGGGGATTTATGGCAGGAATAGCCGGCGTACTCTATGCGCTCATTTTTAGTCAGGTGAATTTCTTTATGGGGTTTGTGCCAGGTATCAAAGCCTTTACCGCCGCTGTGCTTGGGGGTATTGGCAACCTACCGGGGGCTGCCCTCGGTGGCTTTTTCCTCGGCATTTTTGAGTCTGTCGGTCCTACGCTCATCCTCGACGGACTAGGTATCCCCTCTGCCCATCAACTGAAAGATGTTATCGCCTTTACCCTGCTGGTGTTGGTGCTCATCTTCCGTCCTACCGGTATTTTAGGTGAGCGGCTGTCATCCAAGCGTGTGTAAACAGGAACCAAGAGCATGGCTATCAGTCAATCCGAACAACCAGAGAACCAGACCAAGCAACGACCAACGCCCTCTGCCCCGCCCCCCACACCAAATCCCCCCCCTGGTCGTCTTTTTTTCATGCCTGCGATAAAGATTGGTCTCATTGGGGCAGTCGCCGTATGGCATGTCAGCCTTGTGGGGATGTTTCAGACATTCGCCGAGCGCAACCTCATTGGGGACTTGATCACGATGGGATACATCATGATCGTGGCGTTTATGCTGCTGGTCGGCTACCATGCGGCAAAACATACGACCAATCCATCCCTACGCTTCATCAATGGGCTACTCGCTGGTGGGGTCGTTGGCTTGGCAATGCTTTTGTTGGCTTATCTGATAGAAACCACCAGCATCAATGACATCTTCTCCTACGCCTCCCCACGCCTTGTTGAGCTGATAACCCTAGAACAGGGTATAGATAGTACGCTTGGGAGGCTTTTTCCCGTTTTTGGGGGTAGTATCATGGGTCTTGTCGGGGCAGGACTGACGCTTATCCCCAAAACATGGCGCAGAATTGTCATTATGGCTATCATCACTACGGTGCTTATTGCGCTGCTCCGTGCCGTGATAGCCATACTGTTGCCTGATGCCGTTGAGCGTTTCTTCTTCACCAGTTCCGGGTTAACCTTTATTGGCACCGCTGTAGTAGTTGTGCTGATGGGGGGACTCTTCTATGGGCAAACACGATTGCGTGAATATCGCGCCTCACGTCAAACCCCCACCCGTTCTCAACCCCAGAAACACTCATGGCAGTGGTGGGTCGGGATGATTTTCTTGAGCCTGTTTCTGCTCTCCTTCCCGCTGTGGTCAAAGAATTTTTTGAGCAATGTTGCCGTATTCGTAGGGCTGTATATCATCATGGGCATGGGGCTAAACCTCGTGATTGGCTTTGCCGGCATGCTTGATCTTGGCTTTGTCGCCTTCTATGCTATAGGTGCCTATACGATGGCGGTGCTGACCTCACCAGAGCTAGGGTTTGCGGAGTTGACCTTCTGGCAAGCCCTGCCCTTCTCCATGCTCTTCGCTACGATTGGCGGGGCTATTCTCGCCATGCCCATTCTCAAGATGCGCGGCGATTACCTCGCCATTGCCACGCTTGGCTTTGGAGAGATCATCCGTATCTTAGCCCTCTCAGACTTCCTCAAGCCCTACATGGGCGGGGCACAGGGGATTACCCGCATAGCCCGCCCGGAAATAGGCGATATGGTCATCAAAGACCCGCAACAATTCTACTACCTTGTGCTGGTTGGTTGTTTGTTGGCGTGGTACATTGGGAGTAGCCTCAAGCGATCTCGCCTGGGGCGAGCATGGATGGCTATACGTGAAGATGAAGATGTTGCCCAGGCTATGGGCATCAATCGCGTGATGGTCAAACTTTCTGCCTTTGTCATTGGCGCGTTTCTTGGCGGCTTGAGCGGCGGTCTCTTCGCTGGCTTTATTGGGTCAGTCGTTCCCAAGAGTTTTGAGTTGCTCATTTCTATCAACGTTCTAGCCCTCATTATTGTTGGGGGCATGGGCAGTTTGCCAGGGGTCGTTGTGGGGGCATTGGCTATGGTCGGTTTGCCCGAACTCCTGCGCGAGTTTGGCGAATATCGTATGCTGGTCTATGGTGCGGTTGTCGTGTTGATGATGCTCTATCGTCCCCAGGGGCTTTGGCCCGAGTCGGTCATTGAGCGAGAGTTAAAAGAAAAGCGGGAAGCAGAGGAAATCGGGCAGGATATTCCTGCTGATGATGTGCCGGTCTCACCTTCCCTGCCACAATCGGAGCACTAACATTATTATGGATGCCATTCTCATTGCCCATCAGATAACCAAGCGATTCGGCGGTTTGGTGGCGATTAAAAAGCTGGATATTCTCATTGCAGAAAAGACTATCCATAGTATTATTGGTCCAAACGGTGCCGGAAAGACCAGCTTTTTCAATTGTATCACCGGGTTTTACACGCCGGAAGAGGGCGATATTCTCTTCAATGATAAGCCTATTCGGGGGCTACGCCCAGATCAGGTAGCCCGCACGGGCATTGCCCGCACCTACCAGAATATCCGTCTGTTTGAAAATCTGACCGCGATTGATAATGTCATTGTTGGGATGCATGCCCATATTAAATATGGCATTGTTGCTGCGCTGCTTCGGTTGCCAAACTTTCGCCGTGCTGAAGATGAAGCGGTGCATGAAGCCCAACGACTGCTTGAGTTTGCGGGGTTGCAGGGCAAAGAGTGGGTGGTAGCCCGAAACCTCTCCTATGGCGACCAACGCCGCCTAGAGGTGGCGCGGGCATTGGCGGTGCGTCCGCGGGTGCTGCTGCTAGACGAACCTACCGCTGGTATGAACCCGCGGGAAACCGAATCTATGACGGAATTAACCAGACGGTTGCGTGATGAACTTGGCATTACCGTGATGCTCATTGAACACGATATGAAAGTCGTGATGAATATCTCAGATCGCATCACTGTGCTAGACTTTGGGCAAAAAATTGCGGAGGGAACGCCAGAAGAGGTCCGCAATAATCCCCATGTTATCGAGGCATACTTGGGGAGCGGTGCGGTGCAGAGCAATTAGATGGCACTAGGTCGCTGACGCTAGAAAGAAACGGGATATATTCCATGCTGATACTCAATGCGGTACATACCTACTACGGACACATTCACGCGATGAAGGGCGTTTCGCTGACCGTTGAAGAGGGCGAGATTGTGACCTTGATTGGCTCCAATGGCGCAGGCAAAACCACAACGCTGAACACGATTAGCGGGCTAATCAAGCTTCGTAGTGGGGAGATTATCCTAGATGGCAAACGCATTGATCACCTGCCGCCAAATAAGATTTCGCAGTTGGGGGTGTCACAGTCTCCAGAGGGGCGCAAGATATTTGGGCGCATGACAGTCAAGGAAAACCTGGAGATGGGGGCGTTTAATCGCCACGACAAGCCGGGTATTCAGCACGATATTGAGCATGTGTTAGCCCTCTTCCCCCGCCTTGAAGAACGGCTGCATCAACTTGGGGGGACACTCTCTGGTGGCGAACAGCAGATGTTAGCCATAGGTCGTGCTTTGATGAGCCGTCCGCGTATTCTGTCGCTGGATGAGCCATCTATGGGGTTGGCTCCCATTCTTGTTGATCAGATATTTGAGATTATCAGTAGCATCAACAAAGAGGGGACGACTATTCTGCTCATTGAGCAAAACGCCCAGGTTGCGCTTTCTATTGCCCATCGAGGCTATGTGATAGAGACGGGCAGTATTGTGTTGCAGGGACCTGCCCAAGAGTTGCTGAATAGCCCAGAGGTCAAAGAAGCCTATCTTGGCGGGTAGTTTAGTCCTGCCCTTCTCCCCCTCGCCCTGGAATGGGAGAGGGGGCAGGGGGAGAGGGTTGTCGCCCTGGAATGGGAGAGGGGGCAGGGGGAGAGGGTTGTTTCCCCCCATCCCCTAGCCCCTTCCCCCACCGCGGGGAGAAGGGGAACCAGGCAGGTGTTCCCCCTCGCCCTGGAATGGGAGAGGGGGCAGGGGGAGAGGGTTGTCGCCCTGT
>CAYPHM010000192.1:0-6395 GCA_964410555.1 uncultured Chloroflexaceae bacterium | reverse complement strand
CGGGCGACTCCCCCTCGCCCTTTATGGGAGAGGGGGCAGGGGGGAGAGGGTGTCGGGAGCGGGGGAGCGTACACCGTATGGCTCCCCCTCGCCCTGTATGGGAGCGGGAGCAGGGGGAGCGGGGGCAGGGGATGGGGGGCAGGGGGAGAGGGTATTCCAAGTCAAGCCCCCATTCTCCTGCCCCTTATTCCATACGCAACACCAATGGTAGGTAGATTTCCTCTATCGTCATACCCTCTGGCAAGAGCGCACTAGGCAACAGCAAAGGTGGCATCGTCTTGTCGCCTGGCTCCCCCTCACCCGCCTCGCCAGAACCCCCCCCCGGCGACGTGTATACCACAGCAGCAGTTGCAGGGGCAGATATATTCCCAGCGTCATCTACAGCCCACACCTGGAGATACTTCTTGCCCGGTACTGGTAGCACCTGCCATGCATGCGAAGATAGCATCGTGTCGGTTATCCACTCTGAATGTTGCACCGGCACCCATTGGGCATTGCCATTGCTATACATATACTCTTGGAAAATAAGCCCGGCTATCCCTGTCCCATTTGCCAGCAGAATCCCCGATACCACATCAGTAGCCTGTACTTCTAACGTCACATCAGGCGCGGTAATCGTTGGTTGCTCATCGCCATTGATAGTAAAGGCTTGAATACGAGGGGCTTCAAGGTCAAAAGACGGGGGGAGTATCTGTATATCACGGCATAGACGGTTGTTGCTCTCGTTGTCTTCTGGCACAGCCTCGTCTTTGTCTATCAATGCACACAACCGACTCTCCCCACTTATCGTTGTCGTCCATACTATCTCCGATGTCTGCACCGTACCGGGCTGCGTTGGAAGATTAACGTTGGTAGCACCAATAGCGTTATCTGCGCTTGTGCTATCACGATAGAACGTCACATCTACCGTATCATTGGCATAGTCTGTGCCTAGCCGATAGACGACTAGCCCCATCTGCATTGGTTGCTCCACCCGTGGAGTACGGGGTTCTGTCCAGAGTTGGTAGGCATAGCCGTAGAGGTCTACTTCGTCTGGACCAATCACCCGGAAGCCATCATTTACCGTATCAGAGGTCGTATCAGGATTGCCAACCGTCACAGGGTAGCTCCCCGCTGCCAGCGTAGGCGTAGCCGGTAGGGTGAGGTGCAGCTGCTCTGGAGTAATATACGTTACCGCATCAGACGGTATCTCCCATTCCCCCAAGCGCACCGTAGAGTCTGCCATAAAGTTTTTTCCGGTGATATAGAGTTGGCTTGCCCTATCTACCTTGCCCTGTTGGGGGTGAATCTCGGTTATATCAGGGACGTTTGCCGTAATCGTAAAGCCATTGGCAAGCACCCCAATAGCCCCATTGGGGTTTTGGATAACCACATCATAGCTACCCGGCGGCAGCATTGCGGGCACGGTAGCCTCTATGGACGTTGGGTTTCTGTACACCACCGACTCAAGTTCTAGGCTTAGAATCTTCTCTGCCGTAATCTGCTCCAACCAAATTCGTGCGCCAGAGACAAACGATTCTCCAGAGAGGGTTAGTTTATCGCTGGCAGTATTGAGCAGAGATTCTGGCTTGACAGCAGATAGTGAAGGGGTAGTTGTTGTGGGCGGTTCCTGCTGGACAATATAGATCGGAGCTACCCACACTGGCACGACAACCCGTGTTTCAGTACGTTTTACCGTTAGCAATTCACCATCACGAGTTTTCGCCTCAACAAAAGCTGAGGCTGGTAGCTTGATATAGTCTGTTGTGCCATCTCGTGACCAGACCACATCGAGCGTTTTCCCATCCTGGCGGGTAAAGCGATAGGCTTCAAGCACACTACCGTAGATTTCTGTAGCGGCAGGATTATCTGCCGTTGCCAGCTGCTGTACCAGGGTTTTGTAGGCGGTAAACGCAGGGCGTGGGCTATAGTCACTATTGAGCAAGCCGGAGGAGTTCCAGCCAGACCTATGTAGCGTATACCAAGAGAACATCTCGACATCTGTAGCCAATGCCCGCACGATAACCCGGACGAGGTGGTCGGCTTGGGTTTGGTTAAACTCATCCGTTGGACTGCCGCCCCAGTAGAGCAAGGCAGCTTCGTCAAGGAAAAGTGGCTTGTGGGGTACGTCATACTGATCCATCAGTGAACGCAGGTATTTGGCTTTGCCCAAGGTCATCCCCCCCCACTGCGACCAGCGATAGTCGGTGAGGTCTACATCCTCCTTGCGTCCTTGCTCCCAGCTATACCAGGGGTAGGCGTGATAGCCCACTGCGTCAAAACTCTCTGCCGCACCGGCTTTGAGTACCCCTTCAAAGAACTTTTCTGGCTTGCCGCGCCCTTGAATGTTGGTCTCGGCACGGTCTAGCAGCAACCCCCCAATGACTATTTTTGCCTGTGGGTCTGCCTGCCGTATTACCGGGGCTATGACCTTGAGCATATTGCCATAGTGCTCACCGCCATAGTAGGGGTCTTCAATCTGTCCCCAACAACCAAAAAGGTCTTGCAAATCTCTGGACATAATCCGTGGGTCTACGTCTACCTCATTGCCTATTTCCCAATATTGCACATGGTAGGGAGCAACGCTATAGCGTTCGACTAGCTCACGAAGGAAGACACTATAGTCATCAAAGTAGTCTGTTTTGAGCGCAGCACAGGGGACAGTCACTTGATCACTGGTACCGGGGATGGTATAGGGCTTGACTGCCCAGTCCGGGAAATCATCCGCGATAACAAGCGGCGTAAGCCCTAGCTCCTGTGCGGTGATCAATTCTTGTTCAAAAACACTGGCAGTATCCCAGTTCCAATCTTCGACAGGGGTATCCTCGGTAGGCTGCAAATCACGCCAACTGATGGTATTAAGCCGTACCCAAGAGCCACCGAGTTCTTGGGCGCGTGTACGCACCTGCGAATTGTTCAAACGGTTAATATTCGTCTCAAAGCCAAATATGGGAATACCCGTTGTGGATGCCTTGTGGGTAAGCTGGGTCGTTGGGGGGGCTGCCTGCAAAGGGAAAAGGCGTTGAGTCCCTCCAATGAGCAACAAACACAACGCGACCCATAGGATGATCCTTTTGGCTAATCGCTGGTAAATCATAGGATAAATTTTCGCTCCTCACCTGTACGGACTACATGTATAAAAAGAACTCCATAATAGGGTAATTGTACCATACCGGTGGGATGAAATGAGGTTGGTTTTTGGATAGCCAAAAGACAGGGGTAGGGGCTTGCCTGAATATCCCCCTTGCCCCCTCTCCCATTCCAGAGCGAGGGGGAGCCGTCCGGTGTTCGTTCCCCTACTCCCCTCCTGTGAGACGCGGGGCAGGGGATGGGGGGTTGATTCAAAGGGTACATAAAGATGGAAAAAATGTCTGGCACACCCATCTGTTAGACACACATCACTCTGAATGGTATAATTTGATTTACTTACCAAGATAGTCCGTAAAGTCTACCAGCTTTCGTGGTGTGATACAAGGGCTCCCCTCGCTTCGTCCGCTTTAGAGGGTATTGCGTAAGGACGCTTCATCTGATAGAATCTCGTAAGGTGGGGGCACCAACAGTTTCTTTACAGAGGATGAGGATTGGGAGCTGTCATACTACCAAATGTAGAGGAGCGTCTTTTTTGAAAAATGGTTTATCCCTAACATCTTGGGGTAACATCAATCTAGCTATCTTATGTTGTACTGTTTTAGGGAACTGTCCAGGTCAACGACCCAAGCCTGAAGAGGCAGGTCACGATACCCTGGGGTGCGGAGTGCGAGCCCCACTATCGCTGGCGGGTACACCGGCAGACGGTCTCTGCCCGTGCTGGCAGCACGACAAGCCAGCCTATCCTTGCCGAGGTACCCGTTATTGCCGCAAGGCGCGGGGTTTGCTGGTTTCTCCTGTCGTAAGACCAAAAAACCACCCCCATGCTGCATTGGGCAGATGGGGACAAGTAGGGCTTTGGCAGTGGGCTAAAGCCGCTAAAGCGTGGCACTTCTCATCCCACCGCTCAAGCGGGTGGGTTTCTGTGCCTGAAGGCAAGCATCTATGAGCACTTTCCTGGCGCAGGCATCCTGATAGTATGGAGTTGTAAACGAGTGACTCAAGAGCACATCTGCATACCTATGGTCAAAACCTCTTTTGATACAAATTTTGATACACCATCGTTCGTACCATCCTGTCACCAGAACCAGAAGAAGACAATGGCAAAAAAGCACCTCGCTTTCCCCCCATCGCTCACTGTTGACATCCAGCGAGTGGACGCTGCAATGCTGCAATGCGTCAAATCCCACGCTATCCTTATCAACGTAGCGGGGCATCATGTGCTGCGTTCCGGTGGCAAACGGTTACGGGCAGCATTAGCCCTATTAGCCGCACAGCTTGGGGAATATGACTTTGATGTTGTAGTCCATTCTGCTACCGCTGTGGAGCTTATCCATGTTGCCTCGCTTGTCCATGATGATCTGGTAGACGAAGCAGAACGTCGCCGTGGCACTGTGGCAGTGCATGCCCAGTGGGACCACGGCGTGGCGTTGATGGTGGGGGACTACTTTTTTGCGCTGGCATCCAGAGAAATGGCTCTCGCCCCAGACCCGCGTATTATTACCTACTTTTCCGATGCGGTGATGGCTATTTGCGAAGGGGAACTTTCCCCCGTTACCCAAGTTACCCCCCTAGACACAGCTCTGCAGCAGTATTACTATAAAATTGGCTGTAAAACCGCTTCGCTTTTTGAGGCTACCTGCAAAGCAGGCATGGCAAGTGGCAAGGGGACACAAGAGCAGATAGATGCTCTTGGCCGGTTTGGATATGACTTGGGATTGGCGTTTCAGATTATAGATGATATTTTGGATTTCACCGGTGATGAAGAATTGCTTGGGAAGCCATCAGGCAGCGACCTGCGCCAGGGAATCATCACGCTGCCGCTGATCTATGCTGTTGAAGCAACTGGGAGCGATACCCTCATCAATGCGATTGATACGGATGATACAGCAATACTCACTTGGGCTATTGATGAAGTTCGACAGCTAGGGGTGGCACGGGCGTGTGAAGAAGCCCACCAACTAATCCAGCGTGGGCTTGCTAATCTTGCAGCATTTCCTGATAGCCCTGCGCTCCAGACGCTTCATGATATTGCTAGATTTATCCTTGAGCGTGAACGTTAATGCTCCCTACCCACGGAGAATAACCAGCACTACAGAGCCTTCTCCCCCCGGCCTCCCATGCCAGGGCGAGGGGGGAGAGGCAAAGGCCCGGGTCGCTTACGCTTCCCGCTCGTCTTACGGTGGGAAGCGGGGAAGGGGAAGGGGGCAAATTGGGCTTTGCTATAACCTACCCTATCATCCTATCCTCCCGTCTGTTGTAACCCTACAAAATATTTGCTATACTATGCCTGATACTGTCCTTTCTTCACTGGTTAGGAAGGATAAGAAAACTTTTGATAATAAAGTATAAGGAGGCTTGATCAATGCGAAAGGTTATTGGTATTATTGCTGCTCTCACAGCAGTAATGGCACTCTTTAGTGTCACAGTTTTAGCGGTACCCGATATAGCCGATAGTGCTTTCCAGCGGGTATGGGAACGACAAGACTTGCTCATTGAGCAGGAGCAGGAACAGACCCGGTCCTGGACCTGGGGGCCAACGGTCAGCGCAGCAATTGAAGAGGAACTCAAACAATCGCCCGGCGGCAAGCGACGAGTCCAATATTTTGAAAAGAGCCGCATGGAGATCAATGACCCAACGGCAGACCCGATGTCCAAATGGTACGTGACCAATGGATTGTTGCCTATTGAAATGATGACGGGCAAAATCCAAACCGGTAACGATTTTCAGAAAGAATACCGCATGCATGGACAGGCTCGCATTTCCGTCATTGGCGACCCGGATAATTTCCCCACCTACGCCGATTTGCTGCCCCTGTTTCAAAGTCCCGGATCGGTTGATGCCACAAAATTGAACCAACCGATAACAACAATGCTCAATTCGGATGGCAGCAGCTCTGAGTATAAAGACTTCACCAGTGATGCTATGACCACGCTTGTACAAGGGCAGAATGGGCATGGGATTGTACGAGCATTTAACGACTTTATGCATCAGGAGGGGTTTGTCTATGAAAATGGACAGATTGTGCGTGCCCAAGTTTTTGATCCGGTGTTTGTCTTTGGCTATCCTGTCACGGAGCCATATTGGGTCATGGCAGAAGTGGGGGGAACAGAGATGCCTATTCTCTTCCAGGTATTTGAGCGACGTGTGCTAACCTACAACCCGGCAAACGATCTCGCCTTCCGTGTCGAGATGGGCAACGTGGGGATGCACTATTACCAGTGGCGATATGGCGATACCCAACCAGAGCCTGCTCCTGAGCCGACAACATACCCAGAACCTGAGCCAGAACCTGAGCCAGAACCTGAGCCAGAACCTGAGCCAGAAC
>CAYPHM010000191.1:0-6446 GCA_964410555.1 uncultured Chloroflexaceae bacterium | reverse complement strand
TCAAACGTTGAGTACCTTGCAGCCTATTCGCTTGGCTGCGTAACGTCACTTACTACATCATGCTGTTGAAAGGCTTTTCCCACCATCGTCTCGCCGGGGCTAAGATAGCAGCGTTCTACCAGCGCGTGGGTGGCAGGCAGCAGCGGCAATCCATATAGAGATGCTACCCGTAATTTGCTGCTCCTGCGATCAAACAACCACAATACCCCCCCATCTGCTGCAGGAATAACCGGAACAACCTGCTCCAACAGGTGCATAATCAACTCATCCGGTGTCAGCAGCGCAATGAGCGATGCTGCAGTCTGCAACAAGTGCATCCCCATATCTGCTGGCACATCAGACCATTGTGGAGCCATGTCGCTAGGAGTTTCGACATGGTGCTCGCGGAGTCGTTTTTCTACATCTACATGCATACATTTATCCTTAGCCAACCAACACAACATGGGGAAATGAACAGAACCATTGTATTACCCGCTCCCCCTTGCCCTTACAAGGGTAGGTCAGTAGGTCAGTAGGTCAGTAGGTCAGTAGGTCAGTAGAGACATTGCATGCAACGTCTCACCAGTCAACCCCCATCCCCAGCCCTTCTCCCGCTTGCGGGGGAAGGGAGACCGTACGGCTCTCCCTCGCCCTATGGGAGCGGGGGCAAATGGAACGTTGCTTATACCCCCTTGCTCCCATACAAATCACGACCTACCCAACCGTGGGCAACCCTTGCAACGCCTGCTCCAAGTCTGCCTGATTGTGCTCTACATCCTTGAGCTTGCCTTCCATATAGTCAAGGTAGGCTTGCATATCAAAGAACCCATGCCCAGAGAGATTGAACAGGATAGTCTTCCTGACCCCCTCTTCCTTGCAGCGCAACGCTTCGTCTATCGTTGCCTTCACCGCATGGTCTGACTCAGGAGCAGGGAGGATGCCTTCTGTCTTGGCAAAGGTCAAGCCGGCTTGCAAGCAGCCTAGCTGGAGTTCAGATCGTGGCTCAATATAGCCCAAATTGACGAGGTGGCTCACAAGCGGCGAGGTGCCGTGGTAGCGCAACCCCCCAGCGTGAATAGGAGGCGGCACAAACGTACTTCCTAGCGTGTGCATCATCAGCAGCGGCGTGAGGTGGGCAGTATCGCCATAGTCATAGGCATACTTGCCACGGGTAAGTGACGGGCAGACTGTCGGCTCAACGGCAATCACCTTGACATCGCGTCCCCCGCGTAGCTTCTCACCAATGAAGGGAAAGGTCAAGCCAGCAAAGTTGCTCCCTCCGCCAACACAACCAATCACCACATCTGGGTAATCGTCTGCCATCTCCATTTGTGCGATGGCTTCCTCACCAATAATTGTCTGATGCAACATCACATGGTTAAGTACGCTCCCAAGCGAGTACTTGGTTGTCTCATCCTGGGCAGCAATTTCTACTGCCTCACTAATCGCAATTCCCAAGCTGCCTGGACTATCCGGGTGTTCTTTCAAGATAGCCCGTCCAGATTGGGTTTCGGTGCTTGGGCTAGGCACAACTCGCGCCCCATACGATTCAATCAAGATGCGGCGGTAGGGTTTGTGGTTATAGCTCACCTTGACCATATACACAACTACTTCAAGGTCAAACAACGCCCCCGCAAAAGCCAATGCTGACCCCCACTGTCCTGCGCCAGTTTCGGTGGAAAGGCGTTTTACCCCCTCTTGCTTGTTGTAGTAGGCTTGTGCCACAGCAGTATTTGGCTTGTGGCTACCGGGAGGGCTAACCCCCTCATACTTGTAATAGATTCTTGCCGGGGTATCGAGGGCTTTCTCCAACCTTCGGGCGCGGTGGAGCGGCGATGGTCGCCATTGGCGATAGACCATCTGAACCTCTTCAGGAATATCTATGCGGCGTTCTTGGCTAACCTCTTGGGCTATCAGGCTCATCGGGAAGAGCGGCGCGAGGTCTTCTGGTCCAATGGGTTTACCCGTGGCGGGGTGCAAAACAGGCGGTGCAGGTGTGGGGAGATCAGCTTGGATGTTGTACCAAGATGTTGGCATCTGATCTTCCATCAACAGGTATTTGACTGGGTCCATAATATCTCCTTAATTCATGTTGCTGGAGCAACAAAACCATGTAGCGGGGATACAACGTAGTACGCTATGTCCCCTGCCGCTTAGTGTACCACGAAATGGCAACTGTTTTGCAATGGGACAGACTGTGTTGTCGGGTGATAGGATGTCTGGGAGCGGGGGGCGGGGGAAAGGCAGTGGCTATACTTCTTTAATGACGAGGGAAAAGAATCTGCCCTGCCTAGAGCAACTTTGACAAACCCTCTTGACTACCCACAACCAACATGTTAAGATAAAGAAGGTCAGGGGATTCTCTCGTCACAATGAAAAGCGGGAGTCTGCAAGCAAAAGACCCCCTCTTCGTGCTAACGAAAGGCGCATGGTATAAGATGATACGGGTAAATGTAGACAGTATTCGCGTAAGTCTCCTCACCCAACACCGGGTGGTGGTCTTGCGTGAGGCTGAAAGCAAACGGTATCTTCCCATTTGGATAGGTCCTTTTGAAGCCGATGCTATCGCTATGGCTATTCAGGGGCATGAACCACAACGCCCCCTTACCCATGATCTCCTCAAATCGGCAATTATTGAAATGGGAGGCACCATCAGCTATATCTTTGTGAACAACATCCACGATAATACCTTCTTTGCGCGTATCGTCATTGAGCAACACGGACGCACCATCGAGGTAGACGCACGCCCTAGTGACGCTATAGCTCTCGCAGTGCGCGTAGATGTTCCCATCTACGTTGCCCCCATCGTCCTAGAACAAGCCGGGGTCCTTTTTGATGAAGATGAACAACCAACTCAAGAGCCTATGCGTGAAGAGACAGAATCAGAAATTGAAATGAACGATGAGTCCCTGTCCCTGTTCCGAGACTTTATCAATACGCTGGACCTAGACAACCCCGAACGGGGAAGTTCCGAAAAATCATAACCCCATTCCCACAACCAACGCCTTCCCCCCAAGCCGTCAGTCATGGCGGCTTTTTTGGGCCAAACCACCACCAATCAGAGGGATAATGTTTTCTGGTTCCTCTAGGTCAAGGACAACATCCCATTTGCTCCCATCCCTTGCCTCTTCGGGCTGCCCCCCTACCCTTGCCTCGCGTCCCACCACAGGGAGAAAGCGAGGATGAAGCCCAATACCAACCAGTACATTGTGGATAACTCCCGTTATTATGGGGATAACTCTGATAAATTGTGGATAAATAGCCAAATGTTTTGTGGATACAATGGGGATTACCTGTGCAGAATATGTGGAACTATTCTGTAGAGTTATCCACACTATGTGGATAACCCTACCGGAAATCATGTGGACAACTGGGGATAACTGTGGACTACTAGGCCACAGTCTCCTACTACTGTGGATAATGTGGATACCTATACACAATTAATCCCCATCGATTTGTCGCTCCCTAAGTAGCAATCAGGCACTTATCCACATTATCCACACCCCTACGGGTACTACTGAGTTTAAATTTCTTTTAAAATGGTTTGGACCGGATAGAACCGGTCAAGTGCGATCAACTCTAGCGCAGGTTTCTTATGACAATTCAATCGCTTACCTATCAAGAATCGCTCGATTTTCTCTACCAATTTATTTCCACGCAACGGGTTCCCGCGCCAACTCCCCAAGCAGCCATGCAAAAGCTCGCCCGGATGTGCCGATTGCTTGACCTGATTGACCATCCTGAAGCTGATTTGTGCTGTATTATCGTAGGGGGAACTAACGGTAAAGGGAGCACATGCGCCATGTTGGAGCATATTCTACGGGTAGCCGGCTATCGGACTGGTCTCTGGACTTCCCCGCACCTCTCTAGCTACCGTGAACGCATCCAGATTAATCGGCAGCTTATTCCCCGCGAGGAACTGATTGCCCAGGTGGGGTATCTTCAGCAGGAGATTCTGCCCCGCTTTGCGGTTGCCTCTGACCCGCATGCTCTGCCTACTACTTTTGAACTTGGCTTGGCAATAGCCTTGCGCTATTTCCATGTCCAAATGGTAGATTATGCCATTATTGAAGTGGGGCTTGGGGGGCGGTATGATGCCTGCAATGTTCTTACGCCACAGGTATCTGCCTTGTGTGCCATTGGCTATGACCATATGGACATACTTGGTTCTACCCTAACGGCTATTGCGACAGACAAAGCTGGCATTATGCGTCAGAACATCCCAACGGTGACAGTAGTGCAACGAGACGAAGCTGCTGTTGTGCTTGACGCTGAGGCAGCCTATGTGGGTGCTCCGCTCTGGGTTGCCGCGCCTGATGCGCTCTGCACTGGTGATGTTCGCCGTCCCTATCCTGTTTCCCCTGAGACGAGGCTCTATGGGGCGTTTCAGCAAGCCAACGCCCGATTAGCCCTAGGAGTAGCTATGCTGTTGCGGGAGGAGCAGGGATGCATATTGCCAGATACCGCGCTTGCTACGGGGTTGCAAAAGGTGCAATGGGCAGGGCGCATGGAGATTGCCGCACATTCCCCCTTAGTAGTGTTAGATGGCGCACACAATGCGGATGCAGCGCATATCTTGCTCCACTCGCTACGCCAAGCGTTCACATTTCGCCGTTTGTTGCTAGTGCTAGGGGTATCACGCGGTGGGGGGGGAGTGGGGATGCTAGAGGTGCTTGTGCCGCATGCTGCTGTGGTTGTTCTTACCCACCACGCTACCCACCCCCGCGCTCAGGCTGATTTAGTTGAACTGTCCGCTAGAGTTTTTCCCTATCTTCATGGTATACTTTCCGTAAGGCATGATGTAGGTGCAGCCCTCCGCTATGTTCAAGCACAAGCGCATCATGACGATCTTATTTGTATCACAGGTTCGTTGTTTGTTGTGGGTGCTGCTCGTGAGGTGCTTAACCTTGTGGTACCCGATGATTTGGGGTAAAAATATGCCGGCTCCTGTAGTGCTTCAGTCTGAAGAAACCCACGATAATGAACCGGTGTCGGGGCAAAAACGGCGACGGGTGATATGGTTTTTGCCGCTTGTGGTTTTCTTGTTGTCGCCGCCTATGTCGCTTGGTTCCAATCTAGGGATGTTGTATGCCCCATCGTTTTCTGCCCAAGCGCAGGTATCTGGGGGGGCTAAATGGGTAGCAACGGCTATGCAGCATGCAGCAGCAGCTATGCATGCGCTTGCTCAACAGCAAACTGCCGTCGATAGGGGGGATGGGGGGCATGCACCGGTGCATACGGTTGCCTATTCGCTTACCGCTACGGTAACAGGGGAGCCTACGCCGACAACTATGCTCCCCAACACTGCTACACCAAGCGAGACGGTACCAGTAACAGCCACGGTGCCGTTAGATGGTAGCCGGTCTCCGTCCCCATCTCCGGTTGCCTCTGCAACGATGGGGAATATCCAGCCTACTCACCCGCTGACGAAGACAGAACCACCAGCTGTAGTGACTGCCACAGCTAGGCATTTGGTTGCCTCCTCAACCCCTCTGCCCACTTTTGTTGCACGGGTACCTACGGCTACTCCTGTTCAGTTGCCGGGGGTTGGCTACGTAGATTCAGATTGGAATGAGCATGATGTTTCAGCGACAGCACAACCCACCACCGCAACCCCTAGGGCAAGCCAACCTGCTGCCCGTCGGCAAGACCCGTTGGCAACCCTGCCGGCGGGAGAAATTCGCTACATTCCTATCCTGATGTATCACTATATCCGCGAGGTTGACCAAACGGTAGACCCGATGGGTTATCGGCTTTCTGTTTCCCCAACACAGTTTGCTGCACAGCTTGCGTGGTTGGCACAGGAGGGGTATGTGACCTTGCGTATGGATGAGGCGGCAGCATGTTTGCAGGGCAAGCGGGGGTGTCCGCCACGGGCTATCGTGCTGACCTTTGATGATGGCTATATGGATGCTTCTACCGATGCCCTACCGTTGCTCCAGAAACATGGCTTTGTTGCGACATTCTATGTGGTAGCAGCATTTATTGGCGAACATGGCTATATGGGGTGGGATGAGCTCGAGCAACTGCGTGATGCGGGTATGGAGATTGGCTCGCACACGTTGACGCATCCAAACTTAACGATATTGAGCCGGGATCAAGCATCCTATGAGATACACCATTCGGCAGAGATTATCGGGGGGAATTTGCAGGTGCCAATGCATAGCTTTTGTTATCCAATTGGCAAGTTTACCCCTTTGGTCAAGTCGTTGGTACAAGAGGCGGGCTATACCAATGCGGTAACGACAATGCAGAGTGGGTATCAGGGTGATGTGTATGCACTGCCACGGTTGCGGATTAGTGGGGAGATGGGGCAGTTGGGTTTTGAAAGCATGATAACCTCTTACACTCCCGTTATGTCCACATCACAGGGAACTCCATCCCCCTAGCAGAGTCATGTTTAAGGCTAATTTGCCCCCGCTCCCATAGGGCGAGGGGGAGCCGCTACCTGCCCGGTTCCCCTTCTC
>CAYPHM010000190.1:4806-6448 GCA_964410555.1 uncultured Chloroflexaceae bacterium | reverse complement strand
TCGCCCTTTATGGGAGAGGGGGCAGGGGGAGAGGGTTGTCGCCCTATGGGAGCGGGGGCAGGGGGAGCGGGGGCAGGAGGAGCGGGGGCAGGAGGAGCGGGGGTGGGCAAGGGAAGAACGGGGAATAAAATAGTAGGAGTGGGGGGAGCAAGCAAATACCCTTAGTAATGCACCCGTACTGTCGTCCCTATATCGTTCCATTCATAAATCCACTGGGCATCATCCATTGCTAGATTGATGCAGCCGTGGGACATCAATGCACCACTGCCAAAGAGATCATGCCAGTAGGTGCCATGCATTGCCACGCTACCATTTACGTACATTACCCACGGGATATTTGGCACATTCCACGTTTCTCCGCCCATAGAGCCACGCATCGTTTGCATAGGCAGCTTGTCATATACCGCGAAATTCCCCACCGGCGTATAGAAGCCGGGGCGACCAGTCGTAACCGGCGCACGATAGACGATCAGATCATCTTCGTAGGCAGTAAGCCACTGCGTAGACAGGTTAATATCAATATGTCGTGCCCAAAGCGCGGGTGTCCAGCTTGGCGCACCCTTGAGTTGCTTCACCGGCTCAGTATTCACGTTGCGCTGTTCAGCAATCACGCGCCCCAAATCGCTGACCACAACTTCATGCAGCGTATTGAGATTGCGCCCGTAGTACTCATAGGCACGATAGAATGGGTCCATATCTTCTGGATGGTACTCTAGCTTGGCACGCTCAAAGTATTGTACTGTGTAGCCGTTTTCCTGCATTTGTTCACTGATGGGATAGCCAAATATTTGGACTCCACCGCGCCGTTGCCAGTAGGTAAAAAATTCCCCCTGGATGGTGTGTTGGGTTTCGGGGAAGTAGAGTACCCCATTTTGTGGGTCGGGTATTGGCTGCCAGCCATCCCCTTCCTGCTGCACTTCTCTGCCCAACAATCCTACCTGGACTTCCCATCGGGTGCCAGCCATTTCCGGGTGGTGCTCAAACCGTACCTTCTCAAAATACTGGACAACCCGGCCATTTTCTACAAGCTCTTCTGTGATGGGGAAGCCAAAAAGGTACCTTTGTCCATTTGCCCGCCAGAAATCAAGAAACCCAGAACGATTGCTCAGGTGATGCTGCGTTTCGGAAAAATAAATAGTATTGACTTCTGGGAGTGTGTAGGGGGCTATTGCCTCGTGGTACTCCGTATTACGGGGGCTGTGCCCCCCGGTTTCTGCACTGCTCGTAGCACTATCGGTACGATGTGCTGTTGATGGGGCATGCGTTGATGCATGCAGCATACTTGCTTGTGGAGATGCCAGCCAAAGTGCAGCTAGGGTTGGGATTACAGCTCTGGTCAAAAGATGCAGGAAGCGAGATCGCATAAGGTCTCCTTACATGGGTTCAGAATAACGGTTTTTTCATTATGTGAATTTTTGTTTCACGTTACCAAAAAGGCTCCATAGATTAGTATGGATAACAAAAAGATCGCTTTCATGCATACTTTATGATAAATGGAAGCGTTCCTCTTGGTTCCGTATAAAATTTCACTGGCTATTATAGCATATTTATAGATGTTTGTTCATATGGGTTTGCTTGGGGTTAGGGGCGGGGCAAAGTCCGAGCCCCCTATCCCTATCCCTTTCCCCCTGGGGGAGAAAGG
>CAYPHM010000190.1:0-4706 GCA_964410555.1 uncultured Chloroflexaceae bacterium | reverse complement strand
GGACCGGGCAGGTAGCGGCTCCCCCTCGCCCTTTTATGGGAGCGGGGGCAGGGGGAGAGGGTTTCAGGCAGCCCCCATCCCCTAGCCCCTGCCCCTTCGGTCAGCCCCCTATCCCTATCCCTTTCCCCCTGGGGGAGAAAGGGGACCGGGCAGGTAGCGGCTCCCCCTCGCCCTTTTATGGGAGCGGGGGCAGGGGGGAGCGGGGAATAAAAAGGTAGCCTTTGCCCATCTGACCTACCCCAGAAAGAATACCCATGGGGGGCTTTGTCCGGTTATTCTCCCCCTGAAATCATCCTTTACCTCTTAACCGAAATAGAGCAAACCCCTTGAACCTACTACAATATATAGTATAATACCGTAAAGTAAAGTTCTAGCTTTCAAAAAGGCTGAGCTTTTTATAGGGGAAGAGCATTGTTAGCACAAAGGAGAATTATTTATCACTATGGATACAGACTCGAGACTTCTCATCAAAGTACCCCTGTATGTCATGGCAGTATCCACAGGCTATGCCACCGCGCTTGCCTTGATAGAACGCAAACTCCATCTCAAGCCAGACCATGAATGGCTTGAAGTTGCTATTGGAGTTGGGTTGACTCTTGTGCCGGTTGCAGTAGAAGCCCATGCTATTGAGCAGGAGAGCAAGAACAACACGATGGAGCCGGTTACATGGAAAGTGTATGAAGGGGCTATCTGGCGGTCTTTTCTTGCCGCTGGTACGCCGATCATCTGCTGGCAGATTGGCGAGGCGATTGTTCGCAAACTGGAGCTTATGAAGTATCTCTCGTCTGATACGCAGCAGAAACCAATGCCGCCCCCCCTTCCCCAACCAACGCAAGACAATGGACAAATGGGGGAAAAAGGGCGTATCGTGGATCGGGCAGACCTCTTTTTGGCACACTCAACAAGAAGCTAAGGAGCTTCTGTACTGCCATCGTCATAGGTAAGACGATGACAGCACAGCAACGTTACATAGGCTAAGGGTTCATTCCGTGGTTTCACCCCGGCAGTAGCCTCCTCACCTCTATAACCCCTGCACAAACGGGGCTATTCGGTATCTACATTCCACCCAAACTTTTGCGCCATCCCGCGCAGTCCATGAGTGAGGGTCTCCAGTTGTTTGAGCAGCAAACGGAGTTTGTAGGATGCACTTTCATCTTTCTGGAGCCACTTTTCTAATTCACCCTCAGCATAGGCGCGGGAGATACGGTCTGCTTCATCTACCATATGGTCAAGCGAGCGGATACGAAAGACCCGTGCTTTGTTCTGGGGCTTGTTCTCGATGGTATCGTCCTCAACGCTCAAGAACTCGCTATCGTCTGGTGCTAGATCATCATCATCATCCCACAGATCATCGTCATTCTCAACCTCTTCAACGGATATGACACTCGTTTTGCCAAGTGGTCCACCGCCACTTTCAGGTATCCCCTCAAACACCGGGCGGTCTGGAATGTGTACCCCTTGCTCTAGGGCTTGCAAAGCAGTTTCTAGCGTTAAGCCAGGGTTGGCAACAAAATACCCGGCGAGGCGGCTCAGGTCGGCAGCAGACATACCCTCTTCGGCGGCAGCTTTTGCCAGTTCAATTTGCGTATGCTTGTTGGGGATACGGCGTAGATGTTGGGCTTGGGTGACAGTCAGTTCGCCACGGCGAATAAGCTGTTGCACCTCTTGGGGTAGCTCTAGTAGCCCAATGTAGCGGCGCACAGTCCGCCCCGTCAAGCCAACGGATTTTCCTACTGCATCATCCAGGTCGCCCTCAGTGGAAATGTGGTGCATCTCGGCAATGCGTGAGCGCAAGCGGGAAAAAGCCCGGGCTTTCTCTAAGTCATTGAGTTCTTGCCGCTGCACATTTTCAATTAGTTGGCGCAGCAACAAGTCTGTGTCCTCAGCATCCAACAGGATACAGGGAACTTTCTCCATGTGCAGTTGGATCGCAGCAGAACGACGGCGGTTGCCATAAACCACGCGATACTTGCCTTCTGCCATTCGCACCACACCAAGCGGTTGGAGCATACCCTGGTCGGCTATTGTTTCTGCCAATCCCTCTATATCCCCCGACTCCTCGCGGAGTCCTTCGGGATCGGGTTCTAACTCAAGTGGATTGAGGTAGAGTAATTGCATGGTACATTTCTCCTTTGTGTATGATTGCTTTTCGTCTAACCATGGTTTATGGTTTCACATTCCTTTTTTTGGGAAACCATTGGTAATTCCTGCTAATTGTCACCCGCTCCCCCTGCCCCGCGTTCCTCCACGGGGCGAGGGGGGAACCTGTCCGATCCCCTTTCTCCCCCTGGGGGAAAGGGCTAGGGATAGGGGGGACGAAACACCCTCTCCCCTATCCCACCACCTCTAGGGCTTGGGGCATCACTTGGACGCTGATATGGTAAGCACGATGGGCGATAATCTCGCCGTCTGTAGAGACAATCAACGGTTGATCACTCGTTATGGTTGCATGCGTAGTTTGTCCCATCTGCACCTGTGGATGTTTGGTATGGGTGCCACGCATTGCACCGGGTATGTGGCGCATGATTTTCCAAGACGGGATAGAGTCTATGGTACACACGTCTAGTAAGCCATCATCTAGCTGTGCCTGTGGGGTCAGGCAAAATGCTGCCCCCTGATAGCGTCCATTGGCAATAGCGGCTAATAGCACCCAACGGGTATGCTGCTGCTCATTGTAATGCAACACAAGCGGGATGGGGCGATGCCGAGCTAATGCCCGCACGACTGCCCGTACATACACCGCTAGTCCCGTCAGACGGGTATTACCTAGACTCTCATCGGCTACCAACGCATAGATACCCAAGCCCACATCATTGATAAAATAGCGTGATAGCGGATGCTCGTGCTCTGTACTAGAGTTGTTGGTGGGTATCGTGATGTGTCCAGCATCTACTGTGTGTCGTGTCCCATCGGCTATGCAGTTGACGGTATGCTGGAGCAATGCAGGCTTGCCATTGCCCAACGTCTTGACAAAATCATTCCCCGTTCCCCCGGCGATAATGGCTAGTGCTGCCCCCCCGCTACCCGCTTGCTTACTAGCAATAAGTCCATTGACTACCTCGTTAATTGTCCCATCGCCCCCCACTACGATAATCGGGTCATAGCCGTTTTCCTCGATAAACTGACGGGTGAGGTGCGGTGCCGTGTGGGGAGCTGGAGTTTCCGCCACAGCATAGCATACTCCAACGGCTTGTAGGGCTTGCGTCAATGTGTGGAAGACCTGTTTTGCCCGTCCCCGCCCGGCATTCGGGTTGAGGATAATACCACATGTCCCCATACATGGTGTCCTTATGCGTTTATACCCCGACAGTCTCTCCCAGGGCTTTGGCTACCGTAAAGATGTCTTTATCACCACGCCCAGAGAGATTGACCATGATGGTTTGATCGGGGGGCATTGGGGGCGCACGTTTGACCGCTTCAGCTATGGCATGGGCACTCTCTAGCGCAGGGATGATGCCCTCTAGTTGTGAGAGCAGTTGAAAAGCATTGAGCGTTTCATCATCGCTGGCACTGGTATAGCTTACCCGCCCGGTGTCATAGAGCCAAGCGTGTTCAGGGCCAATGCTGGCGTAGTCTAGCCCGGCAGATATGCTGTGGGTTTGGGCTATAAGTCCGTTTTCATCCTGCAACACGTAGGAATAGGTGCCCTGGAGTACGCCATGTTGGGGGGCAAAGAAGCGTGCAGCATGGTCGCCTAGCCGCTTGCTACGTCCGCCCGCCTCTACGCCACACAGAGCAACATCTGGCTCATCGAGAAACGCCGAGAACATGCCTATCGCATTGGAGCCACCTCCTACACACGCCAGCACGAGGTCTGGTAAGCTCCCAGTAGCATCGAGTATTTGCTGGCGAGCTTCCTTGCCAATGATGCGCTGAAAATCGCGTACCATCGTTGGGTAGGGGTGTGCGCCAAGCGCAGAGCCTAGTAGGTAGTAGCTATCGGGGTTTGTCACCCAGTCCCGCATAGCCTCATTGATGGCATCTTTGAGGGTGCGACTGCCACTGCTGACCCCGCGTACTTCTGCCCCCAACAGGTGCATACGAAAGACATTAGGTCGCTGGCGAGCCATATCCTCTTCGCCCATGTAGACGACACAGGGGATACCAAGCAACGCACAGACCGTTGCCGTGGCTACGCCATGTTGCCCCGCGCCAGTCTCGGCTATGATGCGCCGTTTGCCCATACGCTTTGCCAGTAGCCCCTGCCCTAGCGCGTTGTTGATCTTGTGTGCGCCAGTGTGGGCGAGGTCTTCGCGTTTGAGGTAGATACGTGCGCCGCCACAATAGTCGGTTAGGCGACTCGCATAGGTGAGCGGGGTGGGTCGCCCTACATACGTGCGGTTAAGGGTATCAAGTTCCTGCCAGAAGGTCGCATCCTCACGGATAGCAGCATAGGCTTCTTGGAGTTCGGTTATAGCCGGGACGAGCGTCTCCGGGACGTAGCTACCGCCGTAAGGACCAAACCGCCCTGGGGGTGGTTGCTTTTCGGGAGATATGTTCGTTTTCATACGGGCAAGTATACCACATTTCTGTATACCACAAGCGGTATGCTACAATCAAGCCTTGCCACATTACCTATGGGTGTGGCTGATATTTTCCCTTCGTCATAAAAAGGAACTCTAGCCCCTGCCTTTCCACCCGCTCCTCCCTAGCCCCCGCTCCCATAGGGCAACAACCCGCTCCCCCTGCCCCCGCTCCCATAGGGC
>CAYPHM010000189.1:0-6503 GCA_964410555.1 uncultured Chloroflexaceae bacterium | reverse complement strand
GGGGGGATTCCGACTCCCTTCTCCCCTCGGTGGGACGCGGGGCAGGGGATGGGGGGAACCATTTTCCCCTTCTCCCCTCGGTGGGACGCGGGGCAGGGGATGGGAGCTGCGCGTTAGGACGCGGGGCGAGGGGATGGGGAGAACCACAACCCCCAACCTTCCCCTTGACGGGTGCATATCGCTATGCAATAATACCAATGGTACATCGCCATTTTTAGTGGGAGCATAGGCACCCAACAGACGAACAGGATCAATGCAGCAGCAAATCCTCAATGACCGCTACAGACTAGACCAACAGGTAGGCGAAGGTGGCATGGCGACAGTCTATCAGGGCTATGACATGCGGCTCAACCGCCGCGTAGCCGTGAAGATACTCCATAGCCAGTTTAGCAACGACCCCGACTTTCTCAAACGGTTTGACCATGAAGCCCTCGCCGCCGCCAACCTCAATCATCCAAACGTTGTCAATGTCTATGACGTTGGGCAGGATGGCAACACGCACTATATCGTCATGCAATATGTAGACGGTATCGATCTCAAGACGCGCATCAACCGTGAAGCCCCGCTCATGATCGCCCATGCGGTGGCGATAGCCGAAGCCATCGCTCGCGGGCTAGAGGCGGCTCATCGGGTCGGGTTGATACACCGCGACATCAAGCCGCAGAACATCATGGTCAGCAGCGATGGGCATGTGCAGATTACCGACTTTGGCATTGCCAAAAGCCACCTGAGTACCGCTACCACCCAGACAGGCATTACCTTTGGCACCGCCGACTACATCTCGCCTGAGCAAGCCCAGGGGCAACAAGCCTCTCCCCGTTCAGACATCTATGCGCTTGCGGTCACGCTGTTTGAGATGGTGACGGGACAGCTCCCGTTTTCGGGGGATAGTGCCGTCTCGGTGGCAATGCAGCATGTCAGCACACCGCCACCTATGCCACGCCAGCTAAACCCACAGATACCACAAAACCTAGAAAATCTCATCCTGCAAGCTCTCGCAAAAGACCCGTCACACCGTCCTGCCAGCGCGTGGGAATTTGCCGAGATGCTCAAGAACTACCAAGCGAGTGCAGAGCAAAACACTGTCGCTAATGCTTCCCCCTTGCCCCCCCCCCGCCCGATGCCACAACCGCGCCCATATGTCCCTCAATCTAGCCATAGTGGGGGGGCATCTGCTACGGGAGGACGCAGTACGCTCCCCCAGGCTCGCCCCCCGATTGCCAAAGCTCCTCAGCAGCAAGGGGTGGGTTGTGGGGTGTTTGCTATTGGGATGATCATCCTCGTAGGGGTGATGGGCTTCGTGTTGCTCTTTACCAGTGGCACACTTGATTCGTTGGTTGAAGGGCTAGGGTCTGGCAATGGTACTGGTACTGTGGCTACTGCTGTGCCAAGCGCAACCCAAACGACAACTATTACCCCTACGCCTTCAACGACACCAACAGTATCACCAACCAGTGTGCCATTGGTCACAGTGCCAAGCATTGTTGGCATGCGGGAGAGTGAAGCACGACAAGCTATCCAAAATGCCCAACTCATCCCCGTAGCAGGGGACTCTCGCCATAGTGAAACTATCCCACAGGGCGCAGTGATTGAGCAGTTTTTGCCGCCCCATATTGAGGTACAACAGGGGCAGCCTGTAACCTATGTGCTGAGTCTTGGGCGCGACATTCGGTTGGTTAGTGTGCCAAACGTCATATCCCGCCGGTTGGAGTCTGCGCGTGGTGAGGCAGAGGGGCTAGGACTCATCGTGACGGTTGAAGAGCAACCAAGTACAAACGTAAGTGAAGGCTTTATCATCTCGCAAAACCCATCTGCCGGGATGCAGATAGAAGAGGGGGAAACGCTCCATCTCGTAGTTAGTATGGGTGACAAGGTGCAGATGCCAGACCTCATGGGGATGATGGAATCAGAAGCAAAAGCCATCCTTGCTGCAACCAACGGACTCAACTATACCTGGAGCGATTACCAGGGCTATGATAAACTTGGGGATACCTACTACCAAGTAGCCCCCGGTGCTGTTGTGAGTACGGTTCCCGACAAACATGTTTGGGTACCACGGGGTACATCAGTGACGCTTGGGATACGTGCTCCTGATACGCCACCCACCGTCCCGCCAGTACCCAATCCCGATAACTAACATTACCTAGACAGTATGAGAGATGAAATGAACCACTTTTTACAACAATCGGCGATTGCCGATATAGCCAGCAAGGTTGAAGCTGGTACGCGGTTGAGTTTTGATGAGGGGGTGCGCCTCTACCAGACCGATGACCTGCTGGCAGTTGGGGCGTTGGCAGACATCGCCAACCGCCGCATCAATGGCGAAAACGTCTATTTTGTCCAGAATAAGCATATCAACCCAACGAATATTTGCATAGCCCACTGCAATTTTTGCTCGTTTCGGCGCAATGGTGATGAGGATGATGCCTATATGCTCACCATTCCAGAGATTATCCAACATACCAAAGAGACGATTAGCGAGCGTACCAGTGAGTTTCACATTGTCAGTGGGCTACACCCCGACCTAGAACTGGATTATTACTGTACGTTGTTGCGTTCGCTCAAGCAGCATTTCCCATCGGTTGTTATCAAGGCGTTTACCGCCGTAGAGATAGACTATTTGGCACGTATTGGCAACAAAGATTGGCGTGAGGTCTTAACCATGCTGCGTGAAGCCGGGCTAGATGCCATGCCAGGTGGGGGAGCAGAGATTTTTCACCCACGGGTGCGCCGCAAACTCTGCCCCGAAAAGATCGTTGCCAATGGTTGGTTGGCTATTCATGGCATTGCCCATGAACTTGGTATCAAGACCAACGCCACGATGCTGTATGGACACATTGAGACCATCGAAGACCGCGTAGATCACCTCATCCGGCTGCGCGAGCAGCAGGACAAAACGGGCGGCTTTGTGACCTTCGTGCCGCTTGCCTACCACCCACAGAACAACAACCTGGGACGTGCTCGCAAACTGCGCTCAACCACCGGGTTTGACGACCTACGCAATTTGGCAGTTAGTCGGTTGATGCTCGACAACTTTGCCCACGTCAAAGCCTACTGGGTAATGCTTACCCCCAAAGTGTCGCAGGTTGCGCTCTTCTTTGGCGTGAGCGATATAGATGGTACAGTCGTTGAGGAGCGTATCTACCACGATGCTGGCGCACAAACCGAACAGTTTATCCAACGGGATAGGCTAATACAGCTTATCCGTGATACGGGCAGGATACCTATTGAGCGTAACGCTCTCTATGAGCATGTAGAGGTGTGTACGTGAGGGGCGTACTTCCACCCGTTGGCACGATAGACTATCTCAATACGCAGCCGATTGAGTATCACCTGGAGGAGTACCTACCGGATGTTTCGCTGGTGCGGGGTGTCCCCACGGCGATCAATCAGGCGTTGCTTGATGGGCGAGTCTCCATTGCCCCCATCTCCTCCTATACGTTTGCCTTGCACACCGATGAACTGTTGTTGGTGCCGGGCTTGTCTATTGCTTCGCTTGGGGCAGTCAATAGCGTGTTGCTCTTTTCGTGGCGACCAGACCCGCACGAGCTAGACGGGGCATTGATAGCGTTGTCTGACCACTCGGCAACAAGCATCAACCTGCTGCGGGTGCTGTGTGAGCAAGCCTACCACATTACCCCCGAATGGGTGAGCCAACCACAGGATATGGACCAGATGATGGCTACTACCGATGGTGCGCTGATCATTGGAGACCGGGCGTTGTTTGAGGGGGTATTGCGGCGGCATGTAGGTCGGCTTGGGTTGCCCTATTGCTTTGATCTCGGTGACGAGTGGCTCCATTTTAGCTCGCTGCCATTTACCTTTGCGGTATGGGCTGTTCGCAAGGACTGTGCCGCACAGGTGCAAAAGGCGGGTATTGTCCCCGCGCTCTACGAGGCAAAAACCGCCGGGTTGCGCTCCATAGATGCCATAGCCCTAGACTACGCGCCACGCTTGGGGTTGCCAGCGGGGGTATGTGCGCGATACCTGCGAAACCTGCGCTATCACCTAGACGAACAGGATCAAGAAGGGTTGCGGGTCTTCCTACGCTATGCACTGCCAGATTTCGACTGGGGGAAGGTTGAGACCTTTGTCTCCTAGCGGAGCAAAACGTAGTAGATTACGCCAGCCGCGCTCCTCGCACCCACGCATTGCGCTGGCAATCTTTGCGCTGCTCGCCGGTATCTACCTGCTCACCACCGGCGCACACACTTCATCCAAAGATGAAGAGTTGCTCTTTGGGGTAACGGAAAGTTTGGCGGTGTGGCAGAGTTTTGCGCTCAACGCTGCCCGTCCATACGACACGCCTATCTATAGCTACTACGGTCCGGGGCAGCCCTTCACCGCGATACCGCTGTACCTCATTGGGCGCAGTATGGCGGGGCTGTTCCCCCATGATGCCTACCCGTGGGTGACACGGGCTATCACCCTTTGGCTCAACCCGCTGGTGACTGCCGCTACTGCTGCGCTGGTCTACCTCGCCGCGGTCTTCATTGGCTACAAACAACGTGCTGCTATTGCTACCGCGCTCATCTACGGGTTGGCAACGATGGCTTGGCACTATAGCAAGACCTTTTTTGCCGAGCCGCTCACTGGACTGCTCCTGTTTGCTTCGTTTGTGCTGGTGCTGTATGACCACACCCGCTCCCTTTTATCACCCGCTCCCCCTGCCCCCGCTCCTGTAAAAAGGCACGGGGGATGTAACCCGCTCCCCCCGTCCCCGCTCCCATCCCAGGGCGAGGGGGAGGAACACTTGCCCGATACCCCTTCTCCCCTCGGTGGGGGAAAGGGAAAGGGGGGAACAGACGTTGCATGCAACGTCTCTACAAACAGAAGTGGGGGGTGGGGAGCTAACCGCTGGTACACCAGCACCCCCATGCTGCTGTTTCTCTCTGGGTTACTGGCAGGCTATTCGCTTATCGTCAAGGTGCATGGCGCACTGGTCATCCCCTTTGTTGTCGTCTACGCTGGCTTTGGGTTGCTCTGTGTAGATGGGCTACGCATGCCATCGTGGGCAGAGATACAACAGACGGTTATACCACGATTGGCAATGTGGGGGGCGGGGATGCTGGTTATGCTGCTGTTGCTTGGGCTATACCAGTGGCACCTCTACGGTAATCCCCTCATGACAGGCTATGGCACGGGGGTCTTCAGCCATTTCAACCCCAAATACTTTTGGTATCGGCTCAGTGGTCTCGTTTGGAGTCCTGGGCGGGGCATCATCTGGTATGCCCCCCCGGTACTGCTGATGCCAGTGGGATTATGGTTGCTCTGGCGGCGGTCTTGGCAGGTTGTCCTCATTTGCATTGGGGTGACGCTTGCCCATTTAGGCTTCTACGCGCTGTTGCTCTATTGGCATGGCGGCGGGTCGTGGGGACCGCGCTACCTGGTTATCGCGCTGCCCTTTATGATCCTGCCCCTAGCACCGCTGCTTGAACGGTCACAAGCATTACCCAAGATGGCTCTTGTATGTGTGCTGTTGTTGGCAATACCGCCACAGTTGGGGAGCATCCTCATTGCCAATGAAGCCTTTTTTAGCACCAAGCGTAATGTCGAGCGAGATCACTTTGACCCGTGGGACTCTGCCATTGCTGGACATTTGGGGCTGATAGCCAAGCGTCTCTCTCATTACTATGATTTGGCATTTGCCACAGAGAGCGTGGTCTTTCGCCAGGGGTTTAGTTATAGCGAGGGGGAGCGCGAGGATGGCGAGCAGGTGCCACGCTGGACAGACGCTTCCCCCGCGCTGATACAGGTGCGTCCAGGGGGAAATACCCACGGTGCTACCGTCTTGGTGTCACTGGCACCGAATGGTTGTCTGCCGCCGCCACTATCCCCAACGCCTATTAAGCTAATAGCCAAGAGTAGCCAAGCAACGCTCATTGCTGATACGCCCTGCCCCCCTCGCCACTACCAGGTTGCCCTACCTGCGACTGATGCCACACTCGCCCTGCAATCGCGGCTATGGCGACCTGCCGATGTGGGCATTGATCGTGAGGGGGGGCTAGGGGTGCAGGTGCGCCAACTTAACGCCAGCGTTGTGAATGAAAACGGGCAATACCCGCTCACCCTGCGCGGCGAGCTTATCCCCATATCCCCTATGCCCACAGGCTATGTTTCCATACGCCGCTGGACAGGTGATCACCGTTTGGCACACTGGGACGTTTGGTTGTGGTACGTCTCCTTTAGCGACCTGCCTCCAGGTCCACTACGTCTGCTTGTTGGTATTTGGCTCACGCTGGCGTTGGGGCTTGGGGGATGGGGGGGGTATACGCTGTGGCGGTTGCGCTCTCCCCCTGCATAGGGGTAGGTATGCTTGTAGAAACGTTGCATGCAACGTCTCACCGGGCAGCCCCCTATCCCTGCCCTTTCCCCCTGGGGGAGAAAGGGGACCGAACACAACCCTCTCCCCCCTGCCCCCTCTCCCATCCCAGGGCGAGGGGGGAATGAACCGCGAGGGTCAACGAGCGGATGGTACGGGGGAACCGCGAGGGTCAACGAGC
>CAYPHM010000188.1:0-6523 GCA_964410555.1 uncultured Chloroflexaceae bacterium | reverse complement strand
CTTCTCCCCTACGGTGGGGGAAGGGGCGAGGGGGATGGGGGGATGCGCGGCTGGGGAGGGGGATGGGGGGATGCGCGGCTGGGGAGGGGAAACCTATCTGCCACACCCACCGCTCAACCTCTCAAAAAATTTGCAAACTCCACAGTCTCATGGTATACTTACCTAGTGAGCGCGGGAGTAGCTCAGTTGGTAGAGCGACACCTTGCCAAGGTGTAGGTCGCGGGTTCGAACCCCGTCTCCCGCTCCATTCTTGAGTGAAAGGTGAGCTATTGTAGCTCACCTTTTGTTATGCCAAAACCACCCACAGAAACCCATGCACATCCTATACATAGCCCACGGCATACCCGTACCTGGCAGCTTAGGCGGCTCTACCCACACCCTGGAAGTTGCCCGCGGTCTCACCGCACACAGTCATACCCTGCACCTTGTCGCTGCCAACCATGAATCCTGGGACGGCATAGCTCCCTTCTTTCGCCCAACAACACAACGGTACCAGGGGGTTTATCTTCACTATCAGACTATCCCCAAACAATTAGGTATAGCTGGTATGGGGGTCATTTTGCGTCTAGCACGCGCTATACAGCCCGATGTTATTATAGAACGCTATTACAACCTATGTGGGGCGGGGGTATGGACTGCCCATCATCTCGGCATACCCTGCCTGCTTGAAGTAAACGCCTTGATTGTAGACCCACCGCAGGTCTTCAAGCGATGGCTAGATGATGCTCTTGGTGGTCCCTTGCGCCGATGGGCTACCCAACAATGTCAATGGGCAGACCGCATTGTCACCCCCCTGCATACCACCATACCGCCAGACATCCCCCGCAACAAAATTGTTGAACTCCCGTGGGGGGCAAACGTTGAACAGTTTGTCCCTGCCCAACAACCTCTTAGCAACGGGAGCCAATTGGACTCGCCACCCGTTGCCCTATTTCTTGGCTCATTTCGCGCTTGGCATGGGGTGCTTGACTTTGTACGGGCAGCGTTGCTTTTACTTGACGCTGGCAAGCCGTACCGGTTTGTGCTGGTTGGCGATGGTCCAGAGCGCAGCGAAGCAGAACGATTAGCAGCACGGCAACGCGATAGCTTCCACTTCACCGGCGCACTTCCCTACGAAGCGGTGCCATCCATGCTGACCCAGGCTACCGTAGGGGTTGCCCCTTTCACGACCACGCCTCATCCTGCGCTACGTGCTGCTGGTTTCTTCTGGTCGCCGCTCAAAGTCTACGAGTATATGGCAGCAGGGTTGCCCGTCATCACGACAGACATCCCCCCGCTCAATACCATCATTCGGGATGGGCAAGAGGGGTTGCTGTTTGAGGAAAATAACCTCTCGGCACTGGCAACAGCTATGGCTACCCTGCTTGACCACCCCCAACAGGCAGCCCAAATGGGCAGCAACGCTCGTGAGCGCGTTGTTAGTTGCTACTCATGGCAACAGCACTGTGCTGCGCTTGACGACATCCTAACCAGCATGGTGCTGAATAGACAACCGAGGTAGGCAAGATATGGCTCATCATCAAGCACCCTCTCCTTCATCTACCCCCTCTCCTTCATCTACCCCATCTTCCTCACCTACCCCTCCCCCCCCTAAACCATCTCCAGCCCGCAGCATTGCCATTGCTGCCCTGTTGATTGCCGCAGGAAATATTGTCAGTCGCATACTTGGGCTTGGGCGCATGTCAGTTATTGCCTACTTTTTTGGGCGCACCCCCACGGTGGATGCATACACTGCCGCGCTGACTATTCCCGTGACTATCTATGACTTGCTCATCAATGGAGCTATTAGTGCTGCGTTGGTGCCGATTTTCAGCGAATATGCCGAAGGCGAGGAGCGTCAATTTTGGACCATCGTATCCAGCGTTATTACCATTGCTATGCTTGCGCTGGCAGCTATCATTGCGCTGATGCTGTGGCAAGCCCCGCTGGTCGTGAGCCTGCTGGTGCAATCATCCCGCCCGGAACTGCAACCCCTCACCGTTCAACTTGTCCGCATTATGCTGCCCGCCGTGCTCTTTATGGGCTTGTCTGGTCTGCTGACTGCCATACTCTATGCCCGGCGCAGCTTTTTGCTGCCTGCTTTCGCCGTTGCCATGTTCAATGTTGGCATCATTGCCGGTGCGGTGCTGTTGCACCAACAGCTAGGGGTAGCAAGCCTTGCAGTGGGGATGATCATTGGGGCAATTGGGCAGGTAGTGCTGCAATTACCCGGTATGCGAGGCGCACGCTATCGCCCAACCCTCGCGTTCAATCATCCAGTTGTACAGCGCATTTTGCGGCTCTATGCCCCCGTGGCACTTGGTATCAGTTTCTCTATTATCGGCACAGTGATAGACCGTTGGCTTGCCTCTGGCTTCCAAACAGCCCTCATTACTATGCAATATGCTACAACGTTGATACAGTTTCCCCTGGGACTCGTCGCTGCTGCCGTTTCTATGGCAGTGTTGCCAACCCTCTCCCGCCTCGATGCCGCCGCCGATGAGCAGGCATTTCGCCGTATGCTCGGTATGGGTATCAAAGTGGTATTACTGCTAGTGCTGCCTGCCACCGCCGGGCTTGCTGCCCTCACACAGCCTATCACCGCGCTGCTCTTTGAGCGAGGGGCTTTTGTTGCCCAAGACACAACTATCACCGCTATCGCGCTTATGCTCTATCTGCCAAGTTTGCCCGCTGCGGCTATAGACCAAGTGCTCATTTTCTCCTTCTATGCTCGTAAGAAGACGCTCGCCCCCAATCTGGTGCAGGGTGCGGCTATCCTTATCTACCTGCTCACCGTATTACCATTGCTCTGGTTGACTGAGCTAGGCTTTTTGGCTCTGGTTGTCGGCAATGCTGCCCAGTGGATAGGGCATATGCTGCTGATGTTTTGGCTCAATCGACGCGATGTCTCGCTGCGGGGGCTACGCATAGGCGAGACTTTCCTCAAATCACTGTTGGCAAGTATCCTGATGGCGGGGGTTGTGGCATGGTTGGTGGCTGCCCCATTGTGGGGAGAGACGGCGTTGTTGTTGCGGGTAATGGTCGCAGGTGGAGTTGGGGGGGCAATCTATCTTGGGGTCAGTTTATTGCTTCGGGTTGAAGCCCTGGGGTTTTTCGTTGACGCGCTGGTACGCAAAATCCGCTCCCGATAGTACGGGTATCTCTTTATATTATCCACTCCCATTCCAGGGCAAGGTTCGCCATTCTCTTGAAGAAAAAGAACAAATATGCTATAATACCCCTATAGGCAAGAGAAGCAACAGCTAGATATAACCAACAGGTTAATAGTTTTACGTAAGGATAGAAAGCCATGTACCATAAAGAGATAATCTATGATCCAGAAATGCATGATTTTGCGATGTACCTTGATGGGGAATTGGTCGGGTTTGCGCGTACCTATGCAGAAGCAGAGATAACCCTATCCCAACTAGTCTTTGAGTTACTTCATGGGTGGTGGCAGCCCTGCGAAGCAGCCTAGCACATGTGCTACAATACAGAGAAATGGAGCAATCTGTAATAGCATAGGTATAAGGGAGGCAGACCGTGCCAAAGACACACTTTCGCCCCGATGTCCACGGGTTCGCATTCATCAATTCATGGGATTTTGACCTGTCTGAAGTGACCGAAATGCAAAATACCCTCAATAGTTCGATTGGCGGGGCAGTAGGATCGCTCTCTAGCTCGTTGGCTTCGCTAGGCAAAGTCCTGGTGGAGCCAGCTATCAAGCAGTTTACCCAGGGGGCAGAGCCTATCTCCTATGGGCTATGTGGAGGGATGGCTTTTGCCTCACTGGATTACTTCAAGATTGGGAAAAAACTGCCACGGGGCAGGAGCTTAGCTGATCAACCCCGCCGCAATGACCCCAAACGGCGTATTCTCCGCGACTATCTCTGGCGACGACAACTGGAGAGTATGTCTACCAATTTTCCGGGGCTATTGATGTGGATGAGTATGTTACATCTAGGGTTTCTCTCAGGCGGCGGTACTTGGCTCCTTAAACAGACCAAAGAGGAATGGGTACGGCTAAAACAGGTGATTGACAAGGGGGAACCAATGCCTATCTGCTTGATAGGCAGCACCCAAAATCCCTTTCACAACCATCAGGTGCTCGCCTATGGGTATGATGATCCTGGTGATGGTACGGGTATCTTGTACCTGTACGATATGAATTGTCCAGACCGTGAGCACACAACCAAGCTAGATTTTCGTGGCAACGAGCTGGTCGCTGAGGAGAGTTGCTCAGACTCAAATCGGGGAAGCCTCAAGGGGTTTTTCTGCGAGCAGTACACAAATGTTTCGCCACCAGATATTGAGGAAGAGTAGGGGATATGTTCCCCCCTGCCCCCGCTCCCATTCCAGGGCAAGGGGGAGCCACTTATGCCCCTTCTCCCCTCGGTGGGACGCGGGGCTAGGGGATGGGGGGCATTGGGCAACTTTGCGATTGCCCTAGTCGTGAAACAAACTCCTGTGTCTTTTCGTACCATCTCATGGTATCCTGTAAGGGAGAGGGGAAAACCCTGATTTCTGATTAACCGTATCTTTAAGGAGGTCCTGAGTATGGACGTTGGACGTGCGTTTAGTTTCATTACCGAAGATGAAGAGTGGATAAAGAAAATCCTCATCGGCGGGTTGATTATGCTCATCCCAATTGTTGGGGGATTGGCAATCTACGGCTATATGTTGGAGACTGCTCGCAATGTAGCGCGTGGCAACCCGCGCCCGCTGCCAGATTGGACAAACTTTGGCGACAAGCTGATGAAAGGGCTCTATGCCGTGCTCATTCAGATTGTCTATTTCATCCCAGTTATCATCCTCCAATGCATTGTGCAGTTCCTTTCCGCTGGGTTGGCTTCAGCAGACAGTGAGGGGGTAGCAGCGGCAGGTGGCATACTCCTGCTCTGTTTGGTACCCATACTCATTATCCTGAGTATTGTCCTCGGAATACTCGTTTTTGCTGCCTATGCCCGTTACATCCAGACCGACTCGCTCAGTGCAGCTTTCCAGTTTACTGAGGTCATCGGCATGGTGCGCTCATCTTTCAAACCCTGGTTGATGATAATCTTGGTAAGTATCTTGGCTGCGATAGTAGCCGCAGCAGGGATGATTGCCTGTGGCGTTGGGGTACTCTTTACCTCAGTTTTTGCTTATGCTGCCATTGGACACGCGCTTGGGCAGGTTGTCGCAGGGTTGAATGGGGGAAGTACGCCTGGTAGTGGGATGGATATACCCCCAACGTATGGCACTCCTGCATAACGTATGATGACCAGAGATATGCAGCACCCAATCGACACAACCCAACCTACCAATGGGGAAGATTACTCTTCCCCGTTGGTAGCAGCACTCCAAACTACCAATGCCCCATCCCTACGCTTTCGCCCCCGTGAGCTACTCTACCCCGCAAACCTGCTCACGATGTCTCGTCTGCTCTTGTTGCCGGTCTCCATCCGGTATCTGCTCCATGCTGATGCCGCCTACAAACGCAAAGCCCTAGCCTACATTGGTATTGCCATGCTGACAGATGTCGTAGACGGTCCGTTGGCACGTTATCGTCATGAGGTGTCTACCGTTGGGGAGTTTCTCGACCCCATCATTGACAAGCTAACGCTCAATGGACTGGCAGTAGTACTCTCTGCCCGCTACCGGCTGCCGTGGTGGATTACCGGGTTGTTCATTACCCGCGATGTGGGTATCCTGCTATCGGGTCTCTACCTCACCCGTAAGTATGGACGGGTTATCGAAGCACAGTCAGCAGGCAAGCTCACCACTGTTTTGCTTACCCTCTCGGTAATGCTCTACCTTTTGCGTGGTCCCAACGCTGGCAAACCGGTATTCTATGCATCGCTGGTCGCCGGGGTGCTCTCGGTGCTCCAGTATAGCTATGCTTTTTCCCGCGTTGCAGCCGAGTCTTCTCCCAAATAGTATGTTCCCCCCTCCTACCACTACCACCGCTACTGGGAACAGTCTAGCAGACCGTTGGATACGTTGGGCGTTTCGCCACTGGTTGGCGTTGCTCAACATGCTGGTGCTGCTGTATGGCGGGTTGCCCTGGCTCTCGCCATTGTTGCACCATATGGGCTACCATCGGCTTGGTCATTGGCTCTTTGTACTGTATTCTCCCTTCTGTCACCAACACCCGGCGCGTTCGTTTTCTTGGCTTGGGTATCAGGTGGCGTTTTGCCATCGGGAGGCGGCAATGTATACCGCCTTGGTTGTTGGGGGGCTACTTTTCGCGCTTGTGCGCCATCGTCTGCGCCCCATCAGGCTACGCACAATGGGCTACCTGCTGCTGCCGATGCTGCTTGACGGCACTACCCACATGGTCAATGACTTTTTGCCTAGCCTGATGCTTCGCAGTGCAGACCATAGTATTGGCTCGCTCAATTGGTGGCTACGTATGGGAACGGGGGTGTTGTTTGCGGTTGCGGTGGTGTTTGGAATCTATACCCGCTTGGAGCAAACGATGGATACGTGATACGTGAGGGGGCAGCCCCATGTCCCTTTCTTCGGGCAGCCCCTATCCCCTGCCCCCTGCCCCCTCTCCCAT
>CAYPHM010000187.1:0-6618 GCA_964410555.1 uncultured Chloroflexaceae bacterium | reverse complement strand
GGCAGGGGGGGATGCATGTTGGGGGAAGGGGCTAGGGGCAGGGGGGGATGCACGGTGGGACGCGGGGCAGGGGATGGGGAAATCTGTCGCTACCCAATCAAAATCGTTTCTTCTGGATACTCAACCAACTGGACCGGGCGTTGTTGGGCTACCGCCGTAATAATCGTCAACGCCCCCAAACGTCCCCAAAACATCATCACAATAATGACGATTCTGCCAAAAAGATTTAGTTCAGAGGTAAAGTTGAGGGTCAAACCACATGTTGCAAAGGCAGAGATGACTTCAAAGATGGCAACATTGAGCATAACATCGTGGGTAGCAAGGATGACCCAGGTAGCCAAACAGACCAGCACCGCAGAAATGGTCAACACTGCTGCCGCCTTTCGCACCATCAGGCTACCAATGCTGCGCTTGCCAATCTGAACAGCAGGCAGGTTGCGAGCATAGCTCCATATAGACAGCATCAACACGGCAAATGTCCCCGTTGTGATGCCCCCCCCCATTGAAGCGGGGGATGCGCCAATAAACATCAGCACCAACAGGAGAAGCTGGCTGGCTGGCGTGATAGCCTCGAAGGGCTGAATACCAGAAAAGCCTGCCGTGCGTGCAGAGACCGATTGAAAGAACCCCAAGAGCATCTGGCGCATCCAACTTTCCCCCGCTAATACCCCGCCACCCGCGGTATACTCTGCAAGGAAAATGCCTATCCCCCCAATACTCGTGAGGGAGATAATCGTTATCAGCGTAATCTTGGTATGCAGCGACACCCGCTGCCCTTGCCGTAGCCCAATGATGTTTGCGAATACGGGAATACCCAACCCCCCTAGGAAGACCAAACTGCCCATGATGAGCAGCGAAATGTTATCGTTGGGGGTACCGAGGGGGTAAAGGTCTGGATAAGAACCAAAGAGATCAAAGCCAGCATTGCAAAAAGCAGAGACCGCATGGAAAATGGCAAAAAAGATGGCTTGTTGATTGCCCAAATCATTGCGCCAATGCAGCCAGAGCAATAATGCCCCGCATGCCTCCATGATTACCACCGCTTGCAATACCTGGCGGGTCAGATGCACCACTGCCCCCGGTTGGACAAGCCCAAGCGAATCGCACAGGGCTAGACGGTCTACTAGCTCTACCCTGCGTCCAAGTAAGCGAAAACTCACTACCGCAACGACCATAAAGCCAATGCCGCCAACCTGAATAAGCCCAAGTAAGATAATCTTTCCAAACAGGGTCAAGTCTAGCCCTGGATTGATAATCGTCAACCCCGTAACGCTCAGGGCTGAGGTGGCGGTGAACAATGCTTCAATGAAGGAGATGCGGCGGGTGCTGACCCCCGGTAGCATAAGGAGGATTGTCCCGACCAACACCATAAGCCCTAGCCCACCAACAATACGTATGGCAGGAGAGACGCGGCGGCGGCGGCTAAACCGTCGCAACCGCTTAACTTTTCGGAGGGCGATACGGGTACGTTGGCGCAGTTTGAGCTTCATGTGAGTTCATGCATACGGGTTATATCTTCATCATTCCCAATTACAATCAATAGGTCATTTTGCTGGAAGGTATAATCTATAGAAGGCGAGACGGTGAGGGTTTCATCCCGCTTGACCACTAGCACCGTCACCCCGTAGCGGCGACGTACATCGGTTTCTAGCAACGTTTGCCCAACCATAGACTTGGGAACCTTGAGCTCAGTAATACTGTAGCCGGGGGCTAGTTCCAGCTGATCAAGCACCCCCGGACCACTCAAGACATTGGCAAGCCGCCGACCAGCATCGTGTTCTGGCAGGATAACCTGGTCGGCTCCCACCCGCATGAGAATATCGCGCTGGCGATGGGTTGTTGCCTTGCATACCACATTCTTGACCCCTAGACTCTTCAGGGCGACAGTAGTCATGAGATTGCCTTCAAAGCTACTCCCGATAGCAACAACTACTGTGTCAAAGGAGACAATATCTATCTCACGGAGCGCGTCTTCATTGCTGGCATCTAGGGTGACGGCGTGGGTTATCTGCTCTGAGAGGTTTTGGACAATATCTCTGTCGCGGTCTATGCCAAGCACAGAAAAGCCGCGATTGACAAGGGTAAGCGCAAGACTGGAGCCAAAACGACCTAGCCCAATAACAGCAAATTCCTGTTTCTTCTGGTTTGGCATACGACTTTTCCTTTGGGAATAGGGTTACTTGGGGGGGGCTTCATTGCACAAGTTGGTGAAGATGGTCCGATGGGCAATTGCACGGAACATCCCCCACTCTAGCAGGTGTTTCTCTGGTGGATAGGCATGCCGTGTGCCAAGCGTTTCAAGAAATGCTGCTGTTGCGGGGAGATCACAGGGCTGAACAAAACGAAAATCAGCGATTTTTTCGTGCTCATCTTGGGGCTGAAGGGTACCGCCAATTTCATTGAGCAAAAAGGCAAAGGTGATGAAGGCACGAGCCGGTTGGGTATCATGCGGTGCCGCAAAGATGCGGTGTTCAATAACGGCAAGAAATCGCTCAATGGTCACGTCTAAGCCAGTCTCTTCGTAGGTTTCGCGCAGCAGGGCATCTTTTATCCCCTCGTCGTAGCCAATGCCACCGGTCAGCAACCGGTAGGTTTCGGGGGGGTAGTGGTGTTTGCGGGCGGTTATCAGGCTCCCATCAAGCCGCCGCACGACCATACAGACCTCGCCAATACGGTCTGGCTTGTTAATAGGGTCAAATTCGTAGAAGTTGAAGGGCAAATCGGCAACAACACGCTGAGGGCTACCGTAGCTCTTGCTCAGTTCGTTGATTTCTGCTTCTTGTTTTTGGGTCAAAGGCATGGGAAACTTCCTTACTCTCCTTGCAACAATAGCACCATTTGTCTTTACCTTCCCTATGATACCATATGATGTCTGTTATCGGAATGTCGCCGCTCCCCCGTATCATCCGCTCACTCGTGGCTCGCTAGAGCCCCTCTCCCCCTCTTACAAGGGTAGGTCTGTCGGGCAAAACCCACCACGTTATGACCCTCTCCCCTTGCCCCCTCTCCCATAGGGCTATCTGTAGCCGTCCGGTCTCCCTTCTCCCCTCGGTGGGGGAAGGTCCGGGGATGGGGGTTGACCGGTGAAACGATGCATGCACTGTCTCTACAACCTAACCTATCCCCTATGAGACCCCCTGCCCCTGCCCCTTGAGACGTATTCAGCACTACGATGCCCTATCCTACCACCTAACCTAACAGGATTCTCACCCAATCCGCAAAAATGCCAGCATAGCGGGGAAAAATATGATACAATCATTCTGGTACACCATTTTCCTATGGGTATCGTAATATGGCGAACTGAACCAAAGAACCAACCTAGAGCATATGATTAGCATAAGCGATGTTGAAAAGATAACCTCGCGGGCAGACGAAGGGCAAAAGAGCTACCTATTGCTCCACCTCGGCGATGAACTGTACATCGTGCTTGGCCCCCAAGTACGTGAGATTGCCCGATGGCGACCCCCCCTGCCCGTACCGGGCGCACCATCTGTCCTCCCAGGGATTATCAGCCAGCGGGGGGTCGTGCTGCCAGTGGTCAATATGCATGCCCTGTTGGGGCTACCGGAATCAACCAATGAACGCACTACCCGCTTTGTCATTGTGAAGCAAGATGAGGTAGAGATGGCATTGGTGGTAGATGCCGTGACCGACCTCATTAGCATTGCGTCAAGCCAATTTGAGCCGGTACCATCTACGCTAGACCCACAACAAGGCAGGTTTTTACATTCCATTGTCCAAGTGGTAGATCAGCCCGTTTCGCTTCTTGACCTCGCAGCTATCGTCAACTACCTGCGCTCAGGAGGCTAATCGTATGTCCTTTGATGGGTTGTTACTTACGGTGATTACCAAAAACCATCGCTATATTGTACGCCGTGACCAGATGATAGAGCTACGGCTTGTGACGACTGAAGCCGACTTGAAGCGACCTGATGAACGGGGCAAGCCCATCATCAGTGGTGAGCTCTCGTTGTTGCTCGACCCGGATGATCCCCCTACCCATAGTCGCCGGCATGCGATAATTGTGCCAACCCGCCGCCGCAGCGTAGCCCTGCTTGTTGATCGGGTTGAAGATGTGCAAGCAGCTACCGAAGGGATGGTCCAAAAGCTCCCGGAGGTATTCAAACGCCGTTTGGAACGTCCCTGGTTTCTCGGTGTGATGGTCCTCCAAGAAGAAGATACGCCCGTCTTGGTGCTTGATCTGCGCCAAGTTGCCCAGGATATGCTGTTTACACAGCCGACCAAAAAATCATCAGAATCACTACCTGCGCCAGCATCTTGAAGTACTAGCATGTTCCTATATGGAAAGGAAGAACTGCATGCAAAAACCAGAAACCCTGCCGGATTTATTCGTCAAACAAATGACTCAACGGAACATCTCCCGCTTGCTCCAACGCCTTGCGGTGAGTACCGGGGCTATTACCATGCTCTTTGCGCTTGGAATTTTCCTCAGCTTACTGGAGAGGGGAGTATCGCTATTGATGCTACCAGCAACGATTATCATCCTGCTTACGTTGGGGATAAGCGTTGCCACATACTACCTTTCCAAGCGCGAGAAGTCATTGTTGGCTATCCATACGTATTCCTATGGCATTGTAGCTATTTGTACCATTGGCACCTACATCTATGATGGTGTTGGCAGTCCCATTTTCATTGGCTATGTTGTGCCGATAGCGGCAGCAGGTTTGCTTGGGCGCAGCAAAGATAGCCTGTATGTGGCGGCTGCGGCTGCGGTCTGTTATACCCTCTTGACCATTCTCCAAGAGGTGTTGCATATAGGACCCTTGATTATCATTGAAGGAAAACATCCGCCCTTTGCCTTTCTCTTATTTTTCCTAGCAGCAGGCGGTATTCTGGCGTATATCTCATCGCTCACCAGCCGCGATCTCAACAGCGTGATGCTAGACTTTGGACAACAGACCGAACAGTTGCTAGACCGTACTAGAGAATTGACCGACAAGAGTAGCCAGCAGGTAGAGCTAGGCAGTGAACTGTCTGCCGCCGCCTCTGAGCTCCAGGTGACAAGCCAGCAACAGGCAAGCGGAGCGACAGAGCAGGCGAGTGCCGTTTCCCAGGTCAGCACCACGGTAGAAGAGCTCGGCGCAACAGCCCGCCAGATTGCCCAGTCTGCTGACCACGTAGCCCAAGCTGCCCAACAGACGCTTGAACACCTGAGTAATGGGCAGGGGGCGGTGGATGAGAGCGTTCAAGCTATGGAGCGCATCCGCAGCCGAATGCAAGACATCTCAACCCGTGTGCTCAGTCTTGGCGAACGCTCGCAACAAATTGGCGAAATTATAGACCTCATAGATGACATTTCGGACGAAACCCACCTCCTCGCGCTCAACGCGGCAATTGAAGCCGCCGGGGCAGGCGAGCATGGGAGACGGTTTGCGGTGGTCGCAGCAGAGGTCAAGAGTTTGGCAAACCGCACCCTAGCGGCAGCAAAGGAAGTACAGGGGGTCATTGCTGAGATACGGCAGGCAACCAATGCGGCAGTCTTGGCGGCAGAAGAGGGCGGCAAAGAGGTAGAACGGGGAGCCGAGCTATCCTACCGCGCCGGGCAGGTGATGGACACCATCTTGATGGTCGCGGAACGCACGGCACAGAGTGCTTCGGAGATAGGCATGGCAACTGCCCAACAGCAGAGTGCCAGCGAGCAGGTAGTAGAAGCCATGCGCGAGATAGCCGAAGTTGCCCGACAATCTGCTTCTGGCTCGCGGCAGATGGCAGAATCTGCCTCTATGCTCACCGCCATTGCAGACCGATTGCACGGCATCACGCATAGGCATTAGCCGTCACCGTAGCTCTTTAGCTCTTTGTAGCCCACGCACTAAGTACGGAAGCGCAAGCCGTCTTTCGGCTCCTGAATAGCGAGACATCCAATGCTATGGACTTGAGCAGATTCTATCAGCAGTTCCGCGAGGAAACATCCGAAAATATCCGCATCTTTACCGATGGTATGCTTGCCCTGGAAAAGACCCCCGACATCACGCAGCCCGGTGTACGGGAGCAGGTGGATGCCATCTTCCGGGCTATGCACACCATCAAAGGGTCATCACGCCTCTTGGGGTTTGGGGCTATCGGGCGGCTCGCGCATACAATGGAGAATATCCTGGGGGCAGTGCGCGAGGGCAGCCAAACCCTAGACCGGGTGCTCATTGATGATATGCTCAAGAGTGGCGATGCGCTGCTTGAAATGACGATGGCGGCGGTTGAAGGGGGTTCTACCAGCATCAACGTTGATGAGATGGTCGAGAAGCTCAACCAGAGCCTGGAGGCAAAACCGGCAGCACCGGCTGCGGAAGCCCCCGCTGCCCCCGCTGCCCCCCCACCCGAACCTACGCCTGCCGCCCCCCCCGCTGAAACAGCCCCATCAGAAGGGCAAGACGATGCGGAAAAGGCAGAGGAGCGGCGCAAAGCCCGGGCAGAGCGGCGCAAAGCCAAAGCCGAGCAAGCCCGGCGTGAGGCTGAAGCTAGTGGGAAAGTTCCGCCAGCAGAGCAGGATGAAACGGAAGCAGAACAGGAAGCATCGTCTGCTGCGCCTGCCGAACCTACGCCGCCTGCTGCGCCTGCTGCCCCCCCGCCTGCGCCTGCTGCCCCCCCGCCCCCGCCTGC
>CAYPHM010000186.1:0-6702 GCA_964410555.1 uncultured Chloroflexaceae bacterium | reverse complement strand
CCCCCCATCCCCTAGCCCCTTCCCCCACCGCGGGGAGAAGGGGAACCGGGCGGCTCCCCCTCGCCCTTTATGGGAGAGGGGGACGGGGGGAGAGGGTGTCGGGAGAGGGGGACGGGGGGAGCCATTGCATACAACGGCTCTCCATGAGCATAGGTTGAATAAATAACCTAATAGCTATGGTTATCGTTCAAGGCTGTACCAGCAACGGCAACGGCTCCAAGAACAGCGCATGTTCACCATCGGCTGGTGTACCAGGCGGTGGGGGGGGCGCATCTAGCGGCAACCGCGACCAATCCGATGGATCATAGACCCCGATAGCTAGGGTATACTCCCCATTGGGCAAATCTTTTGGCAAATGAACCGGATGTAGCCAACGGAATACCCGCCCCGGCTGCCATGCACTGGTAGGAGCAGGTGGCTCCCCTGTACCATAACGTGGGTCAAGCAGTGGCACATCAAGCTGCCCCACCTGATTTCCCTGTTCATCAAAGACATGCACAAAGATCGCGTAATCTTTGCCTACTGGCGCGAGTACTTGCCATTGTATCGTCATTGTCAATGTGCCGCTTTGCTGTATAGCTAACGGGTCTATGGCATAGCCCTGTATACGGATGCTCTCGCCAAATGTCGCGGTAAGCGTATGCGGCATTGTCTGTGGCACCTGATATATCCATCCATAGTCTACGCCATGCAAATTGACCGTCAAAAGGGGCGGCACCTTGTCATGAAAGTCGGTATAGGGCGGGCGGAGTTGGTCCCATTGGTTATGGCGAGCATAGATGGTCAGGTAGCCAGTATCGGGGGGCAAGTCTTTGCCGTCAGCGCGATATGCCTGCGCCTTGTCGCGTAGGTAGGGATTCATCACGAGCGACATTCTGCTTACCGTCACGACGTTGGTTATATCCGGCTGTTGATTGAGCCAAGCAACCATCTGGTCTGTCCCTTCCCCCCATCCAATAAGGAACGTACGCGCCCCGGCTTTTGCCCCGCCGAGTAGTTGGTTAAAGTAGACGATGGAGTAGGGATGATACCACGCTGCATTGACCACCGCCGCCAGCGCAATCACCGACACAATCCCCCCTACTGCTTTGGGTTTGCGGGGTACTGGTAGGGTAGGCTGGTTGTCTTTCCCCGTTCCCTGAATACGATTGACCAATGCCGTAGCCGCCCACACCAAACTGAACGCTGTGAGAATATCGAGCGCAGGGAAGGTTGGCACGAGGTAGCGGTTCATCTTGAGGGGAAAGAAACTCATCCCGGCGACAAACAGGATAATCCAGCTGGTCAAGAGGGTAATCGTTCGCATGGTGAGGAGCAGGGATTGTTGCGCTGTTGGGGTGCTGGCTTGTCGCCACCTGCGCCCAAGATCACGCATAGCCCAGGGTAATAGAAACAGTCCCACCAGCGAAAAAGGCGTGGTACGCATGGCTAAAGCCACTGGATAGAAGAGCGGTCCGGGCGTGGGGTTCATTTTACCCAGAAAGAAATTGCCCATCAGATGGGGGCTACCCCCTTCCACTTCTACCCCATACTTAATGGCTTCATAGGCGCGTATTGGGTTTGTCCAGAAGGTGGGCCAAAGGGCAATGACGGTTATACCAGCGATGATTGCCCAGAGAGTTGCCCGTGGCAAAGCATCGCGTAAACGGGGGATAATGATCGCTTGCCAACCCGGTGCTTGTACTGCTGCTTCTTGCCCTGATTCTGCTTGCCCCTTACCCTTGCCAGTGTGTGAGGTGAGGGCAATCACCCCCACGATAGGGAACAAGACAAACGCTGGTAGCTTGCTTAGGATAGCCAATCCCGTACCTATGCCAGAGATAATGAGCCAATGCCAATGTCGTTCACGATACCAATAGAGGCATGCAGCCAGCAGGGCAACAGTAGCAAACGTCCCCATAAGCGCATCCATATGGAGCACCCGGCTAAAGGCGATGATAAAAGGGTCCGTTGCCCAAAGTAACGCCGCTAATGCTGCGATTATTGCGGGGAATATCCGTTGGAGATAGCGATAGCTCAGGAGCAGCCCGGCAACTGTTACGAGCGGGACAGGCAGACGGTTGAGGGCGAGAACCAGGGGATAGGTCTCGTTGGTCAAGATACCCCAATCAAACAGTAATCGCCGCAAGACCACGCCAACTGTACCTAGCCACATCGTGGTAATGGCAGGGTGTCCCATAAAGGGGGTTGTTGCATAGCTGCCAGATTGCAGCACACGTAAGAAACGGTAGGAGTTTGGCACCCACGTTGTCGCCTCGTCTACCGTGAGGAATCCGCCGAGGTCAAGTACGCGCAAGGCTATGGCAATCGTGCCAATGATGAAGTAGCTTATGGGAATGGTGTATTGTCGTATTGTCTGCATAAGGGTTTCGCTAGTCTTTTTCCTCCCCCTGGAAAGGGAGCGGGGGCAGAGAGGATCGGGGAATACCATAGGGGACTTTCCATCTAACCTACCCTTGAAAGCCCCCCATCCTCCCTATCGCATATGCTTGTCCAATGCCCGCCGCACGCTATCTATATTCGCTTCTACCTCAATGGGAGGATTGGCATAGCGGCTCACGACTTCGCCTAGCTCTTGTTTGTGATAGTCTACCTTGAAGTCGCTAAACTTCAACCCGTGGGCAGTAGAGATAATCGTCACCTTGTCCGTCTTTTGAATGACCCCCTGGTCAATCAGTTTGATAGCCGCCGCCAGCGCGACCCCCGTATGAGGACATACATAGAGCCCCGTTTTGTCAGCCCGCGCCGAAGCATCAGCCAGTTCTTGCTCGGTAGCCTCTTCAACAATGCCATCAAATCGCTTCAAAATAGCGATTGCCCGATGGATGCTCACCGGGTCGCCAATCTGGATAGCCGTAGCAGCAGTTGGTTTGGCTACCATAGGCTCATACGTCTTAAACCCATTGAGATAGGCTTGGTAGAGGGGATTGGCGTTGTGGGCTTGGGCGCAGATGATGCGTGGCAGGCGGTCTATCAAGCCAAGATCATACAGCATCAGCAACCCTTTGCCAAGTGCCGCCGTATTGCCCAGATTGCCGCCAGGAATGACGATCCAGTCGGGGACATTCCAATCAAACTGTTGGATAATCTCAATGCCCACCGTCTTTTGCCCCTCAATACGCAGCGAATTGAGCGAATTTGCCAAATAGATAGACGTATCTGCCGTAATCTCGCGCACGATACGCATACACCCATCAAAGTCGGTATCAAGCGACAGCACTAGCGCACCGTGGGCTATGGGTTGCACCAGTTGGGCAATGCTAACCTTGCCCTTTGGCAAAAAGACGATGGTAGGAACACCCGCCGCTGCCCCATAGCATGCCAACGCCGCCGAAGTATCGCCGGTGCTGGCACAAGCCACTGCCCGTATTGGCTTACCATCGGCAATCATCTGGCGAACCACGCTCATTAACACGGTCATGCCCAGGTCTTTGAAGCTGCCCGTATGACTATTGCCACACAGTTTAATCCACAGATTTTGCGCCCCAATCTCCTGCCCTAGCCGTTCTGCCCAAAAGAGGTTTGTTCCCCCTTCAAACATACTCACGACATTTTCGTCATCTACCGTTGGGCAGACCCACTCTTTTTTGCCCCATACCCCGCTCCCATAGGGCCAAGACGTATGCATCCAACGACTTTCAAACAAGGCTTTCCACTCAGTGGGGGTATACTGACGCAGGGCTTCCATATCATGCGCCACGTCAAGCAACCCCCCAGATTTGCTATAATAGACTACATCTGTAAGAGGGTAGCGTTCATCTGGATCATCATAAGCTGCGAACCAGGCGTTATAATTCATAGCTGCATTTACCTTACTAACAATAGGGTAGATATACCAATGTTGCCGATTATATCCTGGTTCCAGGGAGAGAATCAACTCACTATGCCTGAAACCTGGTCAACTCTTGTAGCACGTCTTGCAGGACACCGTATTCTTGTTGTGGGGGACACGACGCTAGACGAATATCTCTATGGCAAGGCAACCCGTCTTTCGCGGGAAGCTGCTGTCCCCGTGTTGGAGCTGCATCACCGTGAGATTATTCTTGGTGCTGCCGCCAACCCGTCACGCAATATTGTTGCTCTTGGCAGTGACGTGGTGCAAGTGGGGATAGTGGGGGCAGATCGTGCGGGGGAGCAGTTGCTTGCGGCATTGCACCAGCATGCCATCAGTACGGATGGCATTATTGCCATACCCAACCGCCCAACTACAACGAAAACGCGCATTATGGCGCACCAAGCCCCTCGCTTGCCTCAGCACATTGCCCGCCTAGATACGATAGACCGAACTCCGCTCTCCTCCGTGGATGAGCAGCGTATTCTTGCCAACCTTGCCAACCTCGTTCCCCAAGTAGATGCCGTGCTCTGTTCTGACTACCAACTTGGGTTGTTGACCCCTTCGGTGGTTGAAGCGGTACGACATCTGTGCAAACAGCATAACATCTTGCTAACAGTCGATACCCAGGGAAACGCTCACTACTACCACGGGGTAGACTTGTTCCGGTGCAACGACATTGAAGCTGCCGCTGCTCTGGGGTCGCCGCTGCGCGATGAGCAAGATTTTCAATGGGGATTAGTGGAGTTGCGTTCACGATTACAAGCACACCTCGTTGTTGTGACCAGAGGTCCGCATGGAGTATCTATGGTAGGAGAAGCGTTGGAATATACCCACATAGAAGCAGCCCAAGTGAGTGAAGTGTATGATACCACGGGAGCAGGAGATACCTTTATTGCTCTCACCACCCTAGCACTCATCACAAACATAGCCCCCACGGTAGCTGTTCAGATGGCAAATGCGGCTGCTGCACTTGTCGTTCGGAAATTGGGAAATGCTGTTGTCACCCCAGAGGAACTTACGCATATGTTGAAAAGATGAGGGGCATTGCCCCTCTTGATTACCAAAAGCACAAAAAGCCTTTGTTTTGCTGCTATCTTTCATACGGAGCAAATTCCCATATACAGCATGCAAAGCATGCGCTAATCGATTATGCTGTCGCAGCAGCCTTCAAGTTTTCAATCCCTTCATCTTCGGTTTGGTAGATTTCGGCATATTGCGCCAGACCGACCATCCGAAAGATTTTTTGGAAATGCTGCGACAACCCGCTAAATGCGAGTTTCTGGTTATTGCGATTTACCTCAGTAACAATACCAATGAGAATAGCAATACCCGCACTATTTATATAATCATTTTGGCGAAAATTCAACAAGACAGAGCGGGAACCTTCCGAAGTTACCTCTCGGTATGCCGTGTTGATTTTTTCCTCCGCAAACGTGGTAACATCACCCATAAGGTCAATGATAGATACACCGTCTCGTTGACGGATACTCACAGTCAGTTCATCTTCCAGCATACACTACTACTCCTTAATGGGTCTTCATCCAAAAGAATAAGTGATTTATCCAGCAGAATCGTGGGAAACAGGTGAAGGTTGGCGGTAGAATGTCATACGAAAACAATTTCCCTCTGTGCGCGGTACAAACTCTGCTTCATCGCTCAATTCCATAATCAACATCAAACCCATACCACGCAATGGACCAAGACCTGCCATCTTTTCTGCAATCGTCAACGGTTGCTTCCCAGGGACATACTCTTGCTGCCCATGATCTAGGACTTCAATAAGCAACCGATCATGATGCTGCAGGCAGGTAACATGCACACGTAAGTCTGCATTAAGCCTATTTCCATGCTCAATAGCATTGATACAGGCTTCCCCTAGTGCTGTTTTGAGATTATCTATGCGCTCTTGATTCAAGCCAAAACAGCGGGCAAAGGCTGCGACTGCATCGCGTGCGACAACCTCATATCCTAATTCACTTGGAAAAGAAAGTTCCATCATGAAAGGCTTTTCAAAACTACCGTTCAAGGTGAATGACCATTCGCACTTGGTTGCCCCCTGATGGTGCGGTAGTAAACTCTACTTCGTCCATCAATTCTTGGATTAGCCATATCCCCCAGCCTCCCCTATCAACGGCATCTTCTCGGTATTTGTCGTCAACGATAGGGACTTTTGTTACATGCTTGGGGTCTAACTGCTTATTACCTTCATCTTGGACACTAACGACAAGCTCTCCTTCGCGGGCATCAAGCATAACAACAACCTTACGCCCTTCATCATGCTGGTTGCCATGTTCTATGGCATTTGTCACAGCCTCGCTGACAGCTGTCTTTAGGGCATCAACCCGGTCATCGTGAAACCCCATACGATTAGCTAGAGTAGATGCGGCATCCATGGCTACACGCTCATACCCCAGTTTACTGGGTAAGCTCATCTCGATGACCTTCGCATCACTATCAGTTTTTGCGGCATCGTTGCTCATGCATCTTTTACCCATCTAAACGTCCCTTGCAGCCGAGGTGATGCTTTTCTTACAAGCATCATCCTGGCACAGGTTTTTGGCTACGGGTATACTCCATCCCTGGGAAAATGGCAAATCGCCATCCAGGGCTATCGTCAACAATTATAACACAAAGTTGGCTTGTTTGTATTCTTTGTTGGGGGGTATTTTGGCAAATTGGCAAGAGAAGGTCGGAGGGGGCTTGCGCTTTTCTTACAAGTTCCCCCACCGCACGACCCGTTCCCCCCTTGCCCCGCTCCCAGAGGGCGACACCCTCTCCCCCCTGCCCCCGCTCCCATAAAGGGCGAGGGGGATACACATCTGCACGGTTCCCCTTCTCCCGCGTAGTGGGGGAAGGGGCTAGGGGAT
>CAYPHM010000185.1:0-6831 GCA_964410555.1 uncultured Chloroflexaceae bacterium | reverse complement strand
CTGCCGGTTCCCCTTCTCCCGCGTAGTGGGGGAAGGGGTTAGGGGATGGGGGCTGACCGAAGGGGTGGGGGGCTGCCGATTCCCCTGCCCCCTGTGGGGGGTGCTAGGATACCCCTACCACCGCTCGCGCACGATGCGGATACCCTCCCACGCGGGCAGGGTACCCGCCTCCCGTGCCATAACCATATGAAACCACCAACATGCTTCTAGGACAGCTTGTCTATCCTCTGCATAGCTTACCTTACGACGTGGTAGTATCTTTTGCCACCACGGAAGAATACGTTTATCCTCTTGTTCTAGCATACCATACCCCACCCAGGCAAACTCCAGGAGAAGGGCAGCATACTTTCGCCAAACACCGCGTATATTCTGTCCTTTTCCCTCACCAGCAATAAGCACATCCACTATTGCTTGAAGCAAGCGATACTGTCGTTGGGCAACCTTACCTTGCGAAAAAGGTGTAGCCTTTAGCAATTGGGTTGCTTGTTGAAAATCATCTGTTTCAATTGCATTGATGATGAAAGCGAAGTCGAGGGTGAGGGTGTGGTCGAAGGTGTGGTCGAGAGCGAGGGCGCGGGCGCGGTCGCGGACGAGGTCGAGGGCGAGGTCAAGGTCACGGGCGTCGGCGTGGGCGAGATCGTGGGTGTGGGCGCAGGCAAGATTGTGGGTGTGGGCGAGGTCGTCGGCGTGGTTAAGGATGCGTTCGCGATCACGGTCGAGGTTAAGAACGATATTGCGGTTATGGGCAAGGGCGCGGGCAAGGGTGCGGGCGCGGGCGCGGGCACGGACGAGGGCGAGGTCGAGGGCGAGGGCAAGGTCGAGGGCGAGGTCTTTACCCATAGGTATTTCCATCCCTTGCTGTTCCCGTATCTGCTCTAGCTGTTCCCGTATCTGTTGCTCCTGTTGTGGGGGCAGGGCTTGCAGGGTAAGAGTAACCCTATCGCCAGCTTCCTCTTGGCACCAAGCAACTACGGTCATCCCATGCGTTGAAGGAGATAGGATTGCAGCACATTCTGCCTGGTTGGGGAGCCGCAAGGTAGCCCCGCCACCATACTTTTGTGTTAGCCACGTACAAAATGCTGCGGCATCTTCGGGACGCACACCGGTGATGGGGGTAGTCGCATTCCCTTCGGGAAACTGATAGCTCGTCCAGTGGTCAGGTTGGTAGTATTCTTCTTGCTCACACATATCATCCAAGAAAAGTTGGTACTCCGCACAGGTGATATAGTCTTGGTCTAGCTCCGGTTGATCATCCAGGCGGTGCAAGTTTCGCAAGCGGCGGGTGAGCCGTACTTCGGCTGCAAGGTGGCGGCGGGCGGGGTCGGGGTGCTCTAGGTCTGTGATGAGCAGGTCGTCTACTTTGCTCCGCAATTCTTCCGTAAGGTTTTTGGCTTCCTCCCGGCAATCTACCGCTAGGGTTAGCACTTCTACTGAGGGGTTCTCATGTGCTAAACAAGCAGCAACAATCTCACTAGCATCTGCCTGCGCCACGTAGAGGCGGATCGTCTCATGCCACCATTCTACCCCAATATACTGGACGAGGGTTGTGCCAATCTTGCACTCGTGGATATAGGCGGCGGCGAGGTATTCCTGGAAAGTCTTGTGGGCAAAGCTATACACATCCCGTTCTTTTTCTAGCAGCAGCCCGCTTTGCTCCTCAATACGCTTGAGAAAATCTGCCCCCGCCGCACCATATCCTACCAACTTGAGTGATTCTTGGATAACCTCGACAGCCGCGGGGGTAGCAATCTCGCGGGTATCTTGGCACATCATATAGTAGGCAAGGGGCTGCAGTACACGCTGCTTTTGGGCAGGGGGCATGTCTAGCTTAATACCACGGGCTTGTTGGTGTTTGCCCAGAAAGACTTCACAGATTTGTGCATAGAGTTCAACGCGCCGATCCGGTTCCGGTAGGGACTTGTGGTAATGATGCACGGTGGTAATCATCGTCAACAACAGCGGATTGACGGCTAACGCCGAAAGTGCCGGGTTTTTGTTGAGCCGTTGGAGTAGGTCATCTGCCTGTTGGCAGGCTTGTTGCGCTACCCCTGCGTCATCGTTTTGGGTGCTCATAATCTCATTGGCATGATACCAGTTGTGGACAAACCGTTTGATTTGCTCATGGGTGAAAGGTTGTACTTCAAGCACTGTTACCCCCCCAAGCGGGTTGCTCTGGTAGCCATAGGGCCGCGAGGTAATGAGAAAACGGTTGTTGGCATAAGCCCTCATCTGCCGTTCCACCCACGCTACCACCTCACCGCGCACCTGGGGGTCGGCGACCTCATCCAGTCCTTCAAACATCACCAAACACCGCCCCTGAGTAAGCTGCTGCTCAAACCAGCCATCTGGTGGAGAAGAAGGACATTGCTCACGCTTCAACTGGTCAGTTATGGCTTGGGCTAAAGTGAGGTTGTCCAAGCGGAGTTTATCGTTTGCTGTGGGGGGGTGTTGGGCTAGGTGGCGCAGAAACAGCAACACGGGTAGTCGTTTGGGTATATCCTTGCGTTGTTGCCAAAACCAGAACTTACGGGTTGCCAACTCCAGCGCAATATTTTTCATGAGCGTTGTCTTGCCACTACCTGGCGCACCAATAATCGCCAGCGGCAAGTCTTGCATTTGTGGAGCGTGCATAAACTGCCAGATGGTATGTGTCCCTGTTTGCAAATCAGACGGCACTGTCTCTATCGGGTTGGCAGATGCATCGTGAAACGCTCGTGGTGCCACGCTCAACTCAACAAATACATGCTCTAGTTTTAGTGTGTAGGGACCCTGGGTTGAAAGCCCCTTGACATCAAAGTAGCGGTGTTGGTAGATAATATGCTGTAGATAAATCGCAGGGTAGGGATCGGGGGGTTCTGGTGTAGGGGGTTCTGGTGTAGGGAGTTCTGGTGTAGGGAGTTCTGGTGTAAGGGTACGGGTGTTGTTTTGGGTGCTGCCCCATTTTGCCAACAAGCCACCGGCAAAAGACACAACAGCGGTAGTTATCCAGATAAGAGGATCAAACGCATCAGCAGGGATGCCCAATGGCAGGGGTATGCCAAAAGCATCAAATGTCCAAACGACAATGAGGATAAGCAATACCAAGCCAGATGTACCCCAAAGCACATAGGCAATCGCGTGGAGTATGGTTTGCCAGCGAGATAGTTGTTGCATAAGGTACACCCTGTAAGCAAAAGCGCGTATCTTCCCGTTGCGCTTCATTATAGCATACCCTAGCCCCCCTTGCCCCCTACGCCCCAAGGGAGATCAGCATAGCCCTTGCTTTCTGCTGGTATACTAATCTAAGGTAACGACACATCTCTTGAAAAACTATTGCGAAAGGAAAGCAACGTTTCTATGGCACGAACACAAGAAAAACAACCCTTTCTTTTGACCGATGACCCGCTTTGGTACAAAGATGCCATCATCTACGAGCTGCATGTACGAGCGTACTTTGATAGCAACGGGGATGGTATCGGTGATTTTCGTGGGTTGTCTTCTAAACTCGACTACCTACAAGATTTGGGCATAACCGCGATTTGGTTGTTGCCCTTCTACCCTTCACCGCTGCGCGACGACGGCTACGACATAGCCGATTACCGGGATACCAACCCAATCTATGGCTCCTTGCAAGACTTCAAGGAGTTTGTTCGTGAAGCCCACAACCGTGGCTTGCATGTTATCACAGAACTTGTCTGCAACCACACCTCTGACCAGCATCCCTGGTTTCAACGTGCCCGCTTTGCCAAGCAGGGCAGCAGCGATAGAAATTTCTATGTGTGGAGTGATGATGTAGAAACGTATAAAGAAACTCGTATCATCTTCAAAGACTTTGAGACTTCAAACTGGACGTGGGATGCCGTAGCAGGTGCCTACTACTGGCATCGCTTCTACCGCCACCAACCCGACCTCAACTTTGACAACCCACGGGTGCAGCGGGAAATATTCAACATTATGGATTTTTGGCTGAAGATGGGCGTAGATGGGCTACGACTTGATGCTATCCCCTATCTCTACGAACGTGAAGGCACAAATTGCGAGAACCTGCCAGAAACGCACGAGTTTCTCAAAAAACTGCGCCAACACGTAGATCGCAAATTTACAAACCGGATGTTGCTGGCAGAAGCCAACCAATGGCCCGAGGATGCAGTAGAATACTTTGGTGATGGTGATGAATGTCATATGTCCTTTCACTTTCCCCTTATGCCCCGCCTCTTCATGTCTATCTACATGGAAGACCGGTTCCCGATTATTGATATATTGGAGCAGACCCCGTCTATTCAAGAGTCCTCCCAATGGGCACTCTTTTTGCGAAACCACGATGAGTTGACGCTAGAAATGGTGACAGACGAAGAGCGCGATTATATGTACCGTATCTACGCCAATGACCCTACCGCCCGTATCAATCTCGGCATTCGTCGCCGTCTTGCGCCGCTGCTCAACAACAATCGTCGCCGTATTGAACTGATGAATGGGTTACTCTTTTCTATGCCGGGTACGCCAGTGATCTACTATGGTGATGAAATTGGCATGGGCGACAATATCTACTTGGGGGATCGGGATGGGGTACGCACCCCGATGCAGTGGAGTCCAGACCGCAACGCTGGCTTTTCGCATACCAACCGCCAACGGCTCTACCTGCCTGTGATTACTGATCCAGAGTATCACTATGAATCTACCAATGTAGAGACGCAACAACGCAATGCTTCTTCGTTGCTCTGGTGGATGAAACGCATTATTGGGCTACGAAAACGCTATAAAGCCTTTGGTCGTGGTACTATGGAGTTTCTCCACCCAGAAAACCGTAAAATCCTCGCCTTTATCCGAAACTACGAGGAGGAGATTATTCTTGTTGTAGCGAACCTCTCCCGTTTCTCGCAGTGTGTGGAGCTAGACCTGTCTGCCTACAATGGTATGACCCCGGTAGAACTCTTTGGTCGGGTTGCCTTTTCACCCATTGGGGAATTGCCCTATTACATCACGCTTGGTCCCCATAGCTTTTTCTGGTTTTCGTTGGAGAAGCAGCAAGATGACGGCTATACGGCTCACGACTCATCGCTAGTGCTGCCGGTCATTAGCCATACCAACAGTTGGGAGTCGCTCTTTACGCCTGCCAACCGCTCAAAGGTGGCGGCTATCCTGCCTGCCACGCTCAAAACGCGCCGCTGGTTTGGGGGCAAAGCCCGGACTATTAAGGGGACACAGATTCTTGATGTGATACCGCTGTCTTACAACCATTCCAAAGCCTATATCCTGTTGACCCGTATAGACTACACCGAGGGTATGTCTGAGACCTACATTCTGCCTATTGCCTACGCATCATCTGACCAAGCCGAGGGGTTGCAAGACTCCCCCCAAGCGGCGATTGCTTGGGTGCGTACGAGCAAGAGCGAGGGGTTGCTCTATGATGCGCTGTGGAATCCGATGTTTTGTCGCACCCTGCTGGACGTTATCGCCCGTCGCCGCCGTATTGACGGCGAGCAGGGCAACACCATTGCTGCGACTACCCGCATTTTTGCCAATGTGCGTGGTCCATTGGGGGAAAACCTAGAGCCACGGGTGTTGCGGGGAGAACAGAGCAATACCTCGGTGCTCTTTGGTGATAGGATGATAGTCAAGCTCTTTCGGCGCGTGGATGAGGGGTTGAACCCAGACCTAGAAATAGGCCGGTTTCTCACAGAACAAACGGATTTCTCCCAGATAGCCCCGGTAGCCGGCAGCATAGAGTATCGCCGCCCACAGGCTGCTCCTATCAGTATGGTGATAGCCCAACAGTTTGTCCCCAATCAAGGTGATGCTTGGGAGTATACCCTGGATGTGTTGAGCAGTTATCTGGAGATTGCCTCCGCACAGTATGATACAGAAGAGATACTCCCGTATATGAAATTATCGGTATTGGAGTTGATAGACCAAGAGCTACCATCGCTTGTGGGCGAGATCGTTGGTCCCTACTTGGAGTCGTCCGCTCGGGTGCTTGGGCAGCGCACTGCGGAGATGCACCTTGCGTTGGCTTCAGGCGTGAGCAATCCAGATTTTACCCCGGAACCTTTCATGGCATCTTACCAACGCTCTGTCTACCAGTCTATGCGTTCGCGCTCGCTTGAGATACTCTTGACACTGCGAAAGAACAAACAGCGTATTGCTGAGACGTTACATCCAGAGGCAACAGCGTTGTTGGAGCGCGAGAAAGAGCTGATTAATCGGTTTCAACAATTGCTCTCGTTGAAAATTACGGTTATGCGAACCCGCTGCCATGGGGATTACCATTTGGGACAGGTGCTCTTCACGGGGGATGATTTTGTGATTATTGACTTTGAGGGGGAACCTGCCCGTAGTCTATATGAGCGGCGGTTGAAACGCTCGCCATTGCGCGATGTGGCGGGTATGCTACGCTCTTTTGACTATGCTATCTACACGGCTATTAGTCAGCAGACAGATAAAGGTGGTCTCCATCGTAAAGAAGACATTGAAGCCGTAGAGCTTTGGGGGCATTTCTGGTGTCGGATGGTGTCGGCAGTCTTTCTCAAGGAGTATCTGTCCATTGCCCAAGGGTCACTATTTGTACCAGAGAGCCGCGAGGAGTTGGCAGTTTTGCTCAATAGCTTTTTGCTTGACAAGGCGGTCTATGAACTAGGCTATGAGTTGAACAATCGTCCTCAATGGGTGAAGGTGCCGTTGATGGGCGTGTTGCATATCTTGAATAGCAAGACCTAACGGGTAAACAAGGTCTCACCGTGCAGCCCCCATCCCCCGCCCTATCCCCGCAAGCGGGAGAAGGGAGACCGAACGGCTCCCCCTCGCCCTCTGGGAGCGGGGGCGGGGGGAGCGGGGGCGAGGGGGAGCGGGGGCGGG
>CAYPHM010000184.1:0-6926 GCA_964410555.1 uncultured Chloroflexaceae bacterium | reverse complement strand
TCGCCGCCGCCAATATCCGCTAACCAATCTGGAGCATCGCTGGTTGGAGCGGGGGCAGCATCGGATGGGGCAGCCTCATCCCCCGCTAACCAATCGGGAACGCCGCTCTCGGCAGGGGGCGTACTGGTAGGTTCGCCGCCGCCGCCAATATCCGCTAACCAATCGGGGACACCGCTCTCGGCAGGGGGCGTACTGGCAGGTTCACCGCCGCCGGTATCGGACAGCCAATCGGGGACACCGCTCTCGGCAGGGGGCGTACTGGCAGGTTCGCCGCCGCCGCCAATATCCGCTAACCAATCTGGGGCATCGCTTGTATCCGTTTCCTCTGGTACCCAACCAAGCATCTGCCCACTTCCCTGGTCGGGAGTTTGCACATCATCTTCAAGGTCAAAATGAAACGACTCGACCCCAAGCCCTTCAGGGTCAAAGTCAGGGTGGACAGCTTCAGAATTAGGAACTTCTACATCTGTTGGCAATCTGCCGGTAATCTCAACAATATCACGATTGAGCTGCTCTGGGGAAACTTTATCCGGGAGCCACCCAGTAATAATACGTTCTTCTTCCTCAACTTGCTCTTCGGTGATTGGCTCACTAACATAATCTTCCTCTGGGGTATCGGCAAACTCATCCACCCCAAGACTACGCAACCAATCGGTAGCCCCTACCTGGGGACGGGCAATAGGCACACGTTGTTCTTCTGGACTTTCCTCTGTGCTTCCCACATCTGACTGCAAATCTTGCAACCAATCGGGTACAGCGGAGTCGGTAGAGCCAGATTTTAAATCTGCCGTCTCTGCATCATGCAACCAATCCGGCGAATCGTCGGCGGGGGTTGCGGCAGTACCGGTATCAGTATGTGTGCGCGGTTGTGCCGGCAAAGGGACATCGCGCAACCAGGGTGGAAGTTGCTTCATAATACGGGGTTAATTATCAAGATACGGCTGATCAAAACCAAGCAAAACGCGCATACTAGCGACAAGTGTCCCAATGGCGACACCTATCAAGAGTCCCCGCGCTCCTGCTAGGGCGATATAGCGATTACACCATTCCAGGGCAGCGGTGATGCCGGGCTGTTCTGCAACGGGTGGTAACTGGACGATGAGCACAACCACTGCGACAACAAGAATAACGACAACTTCAAAACTACGCCGTTGGGTCGCACGAATAATCGTGCTTAGGCTAAAAAACGCCAGCAGAGCTAACAGGCTACTGGTCAATGGTTCATAGACAGCGTGAAAGAAGCGCCGGATAGGTTCTTCTGCTAGATTGGGCTGGAGGAAGGAAAACACCCCTCCGCCTGTTGGCACACGAAACACGCCTATGATAATAACGGTAAACATGGATAGGATTAGGATAACGCTATAACCCCAATCGGGGTGGCGTTGGATAATCCGCTTGATATGTGAGATGGCGACACTGAGCAGACCAACCAAGAGCGCAAGGGCTACCAGCACCGCTGCCCATTGGACAAAGCCAAAGGCGAACGGGGCAAAGACCCCCCCGGCACCTATTGCGTCAATAAAGACGATGAGACCTGTCACGCCGGCGACCAGCGTGGCTATTAGGCGTTTCCAGTCTCGCCATATGGTCGCAGATACTGACATAGGCGACAACTCCTGCGTGTTGTTGCTCCCTACGTTTGGAGCAATTCAAGTAGTGAAGGCAACCCTAATGTTGGTTGAAGCAAACTATTGTAGATCAATCCCCCAATGATGAGTAGAATAATCACGGTGCGTAAAATATCTTGGGTCATAAGCCGAGCTTTGGGTTCGGCAGCATCGGAGAGGTAGGCTTCGGCAGCAAAGACCTCTTCCCCTATCAACGTTGCGGGGGTGGTCAGCATCATCACCGGCAGCGCGTTCATAGAGGTTGCCCCCATAATCTGTGGGATGTTGCGTTTGGCTCCCTCTTCCCCAAAGAGCAAGAACTCTTGGCGAAAGCTGCCGATAAGTTGACTGGCCTCGATTTTTTCGCGTCCGTAGAGCGTCATAACCCCGGTGGAGTAGGCGGTAGGGTTTTGATGAGCGAGGAGTTCAATGACAGCAGGGTTATAGTCGTGTGCTCGACCAGCGCGTTTGTAGGCTTGGCGGAGGATACCGCGCAAGGCTAGGTGGGAAACGGCATCGCCACTGCTGACAATCACTGGCGCACCTTTGAGGGCAGCTTCGTTGACTACCCGTTCAGCTGCTAGTAAGCCACCGACAGTTTCTGCGAAGTTGGTGGGGTTGGCGAGTGAGCCTGCACCCGGTGAGATATGGATTGGTCTGCCGGTTTCTGCACCTCGCCCCAGGGCTGATCGTAGGGTTTCAAAGGCAGGAAGTGGGCGACAGGGGGGAATACGCCCTGCCATTGCCCGTGCATGATACAGCCAGACAAACGCTACGCCAACAAGGGCTATAAGGAGAATAACCAGCGTTATTGGTGAAAAAATTTGAGAAAAAAACATCCTTCACTTCTTGAGCAATTCAAGAAAGGCACCATATGTATAAATATAACACACGAGATCAGACTATGCAACTGTTTTGAGCGGGTATGGCAGATATTTTTCCCGTTTTTTCTAGGGCAAGGATAACTGCCCCTATTCCCTGTCCCATCGGGTTGCCCCCATCTTTACAGGAGTAGGTTAGGGGAGAGGAGAAAATGTCTCAATGGTCAACCCCCATCCCCTCGTGTGGTATATGCGGGTGTAGGGGCGCACAGTGGTGCGCCCAATGGGGGAATGAACGGCTCCCCCTCGCCCTATAGGAGCCGCGAGGGTCAACGAGCGGATGTCTGGGAACGGGGGCTATATCGAGCCGCGAGGGTCAACAAGCGGATGCTTTTCCCAAGCCTCACCACGCCCCCACCTGCTCGATGTACTCAGCAGACTGGTGACGAAAATAGGTGGTATACAACTCCGCGTAATGCCCCCCCTGTGCCAACAGCGAATCGTGCGTTCCCTCCTCAAGAATACCCCCTTGACTCATCACAATAATGCGATCTGCACTTCTCACGGTAGACAACCGATGGGCAATAATAATGCTTGTCCGACAGCGCATCACCACATCTAGCCCCTCTTGTATCTGCGCCTCGGTGAAGGGATCAATACTCGCCGTGGCTTCGTCTAGGATGAACACGGATGGGCTTTGCAGCAGCACCCGCGCCAACGCCACCAACTGCCGCTGCCCAAGCGACAACGCCCCGCCACGCTCGCCAACATTTGTCTGGATACCCTGCGGCAAATCCTCTACCCACTCGCCGCCCCCAATTGCTAATGCCGCCTGGAGCACCATTTCGTCATCGGCATCTGGCTTGCCATAGCGGATATTCTCGGCTACCGTGCCAGAAAAAAGAAACGGCACTTGGGGCACAACCCCCACCTGCCGGCGATAATCCGTTAAACTGATACGCCGTATATCGCGCCCATCTACAAAAATATTCCCCTCTTGGAACTCATAAAAGCGCGTTATCAACCGCACAATGCTAGATTTGCCTGCCCCTGTATGCCCTACAATTGCCAACTTCTGCCCCGCTGGAATATTTAGCGAGAAATTGGACAACACCCACTCGCCGGGCTTATAGCTAAATCCTACCTTGCGAAAGGAAATCCATCCCTCTAGTGTTGGTATAGGCTGATTTTCCGTTTGGGCAACCTTTGGCTCTGCATCAATCAGCGCAAACACCCGCTCGCTCGCCGCCAACCCCTGCTGAAACTGGCTCCAAAACGAAGAAATGCCAATCAATGGAATGTAGTACAACATCAGGCTCCGCACAAACAGATACCAGTCACCAGTGGAAATATTCCCCCCTAGCACCTCACGTCCACCAAAGTAGACAATCACTGCCGTGCCTAGCCCTGCTAGTATATCCAGCACCGGAAAAATGCTATTAAAGACCATCCCCTGTTGCAACCGTACCTGATACGAAAGTTGGTTCGTTTCGCTGAAATCTTCATAGAGGGCAAACTCGCGGCGAAACCCTTTCGCCACGGCGATACCGCTAATAGACTCTTGGACAGTGGAGTTGACCTTTGCCACAATGCGTTGCCCCCGTTGTGAAGTCCAGCGGGCAAGCCGCCGAAAGCCCAACGCTGATAACACAAACAGCGGGGCAATTATCAGCGTCAACAATGCCAGCGTTGGCTCAATGACAAACAGCACGATTGTTACCACCCCCGCCAACAACAGTTGGCTCCCCACGTCTATACTCAGCGTGACCACGGTAGAAAAATCCTGCGTGTCGGAAGTCACCCGGCTAACGATTTTCCCTGATGCATACTGGTCATAAAACGACAGGTCACGCTCAATTACCGCCTTGAACGCATCTTGTCGCAACGATAACACGACATCCCCCACTGCCTGCGCCGAGAGGTTTTGGCGGACATAGTTAAACACCCATGTTAGCAGTCCAATGATAATGGTTAGCCCACTCAACAATGCCAGTAACCCAACGGTCAGTCCCCCCGATAGGGCATTTATCCCCTGTGCTACAATGATAGGTAACACCGCTTGGCTAACAGACGACACTGCGACCAGCGAGGAAACCGTGAGCATCTTCTTGGCATGCGGACGGAAATAGCGGATGATACGCTGGATTAACGCACCATCACCATATGAGCGATCATAATCTTCTGCGTCCAATCCTTGAAAAATGAGTCCCAAATCTTCAATGCCTTTCGTTGTTTCGCATCATTGTTTCGCAAATCGTAACGTACTGGTACTACGCCCAACTCCCCTGTTACTTCCCAGGGTCATGTCAAAGTTTGGTCAACCCTCATCCCTCTACCCCGCGTCCCACCGCGGAGAGTAGGGGATATTTCGGCTCCCTCATATCCTGTATGGGAGAGGGAAAAGGGGGAGAGGGAATACAACAGCTATGTTCGCCTCTTTGGGTATTTCCCCATTTTCTGCTGCTTTCGCCGAAGAAAAGCGGGATCGGATAAGCAAATTGCCCAAATTTATTAGATAAGCGATTTTGGACATAGCAGATGTTCAAGCTCAATCCCATCATCGAGTTCATCCCAATAGATGGCATATCCGCCGGGTTCAATGCTCCAGTGGTCGCGCTGTTGGGGAGTTGCTTTTGCCAACCATTGCAACCAAGCTATGCGATCAATGTCTAGGTCTATCTCACGAGTATCACTCAAGAAAAGGTGAATCCGCGAGCCAGAGAACTTCATATGAGTAATTTGTACCCGTTCTGTTTGATTAGTCGTTGAAATATGCATTCCATTTCTCCAAAAGTAACTGTTGGTGTTGTTTAGTCAACTTGGTAATGGAGTTGAGTTCAGATTGATTATACCCATGATTATGGGCTAATGTACCCCTTCTCCCATCGCGGCGAGAGAGGTCTAAAGGGGATGCATACCTGCGCCCAAATTTCCCGCTACTTCCCACAGGCATAGACGACAAATGCGTGTGGCGTATGGTCAAACTGCTTCACCGGCATACACCGCCGGAGAAACGTATCTGACTGCTCCAAATTGGCAAACATCCCATCGTGCAACACCAGGTAGCTTGGCGAAAAATGCCCAAATGCCCATATTGCTACATCTTCATACGTGACATCACGCGAAAAATGGTTGGCAGTCTCCGGCTGAAGCAAACCAGCAAAATCTATCATATGGCGGTCTGCATAGTAGCCGATAACGCCGACCTCCAGTACCCCTACCGTGGCATCATCAGGAGTATACGTATTCAACCATTCCCCTATGTCCTGATACACCGACATCCGATTGTCAGGCGTAAGGTAGAGGGTGATAATCCCGACAACCTGTGGAGCCATCAATGCCAGCATCATCACCACCTGCAATATACGAGCAATCCACAGCTTTTGCACATACTCGCTGAGATAAAAGGCGACAATCTCTACCCCCACCGCAACCAATACCACTGCCCCCACAACCACGGGGGCATAATACCAGAAATAGCTTGTCACACCAAGTAGCGTGTAGGCAAGCGTATACAGCAGACTCCACCCCACAACCAACAACCAACGGCGTTCCATACCGATTACATAGATCAAGCCGATAGCTGCCAAAACAAAGTATATCCAATAGATTGGCGCATGCCATTCCCAATGATTGACAATTTGCTGGATTAACCCCGCAAAAAAACTCTCGCTTATCGCCATTGTCCCCTGCTGCTGCTTGGCAACCAGCGTTGAGGGAAAGATGCTGCCAAAACGTATCCAAGCGTAGATAAGCCACGGTATCTGAAGTCCCGCATACAGCACTAACGCTCCCCACGGGGGCGTTTGCTCCTCCCGATAGGAGTTTATCAGGACACAAACCGTTGCTATACCCATAGCCAAAATAGCATCGGCACGGGTGAGTGTTGCCAGCGCAAACAACACCGCCGCTAGGTAGAGCCGTCTATGCGCTACTGCCAGCATGCCACACAGGATAAGGGCAAGCAAAAAGAGCGTTTCAGCCCCCAGGGTCATAATGAGCAGCGGGAAGGTTGGGTAGATGAGCAAGGCAGCAATACCAGCAAGCGGCATCCCCCACGTTCGCCCCATCCCCCACAGGGCTAGTCCTCCTATTGCCAGACTTACTGCCCCCAGGCTATTACTGATGAGGGGAATATCTAGCCCCACCCAGCCAAATATTGCCAGCACAAACGCATAGAGCGGGGTAGTCGTACTCAACACCGATTCCCCCGTGTTATAAACAAAGCCATTCCCATTGGCAATTTGCTCGGCATAGCGATAGGTGATGTAGGGATCGTCAAATCCTTTATCAGCAAACAACCACGTCAACACTACCGCCACAATAACGCTCCATGCAATCGGTAGTCCATAAGACAGAAACAGGTCAAAGGGAGCTGTTTTTGTATAGGAGCGCAAGTGCCATGATTGGTTAATAGAATAGTTATTCTTAGTCATAGGTCAATCATCATTCATCATTCATCATTCATCATTCATCATTCATCATTCATCATTCATCA
>CAYPHM010000183.1:0-6929 GCA_964410555.1 uncultured Chloroflexaceae bacterium | reverse complement strand
AACCTGCCGCCACACCAGAGCCTGCCGCCACACCAGAGCCTGCCCCCACGCAAGAGCCTGCCCCCACGCAAGAACCTGCCCCCACACCGGAGCCTGCCCCATCCCCGGAACCTGCCGCCACACCAGAGCCTGCCGCCACACCAGAGGCTACATCCGTACAAGAACCTGCTGGTACACCCAAACAAGAAACTAGAGGGAGTTTTTCCCTTCCGCTTACTTCTGCCGGTGCGCTTAGAGAACCACCTTCCACTACGCCAACGCAACCAGAACCACCTGCCAGCGATCCAGCGCAAGCAGGGCAAGCAGCGCAACCGACCAGCGATCCAGCGCAACCAGCGCAACCGACCAGCGATCCAGCGCAACCAGCGCAACCGACCAGCGATCCAGCGCAACCAGCGCAACCAGCGCAACCGACCAGCGATCCAGCGCAACCAGCGCAACCAGATAAACAAAACACGACTAATAACGATGCAACAGCAGTATCTCCAGATGATTCGACAGTCCCTGACTCCCATCTCGTCCCTATTGAGGAGCTGCCAGATGATGCTCGTTATCCATTAGCAACGCCACCAACCGAAGGCGAAGGGCAACTAAAACCAAACGGGGAACAACCAGCAGAACGGGTCGTCTATACCTCTCCCCGAATCTCCTTATTGGCAATAGGAGCAGTTGTGGGATTTGTTGGGGTATTCCTTGTGCTGTGTCTTTCCATATGGCTCTTGATAAACTATGCTGATCTGACCAAAACGACACAACCCACAACCGCTGGTATGCACGAAGATGTTTTGGTACAAGATATACGTTGGAATATCCAACAAGCCCAACGAGATACGATGGTTGTACCCGAAGGCAAGCCTTTCATCCGAGTATGGGCAGAAATTGAAAATCAAGGCGAGTATGAAATGGTCTTTGGGATAGATGAATTGGTCTTAATTGCTGGTGATGAACAGATTAAACCGTCACAGCTCCCCGCTGTAAGAAGTTCTATTCCCAATGAACAGGCTTGTGAAGGTAAATCGCTTCCAGTAAAACAACCGGTTATTTGCCAACTGGTCTTTGAGCAACCGTTGGGGGAAACAGATTTTGCAATAAAAGTCAGTGATATGAACCCAACAACTGAAGACGAGATGCTCATTGACCTAGAACTGTCCGCCGAGAAGTAGTATCGTGGCTAAACCCGCCAATCTGACCCATCAAGTCTCGCGGGCTTTGGCTTGGAATACCATCCTCGCCCCCCTCAAAACCATCTTGGAGCTTATCTCCAATATCGTTATCCTCAATATTCTGCCGCTGCCCCATGTCGGTTTGTTACGATTGGTCAGTTCTGCTGCGGCAAGTTTGGGCATTTGGGTAGACTTTGGCATAGATCGTTCGCTCCCCCGCTTTATCCCAGAGGTCGAGCAAAAACAGGGACGAAAAGCCGTAGGGCAATTTATCACCATCATCTTTATCATCAAAAGTTTGCTGTTGCTCATTTTTAGCTTGGCTTTTTTGCTCTTTTCCCATCGGTTTACCCACTATCTCATTGCCCAAGTAGATCGTCTCCCTGAGAAATTCGCTGCGGCACAACAAACGCTCCAGCAAGAGATACTCCACCTTACCCCGTGGTTGATTGCCACCGTGCTGATATTGGTCATTCTTGGCAGCTTCTACGATGGCTTGATGGCATACCTCATTAGCTATTTTCGCCAACGGGCATGGAACCTCATTGGACTGGTAGGGAATACGCTCCAACCTATCCTTGCTGCCGCTCTCGTGCTGCTTGGCAAGGGCATAGGTGGCGTGTTGATCGCCATGGTTATCACCCCGTTAGTCAGTGTGGCGTTGGCAGGGTGGCAGGTGCTCTCTAGCCTACGGGTGGGCAATACCAACCCTACGATACCTGCTCCCGACACACCTGCTCCCGAACCTGAATCCCATACCGATGCCGATCCCACAACATCACCGCGGACGTTTTGGAAACGGTTTGCCCTCTACACCGGCATGTCCAATGTGCTGAATGTAAGCGATTACCTGGTGAGTTGGTACTTTGCCGCCTTTCTGCTCAATAACCTTGCCCAAGTTGCCCTCTACACCACTGGTACTGCTATGGTGCGACAAGCCCTAGCGCTGCTGTATACGCCACTTGTGGGTATTCAGGTGCCATTTTTCACGCGGGTACGTGGGGGGGAGAGTAGCCTACCAGAAGCCTACGCGACCATCGGGCGCATCCTGGCGTGTATCCTCATCCCCGGTGGGGTGGGTCTGGTGTTGCTGGCGCGAGAACTTATTTTGGTACAGTATCCAGACTACACCGAAGCAGCCCTAGTTGTCTCTATTTTGACCCCTTGCCTCTTCTTGGAATCCTTCTTGAGTAGCTCACAGATTGTCCTACAGGTCTACGAGCGGTACCGCTTGTTGCTGCTCCCTCGCGCCCTAACTATCCTCTTTTTGCCCTTGTTGGTATGGGTTGCCCCAAAGTATGGACTCGTTGGAGTCACGCTGGCAATTGGCGGGGGACGGGTAATTATTGCTCTGGTGACAGCTATCTTAGCCCAACGAGCCTTTCCCTTGCGCTATTCTTGGGCATTTTTTGGGCGGGTCATCTTGGCAACTATGGCAATGGCAGTGTTGGTCGTTGGGTTGCAATGGGTGTTAGGGCTAGACGACACTATAGGGGAAACCCTGATGCAACGCTTGGTTGCTGCCGGGCAGTTGCTTGGCATTGCCGCAGTAGGGGCAGGGAGTTTTGTTTTGGCATTACGCGCTATGGGGGGGCTAGAACCAGAAGACCGCCAACGTATTCTGGAGAGCCGCTTACCTCTGCGCCGATGGTTGACCAAACTCTTGTGAGATGAACGTAGTTTCCCTAGCAAAACGACATCGGGAAAGGGTCATCTTGTTTGAAGTGGGGGGAGTCTACGGGAAAAATGATGGTAACTAATGTCCCATTACCCGGCTCGCTGGACACCATAATCACTCCACCATACATACTGACAATTTGCTGCGTCAAGGTCAACCCCATACCTGCCCCATTGTGCTTTTCCTTTGTAGTGAAAAATGGCTCAAAGATACGCTGAAGTATTCTTGGCTCTATTCCCCTACCCGTGTCGGCAATACCTATCGCCACAGAAGGCGAGCGATGCCCGTTATCTGATAACAACGCCTGTTGTATACTGAACGATTGAGTATCTTGTTGCGACAATGCCTGCAGTTCATCTGTCACGAGATAGGTCGTAATGGTGAGGGTACCGCCATATGGCATAGCATCAACTGCATTGACGATGAGATTGAGCAAAACGTGTTTGATATGTCCCCGTTGGCAGTAGATCGGGGGGATATTGTCGGCAAAGGCTTTGGAAACAAGGATATGCTGCTTTGCCAAGATACCTTTGGTCAGCAGCAAAATATCGTCTATCACCTCATGCACCTGAGACCAAACGAGGGCTTCAGACTCCGTGGTACTATGGGCAACAAGCCGATGAAGGATACCCCCAATGTGGGTTATCTCATCCTGTATCTGCCTAATACATAGCTCCCGTTCATGCTTATCCGCAGATGCGATAATGTGGCACAACCCTTCCATTGCCTGCAAGGGCGTATTGATCTCGTGGGCTACTGTTGCGGCAATACGACCAGTGGCAGCATACCGTTCATTTTGCACCAACCGCGCTTCCATCTGAAACCGTTGGGTAACATCAACCACATGCATAATGCTGCCATAGGTAGGCTCTTGGTTTTGCTGTGCATCCAGTGGCAGATTATCCAATGCATGGATATGCATATCTAGGATATGTTTTTGTCCATCAGAGTCGGTATAGGTTTTGTGGTGGGTACCTGGGGGCATGGCTTGCATGGAGCAGAGTACATGCCCACTGCTGTTGGGATGATACCCTGTTCCAACCAGACACACAGATTGCCAGGAGGTATTGACCATTTCTTCCGGGGAAGAATGCATCAGACAGGCAAGCGTATGGTTGACTGCCAGAATAGTGCCTTGATTATCCAAGAGCATTAGCCCATCTTCTAGCCCATCTATCAACGTATGCAAGGCTTTTCGATTGGATTCAAGTTGCTGATTGGCTTTTTGCAATGCAGCGGTTCGTTCAAGTACCCGTTGCTCAAGTTCGGTATTTATTTGGGCAAGTTCCGCATTGATCGCCTGGATTTTCTGTTGGGCGGCGATACGTTCGGTTATGTCACGGCTAACCCCAAAGTAGACAGGTTTATTATTCCAATAGCCGGGGGCAACTTTCGTTTCCACTTCTATTTGCTGCCCATGCCGTCCCATCAAGGGGACATTACAAAAGCGAGTTTTGCCGGCGAGGGTGTTGGCAATATTGGTCAACGCCTCGGCGCGTCTCTCCGGGTGGCGCAAATTGAGTATGTGCATGCCGTTGATCTCTTCGGCGGTGTAGTCCATATGCTTGAGGAAAAAGGCGTTGACGGTAATCAGATGCCCTTCACCGTCTACGACAAAGAGGAAATCTTCAACGGTATCAAAAAGCGTCTGGAGATTCTCTTTGCTCTCGCGTAGGGCTGCCTCTGTTTCTGTCTGTTGCTCAATAGTCAAGCGTAGCCGATTGGTCATTTCGTTGAATGTCTGGGCAAATGTGCCAATCTCATCATTGCTCATCACTGGTGCCGTGGTATCAAAATTTCCCTGCCGTATGCGTTGGGCAACATCGGTGAGCTGTTGGATGGGGGGGATGATGTTTTTGATCAAGGCGAAGGCAATAGCGAACGCCAACACTACAACAAAAAATGTCCCGCCCAAGATGCCTATTTGGGCTTCCTCAAGGTTTTGTCGATGCAGGTAAAATTCGCTACGCAGCACTTGGTGTTGGTGGATAACCATAGCCCCTAGCGTGGTATGCATACGCTCCAAGATAGGCTCTGCCTGCTTGCTATAGCGCAGTTCGTTTTCTGCTTGTGGGGAAGCATCACGTTGGGGGGATAGGTTTTGCCACGCGGTGAAGTCTTGGCGAAGTGCTTGTATCACCCCGTTATGATCGGAGTCAAGTGATTGTCCCATATGTTCTAGGGATGAGAGGTGTTGTTCAAAGTTCTTTTTAGCTATTTGGTACTGCTCTAAAGTCGCAGGGTCTCTATCTATCAGGTAGGTTTGCCTACTCAACGCCATCTGGGAGAGATTAGCTTGAGCTTCTAATGAGGTCATCATTTTGGGAACCTCAACGGTTGCCATTTCCTCAAGCAGCGTGGTGGTATGGTTGTGTATCAGGTAGTTGAGGATGCCAATAATCAGGGTAACACCAGCGACAATGGAGAAGGCTACCATAATTTTGTGTTGAAGCGATAATTTGTGTGACATATCCAACCTCGTTTCTTACTAAGGCGATAACCTAGCAGCAAAGGGGAGTGTGATTTGCGTTACTCTGATGATACCAGATAAATGGTAAAATGTGGTAATTTCCCCACAGTATGTGGGTGAATAATGCAGAAAAAGTGAGGATTGTATTGTATGGAACGGTTTGTGATAGAAGGCGGACATAGGTTGTCTGGGGCTATCCAGGTGTCTGGCAACAAGAATGCTGCCCTCCCATTGTTAGCAGCATCCCTGCTGACTGATGAACGGCTCGTATTACACAATGTCCCACAGATAGGCGATGTTGGGGTAAAACTCGATCTGCTTAACCAGCTTGGAGTCAAGGTTGAGCGGTTGGGAGAGCATAGCCTAGCACTACAAGCGCATGTCCTTGAAGAAAGCCACCCAGACCGTGGCTTGAGCCGCAAGATACGCACATCGGTATTGTTGGCTGGTCCGTTGTTGGCACGGCGTGGGTATGTGAAGCTGATGCGTCCAGGCGGCGATGCGATTGGGCGGCGGAGGTTGGATACCCACTTTCTCGCCCTACAAGAGCTAGGAGCTTCTATTGATGTAACAGCAGATAGCTACATCTTGCAAGCCAACGGGCTGCGCGGGGCAGATATACTGCTTGATGAAATGAGTGTGACGGGGACAGAGCAGGCGGTGTTGGCGGCGGTGTTGGCAGAGGGGCATACGACCATTGGCAATGCCGCTTCTGAGCCACATGTGCAGGATGTTTGCCGTTGCCTCAATGCTATGGGCGCACAGATTAGCGGTATTGGTACCAATGTCTTGGAGATTGACGGTGTGCCATCACTTGGGGGGGCAGAATATACGATTGGGCCTGACTTTATGGAGGTGGGGTCGCTCATTGGGTTGGCAGCAGTAACCAAGAGCGAACTTCGCTTGATTGGCGCACGTCCGCGGGACCATAGGATGACCCAAGTCGCCTTTGGCAAGCTCGGCGTTGAGTGGCAGCATGATGGCGAGGACATCATTGTGCCAGCAGCGCAGGAGATGCGCGTGTTTAGCGATATTCATGGGGCTATCCCCAAGATTGACTCCTCCCCTTGGCCTGGGTTCAACCCTGATCTGATGAGCACGGCGTTGGTTGTGGCTACGCAGGTACAGGGGACGGTGCTCATCCACGAGAAGATGTTTGAGAGCCGCTTGTTTTTTGTAGATCGGTTGATTGGTATGGGCGCACGGATTGTCCTATGCGACCCGCATCGGGCAGTGGTTGTTGGACCATCCCAGTTGTATGGTGAGCCAGATGGGTTGCCTAGCCCAGATATACGCACGGGTATCTCGCTCTTGATTGCCGCATTGTGTGCAAAGGGGCGCACGGTCATCTACAACATTGGGCAGATAGACCGCGGCTATGAGCGCATAGACGAACGGCTGGCGGCAGTAGGGGCGCGTGTTGAGCGTGTAGGGAAGTGATACCTCACGTCCCACCGCGAGGGATGGATTTGTTGTTGCCCCCCCATCCCCTAGCCCCTTCCCCCACCGCGGGAGAAGGGGAACCGGGACCGGTTGTCGCCCCCCCATCCCCTAGCCCCTTCCCCCACTACGCGGGAGAAGGGGAACCGGGCGACTCCCCCTCGCCCTGGAATGGGAG
>CAYPHM010000182.1:0-6937 GCA_964410555.1 uncultured Chloroflexaceae bacterium | reverse complement strand
TCACCGGTAGGGTATGGTATGCTCCCCTGCCTCTTCGGGCAGCCCCCATCCCCTACCCCCTTCCCCCGTTACACGGGAGAAGGGGGAGCCATACATCCGCTCGTTGACACTCGCGGCTCCCCCGTACATCCGCTCGTTGACACTCGCGGCTCGTTTGAGGCGAGGGGGAACACCTGCCGCGGTTCCCCTTCTCCCCTCGGTGGGGGAAGGGGTAGGGGATGGGGGGAGACGTTGCATGCAACGTCTCTACAGATGAATCCCATCCCAGGGCGAGGGGGGGGGACAGAACGACCCGCTCCCCCCCTTTACGCTGTAGCCTTGTGGTGTTTTAGCTGCTTTGCGTTTTACCCGAACGGGGTACCGGTTGCGCTGCTCGTTGCTCCTGCGCCCGGCGTTCGGCATTGTGCGCCTTCTCCAACAAGCGTAGCCGATCATACAGCACCTCCATATGCTGCAACAACTGCCCCACCATCTGCTCCGCCGTTAGCTTCTCATGTTGCCATTTCAGCTTGAGGTCATCGAGGGTATGCATACCCATACGTTCTGCTCCTTTCATCTTGCACACGATCATGAAAAATCGGGTATTATAGGGTACGTAGGGGATTTCCCCTATGGGTTTAACGTCCTCCGTACTCGACGAGCCAACGACTAGTGCGGAGGGTGTTTACAATTGATAATAAAGTTTATCATAGGTTTCTATCCCTGTCAAGGTTTCCCAATGTTAGAACGATTCCCAGAAAAGCTCTATTGGTTGCGAACCCAACGCGGGCTATCACAGAGACAATTAGCAACCCAGCTCAATATAGCCAATGCCCATTTGAGTCTCCTAGAAAGTGGCGATAGAAAGCCTGGTGCGGTATTGCTCTTTCGTATCGCTGATTACTTTGGGGTGTCGGTAGATTCACTGGCGCGGGATGAGCAAGAGCTAGACGATGGGGGGAATACACCCGCTCGTTGACACTCGCGGCTCCCATCCCAGGGCGAGGGGGAACACCTGCCGCGGTTCCCCTTCTCCCCTCGGTGGGGGAAGGGGGTAGGGGATGGGGGGAGACAGAACGACCCGCTCCCCCCCTTTACGCTGTAGCCTTGTGGTGTTTTAGCTGCTTTGCGTTTTACCCGAACGGGGTACCGGTTGCGCTGCTCGTTGTTCTTGCGCCCGGCGTTCGGCATTGTGCGCCTTCTCCAACAAGCGTAGCCGATCATACAGCACCTCCATATGCTGTAACACCTGCCCCATCATCTGCTCCGTGGTTAGTTGCTCATGCTGCCATTTCAGCTTGAGGTCATCGAGGGTATGCATACCCATACGTTCTGCTCCTTTCATCTTGCACACGATCATGAAAAATCGGGTATTATAGGGTACGTAGGGGATTTCCCCTATTGAGAATATGCCGCTCCGCATTGTCCTATAAACCAATGTCCAATGCGGAGCAGGTGAACTATAGTTCACAAACCACACATTAACATGTCCTCATGTTTTTGTCAACTTAGTTATTTTCTATGCTACAACGATTTTCAGAGAAGCTACGTACCTTGCGAGAAAGACATCATCTTTCCCAGAAAGAATTAGCCAGTTTAGTTGGGTTCACAAGAGAACATATCAATGGCTTAGAAAATGGTAGGAAAAAGCCAGGTGCTGAAATCGTGTTCAAAATAGCTGATGTATTTGGGGTACCAGCAGACCAACTCGTGCGGGATGAGCTAGAGCTAGACGAGGGGTGAGGGGGAGAATTGCCCCCGGTAGGGGCGAGTGGACACTCGCCCCTTACCTACGCCCACAACCACGCGGAGGGGGGGCATACCCATATTTCGTCACTATAGTTGTAGTAAGCTATATAACCAACGTCTTTTAGTGTTTCCTTGTATGGTATGGTACTATCAAACAAGGCGAGAGAAAATTGAGAAAGAGTTTCACAAGATATGCCTGCAAAAGATATGTACCACAATTGCGTCAGGAATGCGCTTATGAAGGATGGTTGGACCATTACCCATGATCCGTTGGTTATTCGATGGGGTGCCAAAGATATGTTTGTTGATTTGGGGGCTGAACTCTTCCTGTCTGCTGAAAAAGCAGGGCGCAAGATAGCGGTTGAAATCAAGAGTTTTATTGGAACATCAGAGATACAAGATTTGAGGAATGCCCTGGGGCAATTTATTCTTTACCAGGATGTTTTATATCGTATTGATCCTGAACGGGTTTTGTATCTTGCGCTTCGAGATACAGTGTTTGAGAATATTTTTGAAGAACCCATCGGGAAACTCTTGTTAGAGAACAATCGTCTTCAACTGGTTATGTTCAATGTACACGAGGAGGTTATAACAAAATGGATACCATAGCAACGTATCGAGAAATTGTCCAACGCATCCTCGCTCCATACGAGCATATTCGCTATGCCCACGGTGATTTCCATAATGAAGTGGTCTTTGATACCAACCATGATCGTTACGTCATTATATCTGTTGGATGGGATAACAACAAACGGATTCATGGCAGCCTTATCCATGTAGACATTATTGGTGATAAGGTCTGGATACAGCGTGATGGTACCGAAGATGGGGTTGCTCTTGAGTTTGTCGAAGCTGGTATACCCAAAAGTCACATTGTGTTAGGGTTTCACCCGCCCGATGTTCGACCTGATACCGGGTATGCTGCGATGTAATGCTCTCTCCCGTTCCCATCCCAGGGCAAGGGGGAACACCTGCCGCGATTCCCCTTCTCCCCTCGGTGGGGGAAGGGGGTAGGGGATGGGGGGAACATCCGCTCGTTGACCCTCGCGGCTCCCCCCCGCCTGCTCGGTACCCCTTCTCCCGCGTAGTGGGGGAAGGGGGTAGGGGATGGGGGGAAATCCGCTTGTTGACCCTCGCGGCTCGTTTGGTGGGGCGCGGGGTAGGGGGATGGGAGCAGCCCGGGGAGCCGTAGCATGCATAAATCAAATTGTTCTGGTCAGTTTAGCCTGAGTATGGTATGCTATGGGAAGTGAAAAGAGGTTACTCTTGCATAGCAAAATGCAGGTAAGAGGAGGCGATAATGTCACGAGAGCGATTTGCTCGTCAGCTTGAAGACCTACGCGAGGACTTATTACGTTTAGGCAACCGTGTTGAACATGCCCTACAGCGTGCCTTGCGAAGCCTAGAAACATGGAATACTACCCTAGCCGCTCAGGTTATTCAAGACGACAAAGAGATAGATATAGCCAAGCAAACCGTAGAAGAACGGGTTATTATGCTCATAGCCACACAGCAGCCGGTAGCCAGTGACCTGCGCTTGCTTGGGAGTGTTTTTGCCATAGCCACCGAGCTCGAACGGATAGGCGATTATGCCAGCAGCATAGCCCGTCGGCTCCAACGGGTCTCTAGCCGTCCGATGCTTGTTACCCCGCCCGCAGGCTTGAGTGAAATGGCAGCGATTTCGCAAAAGATGCTCAATATGAGTTTGGAAGCCTTTTTGCGCCAAGATATTGATATGGTTCACCGTATGGCAGAGTTTGATGATCGGGTAGATCAGTTTGAAGATCGGCTCCGCGAGGAGATGCTAGAACTTGCCCAAAAAGAACCCAAACGAATAGAATCCATCCTAGATATACTAGATATGGTCCACGCGCTAGAACGGGCAGCAGATCGGGCAACAAACATTGGTGAACGGGTTATCTACTTGGAAACCAACACCATAGAAGAACTCAACCCATAAGAAACCTTAAGCTATTCCTTGAGCCAAGAGGAAAAGAGCGTGCAGTCAGGAACAGAAGAACCGAACGATAGCGGGGTATCTGGTACGCCTTTGCCACCAGATCAATCTTCAACAAAAACGGTATCTCTTCAGGGAGATACCCTATTACTTGTTACTATGTTGCTTGTTTTGAGTATAGCAGTATGTATCTTTATGTTTTCAATGGCAGGGTTGTTCATTGGCGAGGAGCAGGTAGCCGATACAACTATGACCGCGACCTTGATGACCACTGCGACTATTTCTAGCACTGGTACACAACAGGTCATCCCCCCCACACAAGCCCCCACATCATCCGCTGGTATGGGAGATGCCCCCCCCGGTTTTCCCGCTCCCACCCCAACGCTCTACCCTGAACCCGGTGGTACTGCTACCCGTTCTGTTCCGTTGCCAACCCGCTCAACTAGTATTGCCAGCCGAGCTTCTGCCAAGCCCACGCCTGCTCTTCCAGGGGTGCAAGAACCTGGACCTGGTACGCCGGTTGCTATACAACCAACAACTCCCTACCCATCGGCATCTGAGGGTCCCATGCCAGTTGGGTCGCCGCCTGCACAGGTATCACCAACAGTAGTACCTACGGTAGCTTTGCCACAACCAACCAATACCCAAGAAGCCACCTATACCCCGCAGCCTACCTATACGCTATTGCCTACCTATACCCCGCTGCCAACCTTTACGCCAGTGCCAACGGAGCCATTGGAGCCAACGCCAGAACCAGACACCCCCACCCCCACAGGACCTACGGACACGCCAACGCCGGAACCCACGCAACCGCCCCCCTATATGGTCTTGAGCAACAATACCCGTTGGGTTAGCGAACAAAGCCCCATTGTGCTAGACCAAACGGTACAAGTGGCACCGGGAACAAAGTTGTTCATAGACCCTGGCACAGAGCTACGGCTAGGATGGGGCGTTTCTCTTGTCGTAGACGAAGGGGCAGAACTGCACGTTATGGGAACGGCAGACAACCCGGTGCAGTTTGTTTCTAGCTCTGGGTTGCGATGGGAAGGCATCTATGGACATGATAGCAGCACCATCGTGTTAGACCATGCCCATGTACATCAAGGCGGCGCGAGTGGTACCGTGCTGATGAGCGAGGGCGGCAAGCTGACTATTCGCAGTTCGCTGTTTCAGGACAACGGTGGGACGATACTTGTCACAGACAGCCAGCTTGATATGCGGGACAGCCAAGTTTACGGTAATGATTTTCCCTATGGCGGCGCACTCAATGCGACCTACAATCAGGGCAATACCATTACCCTACACAATAATCGGTTTGGCGGCAACCGGATGAGCAGTGGCTCACCCGTTGTCAGCATCAACAATGTGGGGGCATACTTTACCCTGGGTATGGACATCCAGAAAAACTTGCTGTATATGCCAACCCCCAACGAGGGCGAGATTGGGGCAAATCTGCTTATCTCTACCAACGGGCCAATTGAGGGGACGCTGGCTTGCAATTCGCTGGTCGGCTCTACCGATGGGCTAAGTTTGCGTTCTGAAACTTCACAAGTCCCAAACTTTCGCCTCAACATCTACGATAACTTGATAGATGGGCATATTGCCCCGATTACTGCCTACTATGAGGAGCATGGTATCGGACGCGGAGCTACCAGTGAGGTGCAGCTGAATATGCAGTTCAACTGGTGGGGGGATACCTCTGGTCCCTACCACCCCACGGAGAATCCCGAAGGGCGTGGCGACTCGGTGGGGAATAACATCCTGTACCGTCCCTGGATGACGGAACCACCGGCATGTGTGCCACCACCACCCTAGAAATTACCTGAATGAAGCAACAACAAGCACAAACCCCAGGGCTATGTGCTGGAGCAATCCACATCCATAGCCAATACTCGCACGACTGCGATAGCTCTATAGAAACCATCGTCAAAGCTGCCCACGAAGCCGGCTTGCATTGGATTGTTATTACGGACCACAACTCACTTGGGGGCAAGCCGTATGAAGGCTGGCATGGTGATGTGCTGGTCATCGTGGGGAATGAGATTACCCCGTCCCGTAATCACCTGCTCGCGCTCAAGGTGGATGAGGTCATAAGCCACACGCTGCCCCCACAGCAGTTTGTAGATGCGGTGTATGCCCAGGGGGGCTTTGGCATTATTGCCCACCCTGATGACCGTATCATCAGCAAGGTGAAAAAGAACTCCTACCAATGGGAGGACTGGGCTATAGATGGTCCGAGCAATCGTGATGGGCAAACGATGGGGCTAGAAATCTGGAACCTGATGAGCGACTGGGGATCATCACTTACCCCCCTCAACAAGTTTTGGTATTTCTTCTTTTTGCGCCAGGGGCTACACGGTCCAACAAGAAATGTGCTGGCGTGGTGGGATCGGCTGAATGTGGCAGGCAAGCGCACCTTTGGGGTAGCAGGGGTAGATGCCCACGCTTTGCGCCATCGCGCCCCGTGGGGGGGGACGGTTGAGGTGCTTTCCTACCATCGCTCCTTCCATGCGCTGGTCAACTACCTGCTCCTCGACAAACCGCTCTCACCTGATGCTAACCAAGCTCGTGAGCAGGTCTTCTATGCGCTGCGGCAGGGGATGTTGGTCTTTGCCAACCGTATGGACGGGGACGTTTCCCATGTGCAGATTGTCATAACCCGTGGAACAGACCGTTACCATTGGACAATAGGCGATAGTTTCTCGTTAGCCGAGGGGAACTTCAGGTTGTTTGCTGATATGGGTCGCACGGTTGAGGTGCGCCTCATCCACAATGGCACACTCCACACACGGGCAAAGAGAGCACTCTGTGAAGTGATAGACACACCAGGGGTCTACCGCATCGAGGCGTACCATCGGAGTGGTCGCCCGTGGCTCTTCACCAACCCGATTTTTGTTACGTAGCAAGGTCAAGGTTCCTAGCAAATTTGCCCCCATCCCCGCGTGTGGTATATTGTGGGTGTGAGGGCGCACGAGAGCAGGGGGAGCAGGTTGTTCCGGGCAGCCCCCATCCCCTAGCCCCTTCTCCCCCCCGCCCCCTAAACCCAAAGGGCGAGGGGGGTAGAGACGTTGCATGCAACGTCTCTTTGTATTCCCTTCCCTCCGCTGTGGGGAAAAGAGCTAGGGGATGGGGAGATGCGCGGTAGGACGCGGGGCAGGGGATGGGGAGATGCGCGGTAGGACGCGGGGCAGGGGGATGGGGGGCTGCGCGGTGGGACGCGGGGCAGGGGGATGGGGGGCTGCGCGGTGTTCA
>CAYPHM010000181.1:0-6942 GCA_964410555.1 uncultured Chloroflexaceae bacterium | reverse complement strand
AGCGGCTGAAGCGGAGAAAGCCCTTCTATCCCAGGGCTAAAGCACCTGGGCTTTATGGGCTATTTCTGTAAATCCAGCACATATGAAAGAAGGCGATACTTGTTACCCCTATCAGCGCAAACCGGCGAAACTGCCGCCAACCGATGCGGAGCAGGGCAGGATTGATCAGCAATACGCCAACAAGACAGGCAATGCCAATAAACCCATCGCGCCAGAAGGCAAGCGCAAGCGGGAGCACATGATGGGTTTCTAGCAGGTATTTGATGAGGGGACCAGTGGCGGCGTAGGCGAGTGCGCCAAATGTGGCTAGAAGGTATCCAGGCAGGTAGGGGGTAGTAGTGGAAAGATGCAAGGTCTGTTTCATATGGTGGTTCCTTTCAACGATGGAATGATGGAATACGAAAACCATTATTGTAACACAGCAAGAGGCTCTGCCTTTATCCTTTGCGATTACTGATCGGCTAAATACCTCCTGAGACCTACCCAGTCTACCATCACCCCCAACACGCGCCCATCATCACTCGTGGGGTCATCCTCACGCGGCGTGAAGGTCGCGCTGTCCAACGTCACCACCAACGCCCCGCTCTGCTGTGCTGCTGCCGCATCATCCTTGCCCAATGGCACAGCATACTCCTGCCAACCTGCCCCCACTGCCAACGACTGCTGCTGACCACTTGGCAATGTTACTACTACCGTTGTTGGCGGCACAGGTGATGATCTGCCAGAGGCTAACCGTAGCGTTAGCGTGGCGGGGGATGTGGCGGCGGGGGGGGCAAGCCGTACCTGGGCATAGCCGGTAGTCCATCGCCAGTGGGTGTCTGGCAATGCAGCGGTAAACTCGTGAATGTACCCCAAATCAAGCCCATTGCCCACATCAAGCATAGCAGGCGGCGGGGTGTGGGTACGCTCCCAGAGCCACATTTGCACATCCTGCAAGGTAGCCGTCTCATAGGCAAACTCCGCCTGTGCTTCCGCGCTGCGCCCCGCCAAGCGCAATACATCACCAAGCAGCAGGTGGGGGAGCGGGTGTGCGGGCAATATGGCTATGGCTTCGCGCAGGGTCTGCTCTGCCTGCTGCTCCCGCTGGTCTAGCCGCTGTGCCTGTGCCAACGCTACCCGTGCCAACACAGACTCCGCATCATACGCCAACGCCTGGGTTGCGTTCGCTGTTGCCGCTGTTGTGTTGCCCTGTTCAAGCGCAGACTGCGCCTGTGCCAGGTGTAGGTGTTTGTTGCCAAGCTGCCACGCCAGCAGGGGGTAGGGCTTGTGGAGCAGCATAAGCAACAGGATAGCCAACACCGGCACCATACGCCATAGCCCACCTTGCGTCCCATAAGCGTAATTTCGTTTGTAGAGACGTAGCATGCTCTCCGGTGATGTCTCCCCCTCGTCCTTTATGGGAGAGGGGGTAGGGGGAGAGGGTTCGGGAGCAGTCCCCCCATCCCCTACCGCACATCCCACAATGGGGGGAAGGGAGTCTGTGGTCGCTCTCTCTTGTTTTGGTAGTGGAGTGGGGGTATGGGGAGAAAGAACACGCCAAACACTCGTTAAAAAGATCGCCGTATATGGGAGCAACACCGGGAAAAGGGGCAGCCGATAGCGTAGCTCCACATGGAAAACCAACGCGGTGAGGACAATATACAGCACCCACGGCAACAACAACCAACGCGGCGAGAGCGGCAGTAACCCTTTCTTCCCCCTCACACCAAACCCTAATAACCCCGCTGTCCCACCGACGACTATCATGACAAATAGCAGATCGCCGGCGAGCAAGCGTACCCATACCTCTGCCGTTGGCACCCAGATAGCCCGGCGGTCTAGCATATCATCGGTGTATTCTAGTGCAACTAGCTTGAGCAACTCCCCCCATGCTTTGGCAACAAAACGCGATGGGGCGGCGAGGATTGCCTCGGTGCCATTCTGCATGGCGATTTGCTGCCGTGCCAGCCGGTCTTCACCCATTGCATACAGCTGCGCCTTGACAGACTCGCGCCCTTGTGGGGCATTGTCAAGCCACAGATTTTCTGCCCCGGTGGTGTCAATGAGGATGACCCCGCCATAGGTCGTGGTGTTGCGGATAGTCCAGGGCATGATAACCAGCAATGCCCCGGCAACAAATACGCTACTCAGCACTACACTACGCCGCCATTCCCCCCACCGTTGCAACAAGAGCCAACCTGCCCCAAGCAGCAGCAGGGGCAAAGCGACAGAACGGACTAGACAGAGCAAGCCAAGCACGAGTCCTGTTACCAACGCCATGCCCCAATGGGATACTCGTGCTGTTCGTAGCAATAGCCAAAGTAACAGCGTCAAGCCAAACAGAAAGACCGTCTCGGTAAGCAGTTCGGTGGCGTAGTCAGCCAACGTGTAGTTGACTGCACAGAGCAATGCTGCAAGAGTAGCAGCGTGTTTTGGACTACCCTCCCGTCCCGCTTCCCACAGTGAGGGAAAGGGGTACCGGTGAGACGTTGCATGCAACGTCTTGTCCCCCTCGCCCTTTATGCGAGAGGGGGCAGGGGGAGTGGGTAGGCTATGTTCATTTTCCCGGTTGGTTAGCTCTTGGGTGAGCAGCCACATAGGGATAATCGTCAAGGTGCTGATGACGACCTGCACAAGCCGCAACTGTTGTACCAGCGAGTCTACCAACAGGATGCTGCCAGCGAGAAAGACTCCATACAGTGGCGGACGCATAAAGCGCAGTTCGGTATAACGATGCTCACGCAAAAGTACCAGGGCTTGGTTGAGATACTCCTGCTCGTCGCCGCCAAGCGGGTAGTAGGTATGCCAGTGCCAGACCAGCAGACGCAACGCTGCCCCGACCAGCAGCACACCTGCCAGCAGCGCATACCATAGCAGGTGGCGTGAGGGGGTATTATTTGGCATGCCCCCCCGCCCGCAACTCTGCCCAATCTAACCGTACTCCCATAATGCGTAGCTGCCCCGTTTGCGGTCCCTGCTGCGCCAACAGGTCGGCGGCAGGCGGCACAAAACTGTCGCTCTCCAGCTTGATGACCAGATCAGCACCGGGCGACATTGGCTCCACTGGCACACAATATTCTTGCACCGTCCGCTCAATGGTTAGCGTCCCAAGCAGACGGGGGGTAGTAGGCAACATTTGCACCACCCGTACCTGCCACTGCTCCCTATCCGTTGGGATACCGCGCCCATCTGCTCGCAAACACAGCTGTTGGGGATTTGCCTGCCCCTGCTGTGGGAAGCGTAGCCATGCTTGCGGGGCAGACCAGCGAAACGTCCCATCTGCTGATGGGTCGCCTTCGCCCAGGTAAAACCCCTTGATATAGCCCAAGTCAAGATTACCGGCTAAGTCTATCTGTCGTGTTGGCGTTGGATGCAGCCATTCCCACGCCCAATCTACCGGGTTGTGATCGTCTACATAGACGGGGGTAAAGGCGGCTTTTGCCCCTGCCTCATCCCCCATGCGCCGCAACAGGTCGCCACGCACAATGGCAGATTGCCAATCGTTATGGGCATCTATGGTTTGCATATCTGGCAACAACGCAAGCCCCTGCGCCGGCTGCCCCTGCACCCCGGCAATCAATGGCGGCGCAAGTTGTGCTACCCGCACCGTCACGCTAGGCACACTGGTCTTCAACATAGCATATTGGGACAACAATATTTGCGCCTGGTTGCCAGCACCAGCACCAAGCGCATCTATTACCCGTTGCGAACGCTCTCCTATGGGACGGGTTATCCAAGCAATATGGGTACACACCACACTAGATGGATACGGTCCCATGTAAGATGACAACGGAGTAGGGGGCAGTTGCAGGTAGGCGTAGGGCGTGAGCGACACCATCGCCAACAATAGTGCCAATACCCCTGCTGCCCCTTTACTGGTACGTAACCCCCATCCCTTTTGGGTATCTCCCCCATCCCTAGCCCTTCCCCCACAAGCGGGAGAAGGGAAACGGCAAGATGGCGGCGGTTCCCCCTCGCCTGTTATGGGAGCGGGGGCAGGGGAACTTTCAGGGGTAGGTCTTCCCCCGCCAAATGAGCCGCGAGTGTCAACGAGCGGATGTATCCTTCCCCCGCCAAATGAGCCGCGAGTGTCAACGAGCGGATGTATCCCCCCCTCGCCCTGTATGGGAGCGGGGGCAGGGGGAGCGGGTAGTTTTGGCTGGAGCCAACGGCTCAATGCCAGCGGTGCATAGACGGCGAGCAGCGGGAGCAATGGCAGGCGAAAGCGGTTGATGGCAAAGAGCAACGGGGCAGTCAACAGCAAATAGGCAAACCACCATCCCACAAGCGGGCGCAATGGTGAGCGGTGGCTTGCCCACCCGATAATTGCCAACGGCAGCATCAGCACATAGAGCGTGTCGTCAAGCAGGAAGAGCATTACCGCATACCAGTGCGGTAATCGCCCTACCGCAAAGCCGCTACTCATCCGCTCTGCTCCCGTGTAGTTTATCTGAAAAAAGCGGACTATCTCTTGAAAACTCTTGTGGACAAAACCCATAGGGTGTTGACGCAGCACACACCACGCCTCTGCCGTCATAATGCGCTGTCGCTCGACTTGGGTGATGCTGGCGATAGGCTGTGCTTGTAGGGCAAGCAAACGGGGGTCTTGCTGCTGCATCAGGCAGGATGGTGCCAACATTTCGTTGCGCTCCCGTGGCGACAATTGCTCATTGACGAGGGCTTCGGCAAATTGGCGTGTGGTCGTGCTGCTACGCGGGTCATTGGTAGCGGTGCGTACCCCAAGCAGCAGGTTGTACGCACTCGTTGTATCCACAATGATCATGCCGCCATACAGCGAGCTGGCATACAGCGACCAGGGCAACAGCACGGCTAAGAAGGCTACCACAAAAGCTATGGGGGCAACAATGCGGGGGAGTTTGCCCCGCTGCCGCCACGCCACCCACGCTACCCACCCGACCATCAGCGGCACAAAGCCAAGCGTTAGCCCACGGGTCAGCGTTGCCAACCCCATCAGCATACCCGCTAGGATAAGCAGCACAAGCGGGGGCAGCGGCGTTTTCCCCTCTCCCATGCCCGTTGTTGTCCAATTCTCTGCGCCTTTGCGGTTCTCCGTCTCTGCGGAGAAGGATGTGTTTGGTTCCCCCTCGCCCTGTATGGGAGCGGGGGCAGGGGGAGAGGGGCTATGGGAAGCGGGGGTATTTTCCCATATGCTTGCCCACCACCCCGCCACGACAAACATGCCCAAAAGTAGTGTTAGGAAGAGCGTTTCGCTCAAGAGCATCTGGGGGTATGTCGCTATGGGGAAACAGAGGGCAGCAAGGATTGCTGCTATGCTGGCAGGATGGCGTAGGGATGATGTGGGATACCGGAAGGGGATATACCGGCTGGCTTGGATGCTTAGGACATAGACCAATACCACATTGAGCAGACTCAGGGCGAGTTGCGAAAGGTAGATGGGGATAAGCGTCAAGCCAAACAAGCGGATATGCAAGGCAAGAAACATGGGGTAGAGCGGGGCGCGAGTCCAAAGCCACCCCTGATGCCATGCAAACCCTCGCCCCTGCGCGAGCCATGTTGCCGCCGCGAGGTACTCGGCTTCATCGCTGATCATCCCCTCGCGGGGGAGATTTCCCCAAAGCACAAGGCGCAGAATAATAGCCAACACCAGAGCGAAGGCTAGGGGAAACCAGCGCAATAGCCAGGATGGTTGCTGCATAGGGTACAACGGTCTGGTACTAGCTAAATTGCTCACCAGACCGTCAAAAACGTGCTAGGGTTCGAGCACAATCTTACCGAACTGCTCGCCTGCTTCCAAGATACGTTGGGCTTCGCGCCCTTCGCTCAGAGGAAGTACTCGGTCTACAACAGGCTTGAGCCGCCCGGCAAAGATAAGGTCCATCACCTGGCGAAATTCTGGATGAGTCGCAGCGGTTGTCCCGATAAGGGAGAGCTGTTTCCAGAACAGCAGGTTAATATTGGTCTCGCCTATGGGACCGCTGGTTGCGCCAAAGGTGACGAGCCTGCCGCCACGCGCCAACATTCGCATACTCTCGTCCCATGTTTGTGCGCCAACATTTTCGAGCACGACATCAACCCCACGCTTGTTGGTGCCCTGCCATACTGTCTTGGCGACATCTTTTTCGCGGTAGTTGATAACCTCATCTGCACCCAGAGCTTTTGCCTGCTCCATTTTTTCGGGGGTGCTGGTAGTCGCATAGACGTAGGCACCAGCGAGCTTGGCTATCTGGATGGCGGCGGTAGCCACACCCCCGCCTGCCCCCTGGATGAGCACCCGTTCGCCAGGGCGTAGCTGAGCGCGGGTAATCAGTGCTCGCCACGCGGTCTGAAACACTACCGGCGTTGATGCAACGTCAGTAAAGCTCCAATTAGGCGGAATGGGCATGAGGTTTTCTACCGGGACAACGGCATACTCGGCAAAGCCGCCCGGAGTGTGCTCACCAATAATGCTAATATCGGGAATGGGATTGCTATGGTCTGCAATCAACGATGGATTGACAACAACATGGCTGCCGACCCACAGGTCGGTCACATTATCGCCGACAGCTTCTACAATGCCGGCAATGTCGCTGCCGCCAATATGCGGCAGGGTGAGGAATAAACCGGGAATACCACCACGGCGGACCCAGAGGTCTAGGTGGTTGAGGGCAACAGCTTTAACGCGGACAAGGACTTCTTCTGGTCCAACAACTGGCTCTGGGACATCAGCGTATTCGAGTTGGTCTAGCTCTCCATGCTGGCGAAAGATCAGTGCTTTCATAGATTACTCTACTCTAAAATATTCTGGGTGATTACGGGGACGCTCTAAAAATAGCTCTCTCATGGAATATAGTTGCATATCTATAGAAATTGTATAGCTATGATACCACAAAAGGATATGCATAACAAGACCCGAAAGGACGGAGCGGGGGAGCGGGGGGAGCGGGGGGTTGTTCCGGGCTGCCCCCATCCCCTTGCCCCTTCCCCCACTACGCAACCCCCCAT
>CAYPHM010000180.1:0-7127 GCA_964410555.1 uncultured Chloroflexaceae bacterium | reverse complement strand
CCCTGTGGGGAGGGTTGTCTGAGAAGCCCAATCCTTTAGGATTGGGAGTTGTCACGATCTGTCATCCTATCCCTTGCACCCCACAAAGAAAGGCTGGTGGGCAAGAGCAAACCTAATTTGGAGGTAGCATCAGTTGTGCCTGAGCTTACCGAACGTCGCCAATTACTATTGAAACTGGTGATCCAGGAATTTATAGACAGAGCATCCCCGGTAGCCTCGGAGTTGCTAGTACGAAAATATGAACTGCCCATGTCTTCGGCTACCGTGCGCCATGAATTTGCAGCACTCGAAGAACTCGGCTATCTCGTTCAATTGCACACATCAGCCGGGCGCATCCCTACCGATGCAGGCTACCGCTGCTTTGTTGAACACCTGATGGACGATAAGCCCATCTCAATTGAAGAACAGGCTACCATCCGCGAGCAGTTTTACAATGTCCACGGCGATTTGCAACAGTGGATACAGCTTGCTGCGTCATTGCTTGCCCACAAAGCCAAAGCCGCATCTGTCATAACCCCCCCCCGTGCCTACCAAGTCCAGATCAAACACCTAGAACTCATCTCTATCAACGACATGGTTATCCTGATGGTGTTAGTCTTGCATGGGGGGACAGTTAAGCAACAGGTCATCACGCTGGATACTCCCTACACGCAAAAAGAGCTACGCAGTATCTCAACCCACATCAATGAGCACAGCGCAGACAAGCCTATTGAACATTTGGAACAGCTCATCCAGCGAGACCCGACGCTCTACCAGAGCGAGTTTAGCCCCTTTGAACAACATATTTTGCAGCTGGTTATTCGTTCTATGCGGCAGTTTGAAGAGGAAATTAATCAGCAAATTTACAGCGATGGGTTACTTGAAATTCTTAGCCAACCAGAGTTTTTGCCAACGCTTATGAAGCAAGAAGACAGCAATCGCGCTATTGAGCGCATGCGCCAGATGCTCGAAGTCTTGCGGAGCAGTAAGACGCTCGGTACGCTCCTGCTCCAAACGCTTACCCAAGACGATGTACAAGTGATTATTGGGGAAGAGCACCCCGACAAAGAGTTGCACCAATATAGTGTCATCCTTTCCCGGTATGGGGTGGATGGCGAGGTGGCGGGGGTATTGGGGGTTATTGGCCCAACCCGTATGTCTTACCCCCAATCTATTGCAGCAGTACGCTACCTTTCGCTGGTGATGAGCGATCTGTTGAAAGAACTGTATGGAAGTGATCCTCAGTTGAGCTAAAAACAAAACTCCGGGACATAAAGAAAGCGACTACATCCAAAAGGAGAAGCGATTATGATACACCAGGAAAAACCAGGAGAAACTATGAATCAACCGCAAGAATCCTATGGTGGGGATAAGACAACCCAAACCCCAACCACAGACCAGAGCCATACCCACCAAGAACCCCCCCCGATTGAGGGTGAAGTGGTACAGGGGGATGATCCTTCATCAACCACAACGACTACCATTGACGATACCCCAAAGAGTGCCACAGAGCTTGAACAGCGGCTTCTGCAAGCTGAAGCGCAAGCCACCGAATACAAAGATCAATGGCTGCGGGCTATTGCCGACCACAAGAACTACAAGCGTCGTACAGACGCAGAGCGGGAAGAAATCAAAAAGAATGCCAACGCCGGCTTGCTCTTAAAAATGTTGCAAATACTCGATGATTTTGAACGCGCTATCGAGAGCGTCCCAGCAGACATAGCCGAATCTCCCTGGGTCTCTGGCATTGGCATGATCCGCCAGAAATTCACGACCCTGATGGAAAGCGAAAACGTTTCCCCTATTGAGGCGGTGGGGCAAGACTTCGACCCCAACCTCCACCACGCCGTTGCCTATGAAGAGGTTGAGGGACAGAATGAGAAGGTTGTCGAGGAATTACAAAAGGGATATAAACTGCATGACCGCATCATCCGCCCGGCAATGGTCAAGGTCGGCAAAAGTGGATAAAAGTTGGTGAATGAACGAACACGCGCACAACCAAAGGGGAAATTATCCTAGGGGGATACACGCTAGGGGTGTCCCCCCATACTTCTCAACTAGCACTAGTAGCAAACACATGAACATGACCAACAGACAACACCTCAAGCAAACCAGCAAAGGAGCAGCAAAGACATGGCAAAAGTTATCGGCATAGACCTCGGCACAACCAACTCGGTTATGGCAGTGATCGAGGGGGGAGACCCCGTGGTCATTCCCAGTGCCGAAGGGTCACGTCTGACCCCCTCTGTCTTTGCTATGAGCAAAACAGGCGAACGCTTGATAGGGCAGGTTGCCCGCCGTCAAGCTGTGACAAACCCAGAAAATACCGTCTCCTCGGTCAAACGGTTTATGGGGCTAAAATACCAAGACCCGGTAGTGCAGCAAGAGCAAGGCAGCATCTCCTACAATCTTAGTGCTGCCCCCAATGGAGATGTGCGAGTGCTGGTAGGGGGAAGTGAATATGCCCCGCCGGAAATCTCGGCTATGATCTTGCAGAAACTCAAGCAAGATGCCGAAGCCTACCTAAACGAGCCAGTCAGCCAAGCCGTCATCACCGTACCCGCCTATTTCAACGATAGCCAGCGTCAAGCTACCAAAGATGCCGGCAAGATCGCCGGGCTTGAGGTGCTTCGCATTATCAACGAACCTACCGCCAGTGCGCTTGCCTATGGGATGCACAAAAAGGGCGAGGAGGCGGTTATCGCCGTCTACGACTTGGGCGGCGGCACCTTTGATATTTCCATACTGGAGTTGAGCCAAGAAGTTGTTGAAGTCAAGGCGACCAGCGGCGACACCCACTTGGGCGGCGATGACTTTGACCATCGCATTATTGCGTGGATGGTCAGCGAATTTCAGCAAGAACACGGTCTCAATCTGTACGAAGATCGTATGGCACTGCAACGGCTCAAAGAAGCAGCCGAAAAAGCCAAAATGGAATTGAGTACCGTCTTGCGAACGGAAATCAACCTGCCCTTCATTACCGCCGACGAGCATGGACCCAAACATCTCAATCTGGTACTCAGTCGTGCCAAGTTGGAGCAGCTTACTGCCGACCTCATCGAGCGCAGTATGGAACCAGTACGTCAAGCCCTCAAGGATGCAGAACTGCAACTCGCAAAAATAGACGCAGTGTTGCTCGTGGGGGGGCAGACCCGTATGCCAGCGGTGCAAGCCGCAGTGCAAGCGTTCTTTGGCAAAGAGCCAACTAGGAGCGTCAACCCCGATGAGGTGGTCGCCACCGGCGCGGCGATCCAAGCGGGTATTTTGGGCGGCGAGGTCAAGGATCTGCTCCTGCTCGATGTTACCCCGCTAACGCTTGGTATTGAAACGCTCGGTGGCGTGATGACTACGCTCATCGAGCGCAACACAACTATCCCCACCCGCAAAAGCCGCATTTTTACCACCGCCAGCGATAACCAAGAGACGGTAGAAATCCATGTGCTCCAGGGTGAGCGAACCGAAGCTCGTCACAACAAGAGTTTGGGCAAGTTTGAATTAACGGGCATAGCCCATGCCCCGCGGGGCAATCCCCAGATTGAAGTGATGTTTGACCTAGATGCCAACGGAATAACGCATGTCTCCGCAAAGGATACCGCAACGGGCAAAGCACAGCACATTACCATCTCCGCTTCGTCTGGCTTAACCAGAGATGAAATTGACCAGATGATGAAAGATGCTCAAGAACATCTTGAAGAAGACAGGCGGTATAAAGAGCTTATCACGGCACAGAACAGTGCAGACCATGCCCTCTACACCGCCCAACGGCTCTTGTCCCAAGCCCAAGACAAGCTCGATGAGCAGACTCGCACCACAGTACAAGAACAGGTCAGCCGTCTGCAAGCAGTCAAGGGAGACGACAACATTGAAACGATACTCAACCATATTGACTCGCTTAATGTAGCCCTTCAACCAGTCCACAAAATCGTCTACGAAGTGAAGAATCAACAAGAACACGCGGCGACAGCAGAGACCGGGACAGCTGAGCATGGGACAGCTGAGCATGGGACAGCTGAGACGGGAGAAACTCCATCAGATACACCATCGGCATCCTCTGCTGATTCTGCTGATTCTGCTGATTCATCAGAGACAACGGATAAACGAGCGAGTTCTTCGGAAGAAAAACAGGATAATTAGCTAACTAGCGAAATATAGCAAAATTAAAGGTATAAGGGTATGGCAACCAGTGCAAAACGTGATTATTATAAAGTATTGGGAGTACAACGTAATGCGACACCAGAGGAAATAAAAAAGGCGTTTCGTCGGTTAGCTCGCCAATATCATCCAGATGTGAATAAAGCCGAAGATGCTGCCGACAAATTCAAAGAAATCAATGAAGCCTATGAAGTACTCTCCGACAACGAAAAGCGGGCGATGTATGACCGGTTTGGACACGCCATGCCAGGGGGCGGCGGTGTTGCTGGCTTTGATCCCTCTGAAGTCTTTGGGGGAGACTTTAGTTCCATCTTTGAGACTTTCTTTGGGGGCATGGGCGGCATGGGCGGTGGTCGGGGGCATCGCGGTCCGCCGCGTGGGGCAGACCTGCGCTACAATTTGCCGCTTACCTTTGAGGATGCTGTCTTTGGCTGCGAAAAGCAAATTGAGTTTTACCGGTTAGAAACCTGTGATGGGTGTAGTGGGTCGGGTGCCAAAGCTGGCTCATCCCCCGTTTCCTGCCCCCAGTGTCGTGGCACTGGCGAAGTTCGCCAACGCTCTCCCCTGTTCAATATGGTCACTGTCGCAATGTGTGATCGGTGTGGCGGTACGGGGAAAATTATCCCCACTCCCTGCCCCTCCTGCGATGGCGAAGGACGCAAGCGGCAAAAACGCCAAATTACGGTAAAAGTCCCTGCGGGGGTAGACAGCAATTCGCAAATACGCATTAGTGGTGAGGGAGAGGCTGGGCCTCGTGGCGGTACCCACGGGAATCTCTACGTAACGTTGGAAGTACAACCTCACTCGGTCTTTATGCGTGAGGCGCAGGACATCATCCTGGAACTTCAGGTCAACGTTGCCCAGGCTGCGCTTGGTGATGATATAACGGTTCCCACGCTAGATGGCGATGAGAAGTTTAAGCTGCCGCCCGGTACACAGAATGGGCAGGTCTTTCGCCTACGCGGTAAGGGGGTTCCCTTCCTGCGCCAGAATGGACGTGGCGATCAGGTTATCGTCACTCGGGTAGTCGTACCAAAGAAGCTCAATGAGCACCAGCGCAAGCTCTTTGAGGAACTCTACCAAACGCTTGATAAGGGGGATGCATCAGGCGAGCGTGACGAGGGGTTCTTTGGGCGCATCAAAAATGCGTTGGGGATTTGACTTCCTCTCCCCCCTGCCTCCGCTCCCAGAGGGCGAGGGGGAGCAGTCCGGTCTCCCTTCTCCCGCTTGCGGGGGAAGGGCAGGGGATGGGGGTTGCCTGAAGAGGAAGGGGTTAGGGGAACAAAATTGGACGTTGACATGAAACAGGGGAACAAACAAGTGAGCACCACAAATGGGTGATATACTCTATGGCAGAAATGCTATCTATGAGTCGCTGGTCGCCGGGCGGCGCAAGCACCGGCGACTCTTCATAGCTGAGACAACGAACGAAAAAGGGATTATCCAAGAGGTACGCCAGCAGGCAGCCGTCCTCAACCTGCCCATTGAGCAGACCAACCGCCAAGACCTATCCAGACGGCTACAAGGGGCAAACCATCAAGGGGTCGCGTTGGAGACCAGCGATTACCCCTACGTTGAAACCGAGGACTGTTTAGCCCTAGCAGATGAACGCCAACAGACTCCCCTCTTGCTGATGCTTGACCATGTGCAAGACCCGCAAAATGTTGGGACACTGCTACGCACCGCAGAAGCCGCCGGTGTGCATGGCATCATTATCCCGGAACGGCGAGCGGCAGGCATTACGGCGGCAGTGGTCAATGCCAGCAGCGGAGCCAGCGAACACCTCCAAATAGTGCAGGTGGGCAATCTCGCCCAGGCAATCTCCGATCTCCAGCAGCGCAATATCTGGGTCGCCGGGGTTGAGCAAGACCCCCGTTCCCAAGACTTTGACCAAGCAGACCTTGCCATGCCCCTTGCCCTGGTCATTGGGGCAGAGGGCAGCGGGCTTGCCCGCTTGACCCGTACCCGGTGTGATTTTCTGGTACGCTTACCAATGGAAGGGCATATTGCCTCACTCAACGTTGCTGTCGCAGCGAGTATCGTGCTGTACGTTACTTGGCGGCAGCGGCAGCAGCAAGCTGCGGTATAGGCAACAGGGCAATGTACCATTGCCATATGACAGAAAGGATTATTCTATGAAAAAGCTCTCCCTAATGCTTATCCTAGCCCTCTCAGGGTCGTTTGTCTGGATTATGGAGCTACGAAGAAGGCTCCAAGCGGCACAGATGCGCGGCGATATGTATCGGGACATCTCCGCCCGCCTAGACCGACGGCTGGCGGAACACCAAGAGTCCGCATAGGCGATGTCGTGAGTATCTCGGCGTTCCCTTTGCTAGAACCACGTAGCCATCCCTCGCTCCATATCCGGGCGGCTTCCTTAGATGATATACTCCCTATTCTGACCTTGCACCAAGAAGCGTTCGCTGACAAGTTTGGTGGGGCGTTTGGGGAAAAGGGTATTACCAAAGGGGTAGCTGCAATGGAAGCAGCATGGCATCGACAGGGTATCTCTGCCCTGCGAGGTATGCTCGTGGCAGAATGGCAAGGGCAGGTTATCGGCACCGCTATGCTCCGAACCCACGAAATGGGAACAGACAAAAGCGGTTCAGTTGATCTCGCCTTCCAACAAACGCTTGGGTTATGGGGGGCTACGCGGTCTATGTTTGCCCTCTCGTTGCTCAGTCATGCCATAGGGCGCGGCGAGGGGTTTATCACAGACGTTGCCGTCCTCAAGCCCTTTCGTCGGCAGGGGGTGGCACAGGCGTTGCTCAAGGAAATAGAGCAACAAGCCCGCTACGTCTATGGCAAAACCTATCTTGGGCTATACGTCAGCAGTATCAACGAAGGGGCGCGTATACTCTATGTGCAATACGGCTTTCGCAAGGTAGCCGTCCGTCGTTCGTGGATGACCCGCTTTATCTTTGGGCAGCGGGAGTGGTTCTATATGCGAAAATCGCTCTTCTAGGGCTGATACCCCCCTTCCCACCCCCGCCCGC
>CAYPHM010000179.1:0-7340 GCA_964410555.1 uncultured Chloroflexaceae bacterium | reverse complement strand
AAAACCCTTCTATCCCAGGGCTAAAGCACCTGGGCTTTACGGGCTATTTCTGTAATCATACTGCAAGGTGCTTGCCATTTGCATGCTTGCTTTTTCCCCCCCACATTGCTACAATGCGTACCAGAGAGTACAATCTACCAACTACAGCGTAGAGAGAGTTTTCAAGCAACAAGGCATGATCCCTAACCGTTCACTTTCCCGAACCTATCGCAGCCTAGCCCGCCATCGGCGTACTGCTGCCTACCCTGGCTTGTTTCGCCGCGGCAGAATAGGCGAAACGGTGGTCTCCCCCGTCCCGCGCCTCTTCGCCCAGATGGTCGCGCTCTTTGTGGTACTTAGCGTTGCCACAGTTATCACCATGATAGCGACAGGCTTTCTTACCTACTCCCAAATTGCTGCCACGCTCAAACCGCGGCTTGATGCGCTTGATACCCACGATACCTTCCACTCATCACGTATCTATGATCGCAACGGGACGTTGTTGTATGAGTTTTTTGGCTCTGGTAAGCGTATCAACGTTAGCCTTGACGACATCTCGCCGCTAGTCATTCAGGCAACCATTGCCATAGAAGATAAAACCTTCTTCTCCAACCCTGGCGTAGATTACGAGGGCATTATGCGAGCACTCTACCAAAACATCAACGCGGATGAAGAGGTAAGCGGAGCTTCTACCATTTCCCAACAGGTCATCAAAAATGTCATCCTGTCTGATGAAGAACGCAGCTATGAGAAGCGGTATGAACGCAAGTTCAAAGAGATCATCCTAGCCCTGGAACTCAACCAGTACTACAACAAAGAGCAAATCCTAGAACTCTACCTCAACGAAGTGTACTATGGCAATCTTGCCTATGGCATAGAGGCGGCAAGTCAGGTCTACTTTGGTATCCACGCCAGCGATCTCACGCTTGCCCAAGCATCGCTGCTCAGTGGACTGCCGCAGCTTCCAAGCAAGTATGACCCCATTACCCACCTCCAGCACGATGAGGCAGGCGGCTTTTTACCGGGCGTGGTGCTTGATGAGGGGTGGCTCTCGTCAGACTACCAGTTGCCTGATGATATTTCGCCCCCCAAGTGGCGGCATGTGGCGGTGTTGCGCCAGATGGTAGACGAGGGCTATATCACCGAGCGCGAAGCTCGCCGTGCTGCTGCCCAAAAATTGCGCTTTACCCCGCAAGAAGTGCCAATCAACGCGCCCCATTTCGTCTTCTATGCCCGTAAACTGTTGGAAGAGAAGTATGGGCAAAAACTCGTGTCAGAAGGCGGACTAAACATCTATACCACGCTTGACCTCAACATTCAGCGTATGGTGCAACAAAAAGCTGCCGAACATATCACCAGTTTGGAGTACCGCAACATTCACAATGCGGCGGTGGTAGTGATGCAACCCTACACGGGGCAAATCCTGGCGATGGTGGGCAGCATAGACTACAACGCGGTCAAGCCAACGACAACTTATGGTGAAGAGGGCAATGTGCTCGATGGGCAGGTGAACGTTGCCATCCGTGAGCGGCAGCCGGGGTCTGCCCTCAAGCCGTTTACCTACCTCGCGGCTATGGAGCAGGGGATGAACCCTGCCACCGTGATTATGGATGTCCCCACCGCATTTGATGCCGGTGATGGCACCAAATATCGTCCCCATAACTACACGCGCAGTTGGTATGGACCGGTGCGTATTCGCGGGGCATTGGCAAATTCGCTCAATATGCCAGCGGTCAAAGCCTTAGATTTCTCAGGTATCCAGTATACGCTTGACCTGCTCAACCGCGTGGGTATTCGTGAGGGGCTAAAACGGGGTATCCAAAATTATGGGCTTTCGCTAACGCTCGGCGGGGGCGAGGTAACGCCGCTTGAGCTTACCACGGCATACAACACGCTTGCCAGTGGAGGTCGCTATATTCCGCCGACACCCTTCTTGCTTATTACCGACAACAAGGGCAACATCCTGGAATCGTTTAGCTATGGCAAAGGGGAACAAGCCCTAGCCCCAGACCTTACCAGCATTGTGGTAGATATGCTGAGTGATGATATGGCACGCGCCCCTATTTGGGGGACGGGCAGCAAACTCAAACTCTCACGACCAGCGGCAGTCAAGACGGGGACAAGCGAGGACTGGCGCGATGCCTGGACCGTTGGTTTTACTCCCTATGTGACAGTTGGGGTGTGGAGCGGCAACAACAACAATGAGCGGACTCGTTGGGTGGAGAGTTTAGAGGGGGGAGGCATTATCTGGCGCAATGTTATGGAAGAGTTCTTCACCTGGGTAGATAGCAAACCCCATTACTATAGCCTATTTGCCAAACCCTTCAACAACAAACTCCCAGAAGCGTTTACCCTACATGAAAGTGTAGAGCAACGCCCGGTGTGTGGGGTTGGCGGCGGATTTGCCGGGCGGGGGTATGAGTACTTTACCCAAGATATGTTGGAGAGGGTTGAGGAGAAAAAACGCTCAACGGATGTTATCTGTGACTACTATAGCGATAGGAAACACCAGGTTAATGATGGGTATATTATTGTCTACCAGCAACCCCAAGCTCCTGCGCCTATCCCTGCCACACCACAACCAGCGGCTCCTGTGCCGCAGGCGACCACGATACCCCAAATACAGGTACCCATTCCAGGGGTGCAGCGTCCTACCCCAGAGCCATTCACACCGGCGCAGCCAGCAGAACAACCTGCGCCGTTGGTACGACCAGAACAACCCCTACCGGTACCAGAACAACCTGCGCCTGCGCCAGAACAACCTGCGCCTGCGCCAGAGCAACCTGCGCCTGCGCCAGAACAACCTGCGCCTGTGCCAGAACAACCTGCGCCTGCGCCAGAGCAACCTGCGCCTGTGCCAGAGCAACCTGCGCCTGTGCCAGAGCAACCTGCGCCTGCGCCAGAGCAACCTGCGCCTGCGCCAGAACAACCTGCGCCCCCACCAGAGCAACCTGCGCCCCCACCAGAACAACCTGCACCCCCACCAGAGCCGCTAACCTCTAATGATTGGTAGGGGAAAGAGTACTAGTATGGTTTTTGGAAGATTGTTCAATAAGCGAAACATACCATAGAACTGCTGATAAAGAAGGGTAAGCGGGTTGAGGATGGCATCGCCTATATTGGGGTCGCTGTTGTGTACCCCCTTGGTTTGCGTGATACTGCTTTTGCCACTGTCTAAGGATGACATCATTGCCAGCCCCCTTGACATTGCCATCATCACCGAGTCTGATGATACCGGATATGTGCAGGGGGATGATCACGATCTCTGCTTGCCTATGAACCGCTAATTAGCCAGCAACAGCTTGTTTGAACTACGCACGGGGAATATATCCGTGTCCCCATTCCCCTAGCCCCCATGTGGTGGGTACGTGGGTAGGGGCGCACGTCTGTGCGTCCCTACCGTTGGGGATATTTGACTCTCCCTAATGGAGCCGTTCCGTATGGTCAACAATCGTGCCTGAAGCATACGCAAGCACCGCCTCATCAATAGGCGCAATATCGGTAATCAGCGGCTTGACCCCAATCTGGACAAGGCTCTGGTATGCGCCTGCCCCCATACCGCGTGACAGGATAGCCTCACAGTCCGATATAGCGTGCGCCATACGCTCATGGCGGTTGTGGGACTGTGTGTCCATCCCGTGTAATTGGGTTGTGGCTTGCTGATTGGATGCATTGGCATTAGCTTTGGCATCCGTGGCATTAGCTTTGGCATCCGTTTGGCTATGGTCGTGGTCGTGGTCGTCACTGTTACCGTGACTGTGACTGTCATCGTGCTGATGTTTGGCTTCCTGGGCAAACTGTCGATGGCCCATCTTGTCGCGCTTCTCCCGCTCAACAATCTTGCCATCCTCAACCGTCACGACCATATAATAGGGCGCACGCCCAAAATGCTGACTAATAGAGACTCCATCTTCTGTTACTGTCGCAACTTTCATAGCAACTCCTTTTTGTTATTGTTGTACTCTTGCTTGAACCATAATAAGCGGAGTCGTTGTCGCATGCAGCACCTTATCGGCAACACTGCCCAATAACCAGCGTTCAATGCCGCCATAGCCGTGGGTCGCCATAACGATAATATCGCTCTGCTGCTGCTCCGACTCCTCGATAATGACATCCTCAGCCTTGCCCATCGTTACATGCGTTTCTGCCGAAATCCCATCGCGTCCTAGCGTTTCTGCGACCTGTTTCAAGTGCTCTTCTGCCAACTCCTGCTCTTTCGACAATTCTTGCTCAACTTGTACCTGTGGTATTGGCACAGGCTGCAAATCATCATAGAACATCTGCAAGGGCAATACTGCCTGGAGCAGGTCTATAGTCGCTTGCGTCTTCTCTGCCAGCATAGTAGCGATAGGCAACGATTTCTTAGAAAGGTCTGAGCCATCTAACGGCACGAGTATGCGCCGTATCTGTGGCGTATGGGTACTGTCATGGGTTTCTCCCTCGCAACGCACCAGAAACACTGGTGTCGTCGTGGTATGGACTACCTCGTCTGCAACACTACCTAGTGCCCAACGGCGCAGCCCACTATAGCCGTGGGTTGCCATAGCAATCAACGTTGCCTGCTTTTCTTGGGCTTTTTGGACAATCGCAACCGCAGGTGATTGAAAGACTACTTCAGTAGAGACCTGTAGCCCTGTGTCACGCAATGCTTGCGCCTCGTTTTCCAGCGCGGCTTGCATACGCTCGTGTACGTCATCAGCGGGTGCATCAGCTATAGCCCGTATCATATGGACATGAGCAGAGAGGGCGTTCGCCAGCGTCCGGGCATAGGGCAACACCTCTCTGGAGAGATCAGAACCATCAAGTGGGATAAGTAGGGTATTCATAGAGTTTTTCCTCCCATTCAACCAATATTCTATGTATCATAGCACAATATAGCGTTTTTGCAACTAATATTTTGTTGGTAGCCAAGGGGAAGTCACTGTTCCCCCCGCCACCAGACCACCATCGCCAACACGATCCCGACACAACATAGCCCCAAACCAAGCGGTACATCCCACGGACGATAGCGAAAGGTAATCGTATGCTTGCCCGTTGGAACCAAGACCGATAACCAGCGACTCTCGCGCAGTGGGACAGATTGTCCATCTATAGCCGCTTCCCACCCCGTCCAGGTATTCTCCTTCACCACAAGCTGTCCAGCCTGCTTGGTAGCACAATGCACATCAATATGTCCCCCGACTCCCGTTGCTTCACAGAGCGTCAAGGTCTTGTCAGGATGTTCTACGCGAGCATAGCTTTGTTCTGGTCCACCAAGGTACCGCGCAAACCCTTCAACCATATCATACGGTGTCATCTCTGCCGGTGGGTCATGACCTGCGTGGTTTACCCAGAGAAAGGGGGTCGGGTCATTCCGCCCTTTCCACATCCAGGGGCGAATGCCATTTGCAACTTTTAGTCCCATACCTACTGCTGGCTCAACAAAGCGAAATTGACCATGCGGCGTATTGACCCATTGCCGCGTCTGAGTTTGCAACGATTGCAAGACGGGGTAGACATCTGTGTCTATGGGCTTAACCGCCATCCAATGTCTTCCAAAAGACCAACCGGTTGCCAATGCCCAAAGCAAAGGAACCAGCAAAAGGAACCGGGCTTCAATAAAGCGAACCCGCTGCCATAGAGGGTGTTGGATGAGCCAATCTAGCCCCATAGCCGCTAACCCGAGCAGCGGCGGTATCGCCAACCCTGCAATCACCGAGTAGTAGCGCATACTTCGCAGCGATGTCGCCAGACTCTCGGGGGCAAGCCGTGCGAGAAACTCCATTGGACCATCGCTGGCACCCCAAAGTACCAACAACGCCATTGCCAAAAGCATCAGCTTGAGACGAAGCTGTGCGCCAAACTTGGCACTAGCCATGGCGAAAAAGACTAGCAGGAGCGGCACCCACCCAATGAAGTTGATATAGAGCCAGGGGTGAATATGCTTATTGAGTGCAACCGAATGTTCGTAGAAGAAATCAGGTTCATGCACAACCAGATTGAAGAGCAGGTAGGTAAAAGGTTGTCCGCGTAAGGTTGGTACGGTGTGTTTGGCAAATTCTGGCAGGAAATGCCCAAAGGGGATGAGAAAGGGGGCAGCCAACAACCCCGCCAACACAGCCGCCAGCACAAGTCGCTTGCCAATACACCAAAGCTGCGTGAGATTATGGTAGGGGAGCAGGAAGAGCAGGGCGGGCAGCATCCAAAGTACCCCCACTTGTATATATCCCTGCCCGGACAATGCTGCCAAGCCAAGCATAACCCCAAGCGCAACCGCCGCCCGTTTTTGCTGCGTCTGTATCACCTGGATAAGCGGGGGCAATACCAATGCACATGCAGCTGTGGAGAGCACCAAGCCAAATGTGCCTAGCTCAATGCGCCCGGCGAGGTGTCCAGCGACAACTGCCATAGCCGCACTCCAGAGCCGCGCTATTCGCCCCACACCAAGCACCGTTGCCAACCACCACTGCGCCAATCCCCCCAACAAGAAGGATGCTGCCAATGCTATCTCTGTGCCATTGCGTACCCCCCAAAGCAGGTTTGTGATAATGACCAGTGGGTGGAGCATTGCCCCATACACATCAACATTGGAAGGAGCACCGCCCCGTACTCCATCATTCCACCAGCCACACCAGCCACATGTTTGGACCCGGGTCCAGAGGTGATGCGATTGTATTGCGGCGAGGTATTCTTCACCAGCGGGGATGATCATCGGGTCCATATCAAGGTAGGGAATGGTGAATACGAGCGTCCACAGGGTCAATGCGCTGAGTTCAAGCGCAAGCAGTATCTTGGGAGTTAGACGGGGGCACATTGTCCCCTTGTCCTGCTGCTGAGAAACCCACCCGCGCACCAGTACAAACAACCCGTTCATTATCAGGAAAACGGCGGTTAGCAAGAGGGGGAGCGACCACCAACCAGTATAGCCCAGTATTGCGGCGAGGTTGAGCATCGCTAACAACCCAAACGCTAGTGCCGCAGCGACAAATGCCCAGTGTTGGTAGGATGTAGCTGGAGAACGCCATGCTTGGTACGTTGTTCCTATTGCCAAAAGCAGGGGAATAACTACTTGTAGAAACATAGGGCTTGTTGTGTCCTTGATCTTTGCTGTTCTTACCATGCTGGCTGTGGGGCTACACAGTTTGGGTTTCGACCCTAGAAGCCCAACCCTTTAGGATTGGGAGTAGTCACTCTGTTCAGTATAGCACAGAATGGGCAAGGGGACAGGGAGAGCGGGTTGTTGTTCCCTATCCCCTGCCGCTTACCCCTGCTACACGGGGCGGGGGAGTCGGCTCCCATCCCATCCCCTGCCCTTCCCCCACGCGCATCCCCCCATCCCCTCGCCCCGCGTCCCACCGTGCATCCCCCCATCCCCTCGCCCC
>CAYPHM010000178.1:0-7367 GCA_964410555.1 uncultured Chloroflexaceae bacterium | reverse complement strand
TCACCGGTAGGGTATGGTATGCTCCCCTGCCTCTTCGGGCAGCCCCCATCCCCTAACCCCTTCCCCCGCAAGCGGGAGAAGGGGGAGCCATACATCCGCTCGTTGACACTCGCGGCTCGTTTGGCGGGGGGGGATGGGGCTAGGAAGCGCAAAGCGCAAAGCCCCGTTGGTAGACTCGTTGCATACAACGGCTTTCTGGTAGAGAGTATCACACCTATTGTAAAGAAATATTGAGGAGGTCATAATGCAGACATACCATTTTGATGAAATCATAGTAAATAATGATGGAGTTGTTACCATTGCAGGATTGCCACCTTTGGCTAAGGTAGCTGTTCTGGTGATAAATCCTGAACCATTTGATTGGCAAGAAACTATGCAACAATGGATAGCTGAAATGAAACACCATCCATTTGCCCAAATGAGTAAACAGGAAATAGTGGAACGTTTACGGCAAAGTCGTGAAAAAATTTACGAAGAAGATTACGGACACAGACATGCAAATTAGTTTAGATAAGAATGTTTGGATATTCGGAATCTTGGAAACAGATACGTATTGCCGGAAAATCCTCATGAGTTTATCTAATTTTGAAGTCATTGTCCCCAACCAAGTTCGCAAAGAGTTAAGTGATAACTTGTCAAAAGAGTTTTTGAAATATTTTTATCAACTCGCCATGCAATCTAATGTTCATTTGAATTATGAACAAGTACCGGATGTCTACATTACCATGTTCGAAAGTAAAGGCTTGAAAAAAGGTGATGCGCTTATTGGCGGTTTTGGAGAGTGGAAAAAGGTTGATAAAATCGTATCTGACAATCGGGATTTTTTGCGAGGATTATCCGCAGGACACTCTTTTGAGATCATGTCCCCACAGGAATTTTGTGAGGAATTTGGTTTGTAAATGGAACATCATGGTCAAAACCTGCTAACCAAACATATTGTTGCTTCCGTAGAGATACGTCAAAGCTAGACTCCCAAGCACGGGCAAAGCAGCATTCGTGGAGGTGGGAGTGAACGCGCTACAACCCGCTCCCATCCCAGGGCGAGGGGGGACACCTGCCGCGGTTCCCCTTCTCCCCTCGATGGGGGAAGGGGGTAGGGGGATGGGGGCTGCCGGGTGAGACGTTGCATGCAACGTCTCTACAGAGGTATCCCATCCCAGGGCGAGGGGGGGAATGAACCGCGAGGGTCAACGAGCGGACTCGGAGTGGGGGGGGACACCTGCCGCGGTTCCCCTTCTCCCCTCGGTGGGGGAAGGGGGTAGGGGATGGGGGGGGAGACGTTGCATGCAACGTCTCTACAGATGAATCCCATCCCAGGGCGAGGGAGGACCGTTAGCTGCTCATGTTGCCATTTTCGCATGAGGTCATCGAGGGTATGCATACCCATGGGCTAAACTCCTTTCATCTTGCACACGATCACGAAAAATCGGGTATCATGTGGGTTGGGGCAATAGCCCTGTTGAATAGCCATCTCTATTGTGTTCTCCCAAAGAATTGCCATAGAGGGGGTGTGTCTTAAAACCACAGTACTACAGTAACACAGAGCAAGACCTCTGTCAATTTAGGATGGCTCTTCCATGCTCCAACGATTTTCAGAAAAAATACGGATATGTCGTACCCGACTTGGTATGACACAGGGGGAACTTGCCGAAAAAATTGGTATCTCACGAACACATCTCAATAAAATTGAGCAAGGGAAAAAACTCGCTAGTCTCCAGGTAACATTGCAATTGGCTGAGGTTTTGGATGTGTCAACGGATGTGTTGATGCGGGATGATCTGGAGCTAGACGATGGGGGGGAGTGAAGCGCACAGCGCACAGCGCACAGCGATTCCGTGCAACGTTCTGGTTCCCCTTCTCCCGCGTAGTGGGACGCGGGGGTAGGGGATGGGGGCGGGGGGGGTTGCACAGAATCCGCTCGTTGACCCTCGCGGCTCGGTTGGTGAGGCGGGGCATGGGGGGGAGTACTTTCACATGAGCAGCTTGCCCGTTCGTATGGGTATACAAACCGCGAACTTCGCCAGATTGAACGGATTATACAAGACCATCAAGAACTGTTTGAGGAGGCATGGAATGATTATTTCAACGGATAACCCCCCGATTCCCACTAGAGAATTGCTGCCCTTTGCGGTAGCCGTAGCCTGCGATGGGACAACTTTGCGGGTGTCCCTTGCGGATGGGAGAGAGATAGCAGTACCTATAGCGTGGTTTCCCACCTTGCAACATGCCACACCAGAGCAGCAGCAGCAGTGGCAACTTATCGGACGGGGCGAGGGTATTCATTGGGAAGCGATAGACGAGGATATTTCGGTTGCCAGTTTGCTAGGACTACCAAGCGACTGATGAAGGAAAATCTGGGCAGTGGTCCCCCCGTTCCCCTTCCCAGGGCGCGGGAGAGAAAACCGCTCGTTGACCCTCGCGGCTCGTTTGGCGGGGCGGGGGGATGGGGGACGCGGGACAAGGGAAAGGATGGCAATGTTTAAGCAAATAGCCCATAGATTATCGCGTACAACGGAGCAGGCGGTATGAGCCAGCATGCCCCCAACCAACGCGCAATGTTGGCAACAACTGCGCTTGTAGTAGGTATCCTAGCCGCGCTGTTGGCAACCTATGCCCTCGCGCAACGCTGGCATATATCGCTGGATATAGGCAACCTGTACGAATACCCCTACCTTCACAATTTTCACGCCGCCGAGTATAGCGAAGAGCACCAACTAACCTACCGCTGGACTCGTCCCCAAGCGGCAATAGTGCTGCCAGGTGTGGGGCAGCTTGAGCGGCTCGTGTTGCGTGTGCATGGCGACTATCCCGGTATGCCGCTGGCAATAGCAACAAACGCCGGGACAACCCAGGTATCCTTGCGGCATGGTTGGCAACGCATCGAGCTACTCCCCCCGGCGACTGGCTGGAATGGGGATGTACAACTTGCGCTTGCTGCGCCAGTGCAGGTCAGCACAGCAGACGAACGCGAGCGGGGAATCGCCGTAGACTGGCTCCGCATCACCGGGCGAGGCGGCATTGGCTCCATCTCCCCGTTGCAAGTCGTGCTGCTTGGGGCAAGCGCAATGTTGGCAACCCTGCTGGCAGGACACCTGAGCCAACGATGGTGGGTAGGGGCTATCGTGGGAGTTAGTCTGGCGATAGGGTGTAGTGGGGTGCTGCTTGGTGATGGGGGAGCGTGGCGGTTGATGCTGACCAACTACACCGCCCGTATGACGCTGGCATTTATGCTTGGCGGGGGGCTAGTGCTGGCAATTGAGCGGGGGGTCTCCCTACTGGCAAACCATACGTTGCCTACCCTACGACCAGCGGGGGTACGCTGGATTGCTGCCGCTGCTTTGCTGACCTTCCTATTGCGCTTTGGCGGGATGGCATACCCGCTCACCTTCATTAGCGATATTCGCTTTACTATGGCACGGGCGACACTGGTACGTGAAGGGGAATTGCTCAGTATCGCGCTCCCCAACCCATCCCTAACCCCGGTGCAATGGGAAACCGAGGCGACTATCCCACGCTCACCGATGTATTACCTCATAGCTGCCCCACTGACAGGCTTACCGGGTAGTAGTGCGCGGTTGTCGGTCATGGCATTGACCAGCAGCATAGACGCTTTGGCAGTCGTTGTTGTTGCCCTCATGGTGCTGCATGCAGGCGGGGGGGGCAGGGCAGCAACAGTAGCAGCACTCCTCGCGGGATGCATACCGCTTGGCTTGTTGGCTGCCGTGTCGTGGGGGCTGTTCCCCACGCTGCTCGCCCAGGCAATGGTGCTGCTCGCCATGCTGACTTGGCTACTCGTGCGTCCACGCTTGCATCGCCGTTCTGCATGGCTCCTCTTTACCGCAGTATTAGCCCTCGCCTACCTTGCCTACCCTACCGCATTGCTCTTTTTGGGGACAACGTGGGCTATACTGTTGGTGTTGCTTATGCTGCGCCGCGACCAGGCGATCATCCCCACATTGAGCGCGGGGGTAGTGGCAGCTATCGTTGCCGTTTTGGTGTTCTATGGTTGGCACATACCGGCTATGCTAGAACAGACACTCCCTATGCTGCTTGGCAAGGTGACAGGGACTCCCGATGGCGGGAGCGGGGGAAGTGAATCTATCCCCCTTGCAGACCTCATCAGTGCGGTTGTCACGCCGCTGCGGGTGAAGTATGGGGGGCATGTGTTGAGTTTGGCATTGGGAGGCTTTCTGCTTTTGCTCAATCATGGCTTTGGGCATAATCAACAGCAGCAAAAACGACAGCAAAAACGACAGCATACCCGCGATGTCTGGCTCTTGTTGTTGGCATGGGGGGTAACTTTTCCCATTATGGCACTGATGAGCCGCTACGTTGTGACCTTCATTCTCAAAGACGTGTTTTATATGCTGCCGGCATTAGCCCTCACCGGCGGGGTCTTTTTGGGGCAGGTGATGCAACGGCGTACCGGGCGGCTCATAGCGGCGGTGGTGTTGGCAATGGTCTGTTGGCAAGGGCTTACCCTGGAGCTCCACGCCATTGTGTATGAGTTTGTCCAGTTGAAGTGACTACTCCCAATCCTAAAGGGTTGGGCTTCTCGGGTCGAAACCCAAGCTGTGTAGCCCCACAGCCAGCATGGTTATCGCGGCGTTGAGGTCTCGTTCTATCTCAAGACCACAGACCGGACACTGCTGTACCAAGTGTATCACAACACATCAGTTCTTGCAACAGCTAAAGCGGCTGAAGCGGAGAAAGCCCGTATATCCCAGGGCTAAAGCCCCTGGGCTTTACGGGCTATTTCTGTAAACCGCCTACCCATCTACCTTTTTAAGCTGAGCAAAACTGGCTATCAATTGTCGTTCCCCTTCCCCATCAAAGTTGACCAAAACCTCTTCGTCACCCTGTTCAAGCCGAATGCTGCGAACAACCACCCCCGCACCATAGCGATGGTGATGTACCCGCTGCCCCGGCACAAACTGCGTCCCTGGCACTTGGTCTGGTTTAAGGGGACGAGCAACAACACGGCGCTGCATCCCTTGGAGCGCAGGAGTAGACGACTGCTGCTGCGGTTGTTTTAGCGATGAACGAGCAGCAGCGTAGGGGCTACGTGGCGAAAACATATCGCGCTGAGGGGATGATGATTTAGCTTTCTCCCGCTTGCGATGGTTGAGCAAGTGAGGGGGAATGTTGGCGAGAAAGCGGGATGGGGAAACCTGATCCACCCGCCCATAGGTAATCCGTTGGAACGCATGGAGCAGATAGAGCCGTTCTTTGGCACGAGTGACCCCAACATAAAGCAACCGTCGCTCTTCTTCAATCTTCTGTTGGAGCAGCTCCTTGTCGCGCTCACTGAGCGAACGACTATGTGGTAGCATCCCCTCCTCTACGCCGGGCAAAAACACCACGGGAAACTCTAGCCCCTTTGATTGGTGCAGCGTGATACAGGTGACAGCATCATTCTGGGTATTGAGCCGATCCATATCGGTAATGAGCGACACCTCTTCAAGGAATGTTGACAGTTGGGCATCCTGTGACATCCAACAATACTCCCATGCCACCGTCCGTAGCTCCTGAATATTTGCCCAACGTTCGGTAGCTTCATCCTCGCTGTAGCTCTTCTGTATCCACTCTCGATACTCTAGGCGATTGAGCAGCATATCAATCGATCCCACCAAATTGAGTTGGGGTTGCTGATACATAAAATCGTGTATCATATGCAAAAAGCCAAGCAGCGCATTGGTTATCCTAGCGGTAAACGTTGGCAAGTCATAGCGAGATGGGTCATAGTTCGCTTGGTCTGGGGGAAGTTCTTGCCCTTCCGCAAACACCTTGTTGCTCTCAAGCAAGCGCAGCATATGATAGATGCTGATGCCATTGTCAGACGCAGCATGGGCCAGTTGATTGAGCGTACGTTCGCCAATGCCACGGGGAGGAATGTTAATAACCCGCTCCATGCTCACACTGTCAGACGGGTTGTGCAACAGGCGCAGGTATGCCAAAAGGTCTTTAATTTCCTTGCGTTCATAGAAGCGTATCCCCCCAACCACTTGATAGGGAATCCCCCATTCCAATAGAGCCTCTTCCAATACCCGGCTCTGGGCATTGATGCGGTACATAATGGCACAGTCGCCGGGCTTGTAGCCCTCTTTATTGACCAGCCGGGCGATCTCCTCGGCAATCAATCGTGCTTCATCATCTGGCTTGAAACCTTCCCACTTCGCCACTTTGTTACCGCCATCCTGCTCCGTCCAGAGGTGTTTTTTGTTATGGGTGCCGGTGTGGATGATAGCCTGGGCAACATCGAGAATAACCTGGGTACTCCGGTAGTTTTGCTCCAGCGTGAAGATGCGAGCTTCGGGATAATCTTTGGAAAACTCCAAAATATTGCGAATATCAGCCCCCCGCCACGAGTAGATACTCTGGTCATCATCCCCAATAACAAAGAGATTACGATGTTTGGCAGCAAGATGACGGACAATGAGATATTGCGGCATATTGGTATCTTGATATTCATCTACCAGCAGGTAGTGGTAACGGTTGTGGTAGTATTCCAAGACATCAGGATGGTCTTCAAATACCCGCAAGGTTGCCAACAACAGGTCATCAAAATCTAGCGCGTTGCTCTCTCGTAATAGTTCTTGGTAGCGCATATAGCAATCTTTGACCACCGTATCACGGCGGGTAGGATGGGTTTTGTGCTTGAGGCAGGTTTCGGGGGAGAGGAGTTGGTTTTTGGCGGCAGAGATGCTGCCCAAGATGCTGCGTGGGGTATATTTTTGGTCATCGAGGTGAAAATCGCGCAGGATACGCTGCATCAATCGCTGTTGGTCTTCGCTGTCAAAGATGGCAAAATCACGATTACGCCCAATGTGCTCTATATCATGCCGCAAGAACCGCGCACAGGTGGTATGGAACGTACCGACAGTCAGGGCATATGCCGCTTCCTCCCCAACAAGTTCTTTGAGCCGTTCGTTCATTTCGCGGGCAGCTTTGTTGGTGAACGTCACGGCGAGAATGTGGAAGGGGGCTATGCCCATTTCTTGGATAAGGTAAGCGATACGATAGGTAAGAACACGGGTTTTGCCGCTGCCAGGACCGGCAAGAACAAGCACAGGACCATCGGTGTGTTTGACGGCTTCTTGTTGTGAGGGGTTTAGGCTTTGGAGCAGATGCATGATAGATATTCTCCCATTATAGAAACTTTTGCCCTAGTATACCACTGGTCTGTTAGCATAGGCAAAATAAAGGTGTGGGGGGAATCTGCCGACCCTCCCCCCCTGCCCCCGCTCCTATAGGGCGATACCCTCTCCCCCCTGCCCCCTCTCCCATTCCAGGGCGAGAGGGAGCCGCACCCCTGCCCGGTTCCCCTTCTCCCGTGTAGCGGGGGAAGGGGCTAGGGGATGGGGGGG
>CAYPHM010000177.1:0-7440 GCA_964410555.1 uncultured Chloroflexaceae bacterium | reverse complement strand
CATCCCCTAACCCCTTCCCCCACTACGCGGGAGAAGGGGAATCGGCAGCCCCCCAGACCCTTCCCCCACCGAGGGGAGAAGGGGAATGAACGGTTCCCCCTCGCCCTTTTATGGGAGATGGGGCAGGGGGAGAGGGGAACGGCTCTACAACAAAAAAACCATTAGCTGTGAAAGTACTGGCGTATGACTGATGCAACACATGCTCAACGTCCCGTAGTCTTCATTGGTGGGTGGCTCTCTGCCCCAATGGACTACCTAGACTTGGCACGGGTACTTACCCGTCCACCCTACAACCGTATTGTCTATATCACCGATATTAACCGCGTGGAATGGGGACGGCTACGCGACCCCGATTTTCGCCCGGTGCTAGACACCCTGCGCCGCACTATAGCCCTTGCGTTGGAGGAAACCGGTGCCGACAAGGTAGATATTATTGGGCATAGTGCCGGTGGGAGAGTAGCGAGGGCATACCTCGGCGATGCCCCCTACTACGGCATCACCTACAATGGACATGAGCAAGTGGCAAGTCTGGTAACGCTTGGCACCCCGCATACCACATGGGAGGTGTACGTGCGCGAGTTTGGGCAGTTCGTCAACGATGCCTACCCTGGCGCATACTTCCCGCATATCGCCTACCGCTCGGTGGCGGGGAAGAGTGTGCGTGGGCGGCGGTTTGGCACACCGGAGCAGATGTTTGCCTACAGTTCCTACAAGGTAGTGTCTGGCAACGGGGAAGATATCGGCGATGGGGTGTCGCCTACGGAAAGCTGTTTTTTGCCCGAAGCAGATAACCTCATCCTAGAGGGAATACGCCATGCCCCCTACAATGCCCCAACTTCGTGGTATGGTGCAGCAAAAGTCGTTGCGGTGTGGTATGGCGACCAAATGGCAATGGACTAGCCCCCTAGCGGGACTGCCAACGGTAGCGCACCCCCGGTGGCAACCGCAGCACATCATCGCCTAGCCGCCCTAGCCCCTGATAGCTCCCTAAAATAACTAGAGCGAGCGGGTAACAACCGACAGTATTCCCATCTTCACCATTTCTCCCCCAAAAGCCTATTGCGGGAGGCTATAATCTGTGGTACTGTTACTTATGCATGTAGTCTTGAAGAGGCAAGGCAACGCTGGCTTGTCGTCCCCAAGAAACCCAGAGAGGAACTCTTAATGAAACGTGGTTTTTTCATAACGCTTCTACTGCTACTCATAACGCTTCCCTTAACAATGCCTCACAACCATCAGTCAGTAGCAACTGTCCAAGCCCAAGATGACCTACTCGCCAGCGTCCAACAGCATGGGACGGTGCGGGTCATGGTCGGGCTAGATGTGGCGTTCCAGCCGGAGGGTGAGCTTGCTAGTAGCCAAGCTGTCGCCGACCAACAAGCCGCCATCCAACAAACCCAACAGACGCTTATACAGCGTCTCGCCACATACAACGTTCGCAACGTGCGCCACTTTGAGACCATCCCCTTTGTCGTGATGGACGTAGACGAAGCGGCACTTCAAGCCCTCGCCTCTGACCCTAGCGTCAGCAGCATCACCGAGGACGAGCTATTGCAGCAAACGCTCAATAGGAGCATCCCGCTCATTGGCGGCGATGTCGCTTGGGACAAAGGCTATACGGGTGAGGGGTGGTCTATCGTCATTATAGACAGTGGCGTAGATAGCAGTCACGAGTTTCTCCAGGGCAAGGTGGTCGCCGAAGGCTGCTTCTCCACCAATGGCTATCCCGGCTATCCTGATGGCACCTTTGAGAGCATCTGTCCCAACGGCTCCGAGCAGCAGACAGGCACGGGGTCAGCCCAACCATGCACGTTTACCGATTCGTGTAGCCACGGGACACATGTAGCGGGGACAGCCGCCGGCAAAGGTGATACCTTCTCTGGGGTCGCCCCCGATGCTACGATTATCGCCCTACAAGTGGAAACGCGGGTCAATGACCAGTCGGTGTGTAATCAGATGAACAAAGATGCCCCCTGCTCGCTCATGTTTAGCTCTGACATTGCCCGTGCGCTAGAATACGCCTATCAACTGCGCTATAGCTACGACATTGCCTCCGTGAATATGAGCTTGGGGGGACAAGGCTACTCATCCCAGAGCGCATGTGATGCCGACTCTCCAGACCGCAAGGCAGCCATAGACAACCTGCGTGCCGCTGGCATCCCCTCAATTGTTTCTTCTGGCAATCAGGGGTACATATCCGAAATAGCTACCCCCGGCTGCATCTCCAGTGTGTTTAGCGTAGGCTCAACGCATGATGGGAGTGTCGGCACGGTTGACCAAGTGTCTAGCTTTTCCAATAGCGCATCTTTCTTAGATTTTCTCGCTCCTGGACAGCTTATCTACTCCTCCGTTCCCAATAATGGGTATGAGTATATGCAGGGAACCTCAATGGCGGCTCCGCATGTGGCGGGGGCATGGGCAGTGATGAAATCTAAGTACCCAAGTGCCAGTATAGAACTGGTCTACAATGGCTTGTCTAGCACTGGCGTGAGGGTCACAGACTACCGTAACGGCATAACCAAGCCGCGTATCCAGCTGGATGCTGCGCTTGATACCCTGCCAACTCTGCTTAACACCCCCACCAACCTGCAAGCAACCATGAATGACAAGACCAGCATCACGCTGACATGGGATGACAACAATGAGTATGAAGCTGGGTTTGCCATTGTGCGTTGGTATGGCTCAAGTTGGCAACTGGTAGGCACAACCGGCAAAAATGAGACAACCTACACAGACAACAACGATATTACTTGCGAGCAAGAGTATTTTTATCGGGTGGCAGCTATCAATGGGGATGAGCGATCAGAATACAGCGAAATGGCATCAGTCACGACTCCAGCATGCGCCGCGCCCGGCGATTGCAACGAGGATAGCACAGTAGATGCTGCCGACCTGTCTGCCATTGCGTTGGAGATTTCCCAAGAGACGTTTCAGAGTGGGGGGTGTGATGCCAACCGTGATGATGTGGTAGACGTGGAGGATATAGACTGCACCATTGCCATCATCTTTGGCACCGCATGCGAGGGGCCATCGGTATCTGATTTGATGTTCCCCCATCTCCCCGATCAACCCATGACACCGGGGGCGGAGATTTTGCTGCCCACAACACCGCCTGTAACTGCCGCAGCATACCCGCCGGCGCAGGTGGAGAATGACGGCGAAACAACATCCCCCCCTGTTGCTGAACCAAATTTGGATTTACCCATCATCGGGATAGACGATACAGACATCCTGCCTGATGTACACGATACCATTGCGTTGTCAGACACAGACCATATCACCTTAACGGGTGTCACGATAGATGGCGAACTGTGGGGGTCGGTGATGACGGACTACACCTTTACCGCCGACATCACGCCAACCAACGCCACGCTGCCCATCACCTATACCTGGATACCGGAGCCACGGCATGGGCAGGGCAGCAGCCAAGCCACCTATGACTGGCAGACCCCTGGACGTAGGACTATTACCATCAGCGTCACCCAAGCTACGCCTATCGTAAGCGACACGACAACCCCCACCAGCACGGCTGATGTTGCTATGGCGGCTATACGAACACAAGCCGGCACAACGAGCTACACGCTAACAACTGTCCAGGCAACCCACACGATTACCATTATGCAAGACCTGTATGCCATTGGACCAGAGCAGGCGATAATCTCTGGGGTAAGCGAGGGCTACCCAACACAGGTCTACACCATCACCGCCGCCGTCACGCCAAGCATCATGACGCGCCCCGTCACCTATATCTGGACCCCAACGCCCCTCAGTGGACAGGGGACTATTACTGCTACCTATCGCTGGATGACCACAGGTCCACAGACCGTTGGGTTTAGCGTCACCAATCGCGCCGGGGTAATCTCCGCAACCCATACCATATCACTTGCTGCAGACCTACATTCGCTGGTGATTACCGGTACGCATACGCCACTGGTAGATCAAGAATTGCTGTATACTGCGACTATCAGTACGCCAGTAACGCTGCCTATCACCTATACCTGGACCCCCGAACCGTTCGCGGGGCAGGGGCAGCCTATTGCCAGCTATCGCTGGTCGCAGGGCGGAACTGAGACGCTAGTCGTCTCGGCGACCAATGGCTTTGATACCATCTCTGCCAGCTATCCGATAACGGTATACAACACCCTCAAAGAGCTGCAAATTACCGGGGCATCTTCTGGGAGAGTTCATACCTTCTACACCTTCCTAGCCAACCGGGAACCGACACAATGGCTCATCCCTATGAGCTATACTTGGTCTCCCGAACCGTTGTATGGACAAGGTACCCCCCTTGTTATCTACCGTTGGAGTGAGCCGACAAATCAGCCTGTCCAGGTCATGGCAAGCTCAATGGATGGGGAGCAGGTGTATAAAACTGCCAGCACTCCGGTGAATATTGAAGATGTACCAGATGGACCGCTCATGACGGTACCGGTGTGGCAGTATGCTGCCGCCAACAGCACGGTGGAAGTGCCGATTACCTTCAAGACAGACGATCAGGATGTTTCCAGCCTTGTCTTCTCTATAAACTATGACGAAGATATGCTCCTGTTCAACCCCAATGTTGCTGATGCCATCACCTTTCATGACTCGTCTGGCTTAATCTCACAAAAACACCTCTTCTCAATAGCCGATCATGATGGGGAAATTGACATAGCCATTACCGATAGGAGCTACCCTTTGAGCAGTTTGACCGACAATGACATGCTCTTAACTATCAAGTTCCAGGTGCGTACTCCACGAACCATTGACAGTCTTGCCACCATTGGCATATCCACATCGCCATCGGTATCGTTTGGCAACACCAGCGGAGCCAGCATCAACGGCAATGCCTATGGTGGCAGCATCTATGTTGCCTCGGAGAGCCGCCCGGTGATAGGGCTACCGCCACATGTTGAAGCATCCAATGGACAAGTGACGATACCGGTCTCTTTGTTACCTCATGAGCATGAATTAGGCAAGGTACAGTTTGTGCTGGACTATGATGAAATGCAGCTGCGGCTTGACGACAGCGATAGCAACAGCGATGGCATACCGGATGTTATCACCATGACGAATGGCATAAGTGGCAGCATTATGCTTGATACGAATGTCAGTGATGGGGAATTAGCCTTTGTACTAGAGGGCAATAGCCCCTACCTCCAACAAACCAGCGGTTCTGCCCTCCAAGCCGGTGATCTTGTCAACATTACCTTTGATGTGCTAGGGAAGTCTAATTCTTTTGGTATGGCGGTTCAGTTTTCCCAGGAGGACGATACTTCCCCAACGTTCGTTACATTGGAAGGCAAGCAGGTTGAAGGGGTTGTCAATGGCGGCTCTGATGCCGGTACGCTGATCACCCTTGCCAAGAGGTTTGTCTATATGCCGCTTGTGCAACGGTAACATGGTAACATGGTCGTTGGATAAATTTTTACCACAGAGACACAGAGGCACAAAGTCCGGGCAAAAGATTCCCGCTGTAGAGGCAAGAAACGGTTGATTTCTAACGAACAGCATACCACGAGTGGCTATAAGGTTATCCTATCGCTTGTAGGGCTACTCTCGATTGTCTTCGCCGGCTCACTGGCAGGCGGCGAGATTGGCGAGGTTATGTCTGCCAGTATTCAGGTTATCCCATTCCTGGTGCTGGCAGTATTGGCATACCTCGCCACAGACCGTCTCTGGGCAAAGGTTGTCGCTATCGGCTGGCTGCTGCTAGTCATAGCTGGCTTTGGCTTCTTTTGCCTTCTCTGGTGCATTCTCGCCCTCACCGACCCCGCTACTGCCCACCTCTTCGCCGCCGACTCCACTGGTATTGGTGCTGCCCCTTCTGCCCCAACGCTCCTGCCAAATGCGCTACAAACGTTGGTCGTTGTGGTCATAGCCCTGGCTTTTGCGGGTCTCGTGGGCTGTATTGGCTTCATTGCCCCCGTCCGGCGGGAATTTAGCCGGGTTGCCATTGCCCACTTTGACCAGCAGTCTTTTGTCCATATGCTGGCATTGGTCGCCACACTCACCGTTACGCTGATGGCATGTATGCCGTTGCTTGTGCTTGGTGAGCCGCCTATCCTGGCGGAAAGCTCGATTGTGCTGCTAGAAACGACCACAGACGATGCGGCTACCCTACGCTTTCAACTCTACGCCATGCTCTGGACAGCAGTCGGGGCATTCTTCATTGTGGGGTTTGGCATACGGCGCAATTTCCGGGAAACGCTAGATCGTCTTGGGGTTGTGCTCCCCACCCGCAAACAGCTTATCTTGGCGATAGTCTTCACCCCGGTGTTGGTGCTTGGAGTGCTTGGCATGGGTGAGGGGCTAGACTGGCTTTGGCGCACAATGGGCTGGCAGTTGACCAATGAGCAAGCCTTAGAGGTCGTCTTTGGCTCATCCCTAAGCCTTTGGGGGGCGATTATCTCATCGGTGGCAGCAGGCGTAGGCGAGGAGTTGGCGGTGCGGGGGGTGTTGCAACCGCGGCTAGGTATCGTGCTCTCCAACCTGTTTTTTGCCAGTATGCATGCCCTGCAATACAACTGGGATGGGGTCATCAGCGTGTTTCTCATTGGGCTAGTCTTTGCGCTAGTGCGACAACGGACAAATACAACCATTAGTGCCATCATGCATGCCGGCTATGATTTTATCCTGTTTGGTATCGTGATGACAGAGCAAGGGATATAATGACATCTTCTCCCCATTCTCCCCCCTCTTTCCCCTATACGATGCAAGATCACCACCAGCGTATGCAACAACGCTACCGTGAGGGCAACATCCCCTGGGATGATGACCTGCCGCCGCCAGAGGTGCAGGCAATCGTACCGCAGCAGCCGCCAGGACAGGTGCTTGATGTGGGGTGTGGTGCGGGCAGGGCAAGTATCTATTTGGCGCAGCATGGGTGGCAGGGGACGGGGGTAGACTTCGTACCAGAGGCGATAGCGATGGCGCAGGAGCGAGCACAGGCTGCGGGGGTAGCAGAGCGTATCACCTTTGTGACTAGCTCGGTGACAGACTTGTCCTTTTTGACAACTCCCTATGACCTTACAATAGATGTAGGTTGTCTGCATGGGTTGCCCACTGCTGCTGATGAGCAGGCGTATGCCGCCGAGGTATCACGGCTCGTGCGCCCCGGTGGGCAATACCTGCTCTTTGCGCGGTTACACGACCCCCATTCCCACGACCCCAAGCACCGCGGTATCGCCGAGAAGCGGGTCTTTACCCTCTTTGCAGATGCGTTCACGCTGGTGTATGTGACGCATGGACGCACCCAAACCAGCGAAAACGAGTGGGCATCGGCGTGGTTTTGGATGGTGCGGCGGGGGTAGGGCAGCGGGCAAGGATATATTAAAATCCAATCTGCCCCCATTCCCACCAAAGCCTAGGGCTACGTCAAAGTCCGAGCAGCCCCCCATCCCCTGCCCCTTCGGTCAGCCCCCATCCCCTAACCCCTTCCCCCACTACGCGGGAGAAGGG
>CAYPHM010000176.1:0-7599 GCA_964410555.1 uncultured Chloroflexaceae bacterium | reverse complement strand
CCCCATCCCCTGCCCCTTCCCCCACCGAGGGGAGAAGGGGAAATCGGTTCCCCCCATCCCCTGCCCTTCCCCCACCGCGGGGAGAAGGGGAATGAACGGCTCCCCCTCGCCCTTTATGGGAGAGGGGGCAGGGGGGAGAGGGTTGTCGCCCTTTATGGGAGCGGGGGCAGGGGGAGCGGGTCATAACGTGGTGAGCTTTGCCCGGTAGACCTACCCCTAAAACTCGATTGCATCAAAACGGCTCTGGCGGACGGATACGCCACAGCATAGGAGTCAGCCAAAAGTATACCGTGTTCCACACCACAAACCCGCCCATTGCCAACACTGCCACCCGCCCCGCTCGCCCATACCGCCACACCAACCGAAAGCCAAATGCTGCCCCTATTGCCATCACCCAGGCGGAAAACATCATCCAGCGGGTGCTCTGGGTAGAGAGGGTGATAAAGGGCAGAATAGCGAAAAAGCTACTGACGATGAGGCTACAGACCATCAAGCCAAACAGCACCCGCCACCCACGCTGTACTGCTCCATTCAGGGCTTTGTTGCCAAAGCCACGCTGGTAGATACGCCATATGCCTACCACCATCAGCAGCAAGGGAAAAAAGCCAAAGTGTTTAACCAGACCAGCATGCCACAGCACATCCCACAACCTATCGCGCCCAACGGGGGCACGGTCTGCTAATTCAGTGAGTCCCCCCTGGGATACCTGATCAAACTGGTACAGGAAGAGGGGGAGAAAGGCGAGATAGAAGAAAAGCAGCGAGACGACCCCTGACCAGAGGTAGGTTATGAGCAGGGGAAACCTCACCCGCTGCGCCCATGCACTGCCCCGAAATGCTGCCCCCCACACCCACACGAGCAACAATCCCCCCATGAGCACCACGTTTATGAGGAAGCCAAAGTGTCCAAGAAAGACTCCCGTGAGCAACACCCCCACACCAGCAATTGCCCAACGGGGTGAGCCGGTATTGGGGGATGAGAGCGTTGGGTTGAAGGGGCGCGAGGTGGCGGCGATAATGAGACCGGCGATCAGCACAACCGATGCACACTGGGTGTAGATATGCGTAGCAAATGACCACCACGTCAGCATGATGCCAGCGGAGGTAAAGCCATACAACGCTGCTGCCAACAGTGCGATCCACTGGATGGTATGTTGTGGCTCCCGTGCGGTTCCCCCTCGCCCTGCAATGGGAGCGGGGGCAGGGGGAGCGGGTGAAGTACTCGCCCGTATCACGATAATGTACACGACAATGACGCTGAGACCGTCTAGTAGCGTGGCGACAAACTGAAGCATAAACCGCAAGTCGAGGTCAAGCAGGATGAGCGGGGCTTGCACAAGGTAGGTACCGGGGGGGTAGGGGAAGTTGACCCCACGGTTGCGCGAAACGAGAAACAGCTCACCTAGCCCAAACGTCTCAATAAAGCGATTGGCGTGAAAACCGATGTCCCCCCACATTGAGAGGGGGTAAAGCCGTCCGCCAAACCGCACCCCAAAGGCAACAACGGCAATGAGCAAAAGCCACGCTATAGCCCAGGGGACTATGGGCAGGTGCAGTCGGGAAAACAAGCGGGGCAATAACGGAAGTAGCACCAGAAGCAATAGCAGACTGCTCCCCGCTGCCAATGCCGCCGGTGTTGCGCCATACCCCCAACGTGGCGGGTCAAGCCATGCTGCCACAATAACCAGCACTATCACCATGCCGCTCATCCCCGCTGCCCACCTGTGCCGATAGGATGGGGGATAACCGCCGGTAGTCAACGCTCGTGCTACGATAAGCCACAAGAGCCCCACCGCCAGCATCCACTGCCAAACAGCATCCCACGCTGGCAGGGCAATAGTCCCGGCTGGTTGGGTAGAGGCTACCCGTACCATGTCTAGTGGGGTGCCAAGTGTGCGGGGGTCATTCGGCGGCATGAAGGTAGCCGTGTGGATGGTCAGGTCAAGGGTGCCTTGTGGCATATACCGCGGGGGGATAAGCAGCGTATATTGCCTGCCGCTCTCGGTTACTGGTAGGGATGTGAAGAACTGATCGGTAAACCATAGCTCCATCTGCTTAGGTCCCATGTGCATGAACGCCGGGCTAATGGGGATATAATCAAGCTGCAACAGCAACGGACGCTGCCCCATACCCGGTAGTCGTATGGCTGCCCCATCTTGTGTCCAGCGATAGGTGCCGTGCTCGTCATCTTCAGGGGTGTTGAACCCCCACAGCAAGGGCAGATCGCCGCCATAGCCCTCGTGTACCCCTACGTCTATCGGGTAATAGCGTGGCAATTGGACAACCAACAGCAAGCCAAGCAACATGGTAATCAGCATACCCACAAGTGCCGGGGCGTGGAGTGCGTCAATCCATACTAAGGCTTCAGTTGTCAGGGCTGCCCGTATACGGTGCCAGATTCTTTGCCATTGTGGGACGTTCATAGATTTGATTGATTTGTTTCTGTTACCATCCATAGCCGTACCGTGCCGTCCTCGCTGCCTGAAGCCAGTATGCTGCCTGGTCCTCGTGTTGAAACGGGGGCATAATCGACACTTTGGATACCGCGGGTATGTCCATGCAGCGATTGGAGCAGCGTTCCATTGGCGAGGTGCCAGATACGCACTGCCCCATCGTTGCAGCCGGCTGCCAACCGCTCGCCATTAGGCGAAAACGCCACATCTAGCAAGGTGCCTTTATACCCCTTTAGCGTTCGTGGACGCACACCATGCTCCATACGCCAGAACCGCACCATTTTATCATGGGAAACGGCTATGAGGGTAGCCCCATCGGGGACAAAGCCCACGCGCAGGAGGGTACCGGTATCACGCTCGCGCAGGGTACGGAGCCGTTCCCCATTCGCTACCTGCCACAAGCGCACGGTGCCATTCCAGGAGCCAGAAGCCAACGTTGTCCCATCGGGGGCAAAACTCATGCTCTGCACATAGTCGGGGTGGCGTTTGAGCGTATGTCGCAGCTTACCAGTGGCGACATCCCACAACCAAACATCCTGCGAGCCTACCGCCAGCATTGTGCCATCGGGCGAGAAAGCGACTGCCCGTACCCAGTCGGTATGGCGTAGCGTATGCAGCAAAGTGCCGTCTGCTACGCGCCACACCCGCACTGTCTCATCATCTGCGCCTGTGGCAAGCAGCGTACCATCGGGCGAAAAGGCTTGGCTCTTTATCGTTTGGGTATGCCCAACCAGGGTATGTTGCTGGTTGCCCTCGTGGGTTTGCCAAATTTGCACCGTCTGATCACCCACTGCCGCCGCTACCAGCGAACTGTCAGGGGAGAAGCACACGCTGGTAATATTGGCATTGGTCAGGGTGAGGCGGGCGATCTCGGTGCCATCGGGTATCTGCCACACCCGCATCGTCTGGTCAGCGATGGCAGCGGTAAGCAACAGACCATTATCATTGCTGGTATCATGACCAACACGATCATCAGCAAAGGCGAGATGGCGTATGCCCCCCCCCATGCGTGGCAGTTTTTGCACACACGCCCCATCCAACACGCGCCATAGCCGTATGCTCTGGTCATCAGACCCTGCCGCCAGTAGTGTACCATCGAGGGAAAAGGCTACCGAACGGACACGCTTTTTTTGCCCCTTGAGCGTGTCGAGCCGTTCGCCATCGTCTACCTGCCACAAGCGCACCGTGCCATTGTCGGCACCGCCAGCGAGCAGCTTGCTATCGGGGGAGAAAACCAAGCTATAAATAGCCGTTCGCCCTTGCAATAGCCCAATGCGCTCGCCTGAATCTACCTGCCACAAGCGCACTGTGCCATTACCTGCACCGGTGGCGAGGATGTGTCCGTTGGGGGCAACTGCCATTGAGCGTACCGCGTCAGTATGGTCATTGAGTGTAAAACAGGGACTACCATCATTGGTACATTCTGCCATGCGCCAGATACAGGCGGTATAGTCGCTAGAGCCAGAAATGAGCGATGTACCATCGGGGGAAAAGGCAAGGCAGGTGATGTTGGCAGTATGTCCATGCAGCGTGGTGATCACCTGTCCATTGGTGATGTTCCATAGGTGAATACGCTGCCGATTGCCCAGGGCTAGGAGACCAGCAGACAGATTGATAGCAGCACACTGGGCAGGACAGTCTATGTCCCACAGTGGGCTAGGATTATCGGCAGCAAAGAGGGCTGCGCCACCAGTGGAGATGATGATCTGCTGGTGTGGGTTGAGCCGTTCAACATGCAGAATGCTGCCCCGGCACAGCCGCCGTAGCATCCCCTGTTGCAGCAGCTCTGGCAAGACAAACAACCCGCGGAGGGTGAAGAGTGTTGTTGTTGAAACAGGCGACATTGTAGGCAGTGGGGGGTCGCAGGTGACAGTGACAGGGGGCAGTTCGTTTGGTAATTCTGGTGGTGTTGCTTCCACAGGGGATGGGGGAGGAGTGGCAGTAGTAATGGCAGCTTGCTGTGATGCCCGCTCGCTGGCACGGTATTGGAGGGAGCGCAGGAGCTTTTTGTAGCCCCGTTCGTCAAACAGGTTGACGCTGTGCAGGTGACTAAGGCGGTCTGGAAGTTCGCATGGTTCTAGCTTGACCGGGATGAGAAAGATGGTGTTTTCAGGCTGCTGCTCGGCTACGTCAAGCGCGAGCTTGATCTCTTTATGCACAAAGCCTTGCTTGTCGAGCGAGTGTTGCGAAAGACAAACTAGCACGACATCAGACTGTCGCACGGCTTTGACGATTTCCTGTTGCCAGTTTTGCCCAGGGAGCAGGTCTTCTTCGTCAAGCCAGGGGGAGAGGTTGTCGGCGACAAGGTGTTGGTAGAGTTGGCGCACGGCAGCTTTGTCTTCGGCGGCGTGGCAGAGGAAGACGCGCAATGGGTGCGGCGTTGGGTGTTCGGTTGCTGGTTTGGTCATGCATCCCCCTTGTGATATGATTCCTGTGGCGATTATAGCATATGGGTGGGGAGCGTGGTTTGGGGGGGGTAGCTTGAGGTGGTGGGTGCGTGGGTAAGGGCGCACGGCGGTGCGCCCAACACGAGCCGCGAGGGGCAACGAGCGGATTGTTCCGGGCAAGTTCTCACCACAAAGGCACAGAGACACAAAGTCCGGGCAAGAGATTCCCGACAAGAACGCAGAGATGCAGAACCGCAGAGAATCGGGCAAACTTGAGCATCCGCTCGTTGACACTCGCGGCTCATTTGGTAGGGATAGGGGGCGGGGGAGTAGTATACTCAATGACGAATAGAAATTCTTTTTGACAAACAATAATATCTCATATATAATACGGGAGAAGTATAGGTGCCTATACAATGTGTGGTGAATGTGCTTCTGGCACGAGAGAATGTGAAACGAGCAGAGGCTGGAGAACACATCCTGACAAATCGAGAGCTTGCCATGAAAACAGGTATAGCTCCATCAGCATTGAACAAACTCATCAATGGGGAAAGCACTCGCGTAGACTTTGAGACCCTAGAGAAGTTGATGGAGTTCTTTGGTACGTACAATCTTAATGACATTCTTGTGCGAGTGCCAGAAGTAGATGAGCTTGAAGTTGACGAAGACCGGCGAGAAGTTTTTGACCAAAGTGTCAAACTGTTCTTTGATAGGTTGCGAGAAGCGGGATTGTATGGGACGTTTGCGGACAGTGCAGAGCGGCGCATCAATCGTGAGGGGGCTAGGCAGGCAATAAGCTATTACGTCAGAATGGATACACGCGGGTTTCGCAACTCAGTCAAAGCAGGACGTTTTGATCTAACATTCGAGTACCTAGTGATCCAATTTCCTGATCTTTTCCCCGAAGTCATCGAGAAGGTACGCGAACGATTAACGAGGTATGGTTATGATTCTGAACAAGTATAAGGAGTAGGGTATGGGTGGTAAGGTTTTAGGTTCTGATGCAAGTCAAGGAAAGATTGATTGGAAAGTTGTGTTGGAAATTGTTGGTAAAGTTGCTATAGCAGCAGTAGGAGTTATTGAAATCATGAATAAAGGTAAGAAGAAGTAGAAGATGTTTCTATTGATACAGATTGGTTTTTGAGTATATGATAGGTGCTTGCTAGGTTGCTCTCCCCTTGCCATTATTCTAACAGCCGGGCAGGTATTCACATAGATGCACACAGATACCGGACAGAAACGCAGAGACGCAGAACCGCAGATATTCCCACAACAACAGAGGGTAGGGGTATCTTGTTCGGGAATGAACGGGAAGCGTAAGCGACCCGTCCTTCGGGAATGAATGGGAAGCGTAAGCGACCCGTCCTTTCGGGAATGAACGGGAAGCGTAAGCGACCCGTCCTGCTTTTCCCTGCAACTCCCCCCACCCCCCGCCCTCACTCCGAGTCCGCTCGTTGACCCTCGCGGCTCCCCCTAGCCTCCGCTCGTTGACCCTCGCGGCTCCCCGTAGCCTCCGCTCGTTGACCCTCGCGGTTCGTAGGACGCGGGGGGGGAGGGGGAGCCGTCATGCTATAACTCTACAACCATAGGTGAGTGAAGGACAGAGGATACAATTTGCTTAAATTTCGTCTACAGTTTCTAAGACTGTATGATAAAGCCTGTCACTTACCCGAAAGTGGAGAACTTGACGGAGAGTATCTAACAATGGCTTGACAGCTTGAATATGCCCTTGACGTTTTGCAGTTATCAGTACTCCCATCACTCCCATACAATGTAGTCCTAAGTAGGCAGCAGTCTCACGCCCAAGTCGTTCATCCATAACTAAGATGTCAGCACTGGTCTCAAGGGCAAGAACGATAGCTTCTGCTTCACCTGCATTTAAATCACGCTGAAGCGTATGAGACAAAAGGTGATTGACTACTGGTTGTTTATGTATCCAGGATGCTGTTTGAACTTCCTCTGCACCTTTTTGTCCTTTTCCCTGAATAACAACTTCATACCAAACCGCATCTGGAATAGTAATCGTGAGATAGAGTTTGGGTTAAAGGGAAAGTTGTCCTAAAGCAGCTAGGCTAATGAGTGGTGAACTATTAGAAACAATGTTCATAACAACCCGACTTCTCGTAATGTGCTCATATCTGCTTCAAACTCTGGTATATCATAGTGCAGAGCAATACCACGTTGCCCTAACAGAGAGAGGAAATCCCATACAGTCATATCTGCTAATTCACGCGCTTTTCCAAACGACAATTTTTCTTGTTGAAACAAGGATATAGCTAATTCACGTCGCAATTCATCAGTTGTCATACGACTTGCATAAAGTATCGTTTGCGGTATCGTGATAGCTACAGTAGGAGTAGTTGGTTCCATAGGACACCTCCTTTCAAGGTGTATATAGGGATATTGTACCATGTTCATGGGGATGATAAATGTAATTAGGGGGAACTACCAGGGCAATTGCATTACCTGTACTCTATTTCACAATCAGGTAATTTTGATACTTTTGTTCCATTTTTTACTCCACATTTTCAAACAAAAGAGCGGAATAATTGTTTCTTATCCGTTGGTAACGTAACGTGAAACCCTTGATGTACGACAAAACCAGCATATACGGTTGATTTTTGGGAGCTATCACCAGTACTTGTGATACATTTCACAGGTAATGCAATTGCCCTGCCCCTGCCCCCTCTCCCATCCCAGGGCGTGGGGGAACACCTGCCGCGGTTCCCCTTCTCCCCTCAGTGGGGGAAGGGGCTAGGG
>CAYPHM010000175.1:0-7635 GCA_964410555.1 uncultured Chloroflexaceae bacterium | reverse complement strand
CGGTGGGGGAAGGGGCTAGGGGATGGGGGGAGAAAAGCCGTTGCATGCTACGTCTCTGCGGTTCCCCTGCTCCCCTCGGTGGGACGCGGGGCAGGGGATGGGGGCTACACGGAGAGGGGAATAGAGATTTTGCCCATAACCTAGAGGAAACGGGAAAAACGTCTGCCACACCCACGCTTCTCACCCAAAAGTCATGCTGCATATTCATGCCAATTGTTTTATAATGATAGGAGTGTTCGTTGTGGTACCATGATCACCAGTGGTACACGTTTGATCATGGCGAAATAACGAAAGCAGAAAGGACCATAACCATGACTGATACCCTAACCGATATGACTATAACCACATTCTTTGACCAACTGGCATCCAAAGCTCCCGCGCCTGGTGGAGGGAGCGTTGCCGCCTTCACCGGCGCAATGGGGGCAGGTCTTTTGAGTATGGTATGTGCCATTATGCTTGGCAAAAAGAAACAACCAGCAGATGCCGAAGAAATCCAGTCTATTCATCAGCAAGCTGAAACCATACGCATGGAGTTTCAACGGCTCGCGCAGGAGGACATCGAGGTCTTTAACCGATTGTCGGCAGCCTACAAGCTGCCCCGCACCACAGATGCCGATGCTGCCAGTCGCAAAGCAGCCATACAAAAGCTCACCAAAGAAGCTACTGATGTCCCGCTGGCAACCGCCCGCCAAGCTGCGGCACTGGTCCCGCTCTGCACCTCATTGGTGCATCGGAGCAGTCGCATACTGATCAGTGATGTGGGAGTGGCAGTATTGCTTGCCCGTTCTTGTGTGCAGTCAGCATTGCTGAATGTGGAAATCAACCTTGCCAGCCTTGATGATGCCAACTTCGTGCGTGAAGTACGGGCGCATAGGGAAGACCTGCTGGTAGGGCTAGAGGAAGAGACTCGCGGGGTAGTAGAGATTGTGCAAAATCGTATACAAAGCTAGAGGGGCAACCAAACCATTATGACGGCAACATTGCTTGATGGACGAGTACTAGCAAAAGAACTCCAAGCAGAACTCCGCAACGATTGTGCGGCTTACCAAGAGCAGCATGGGCTATCGCCACAACTGGCAGTTGTGCAGGTTGAGGGCGACCCTGCCTCAGACCGGTATGTCCGCAGCATACGCAAACTGTGCGACAAGGTGGGGATAACCTTTACGCTAGAGAAACTCCCCGCTGATGTCTCCCAACAAACGCTTGACACGACTATACACACCCTCAGCCATGATGCCACCGTGCATGGGGTGCTGATACAGATGCCACTGCCTGCCCTGCTCTCTGCTGACCAGGCGATTATGCAATTAGACTACACCAAAGATGTAGATGGTATTCACCCTTACAATGCCGGGTTGTTGGCGCAGGGGCGACCTGCCCTCGTCCCAAATACCCCCGCTGGTGGAATGGCGTTGTTGGAACGATACAATATCCCCCTAGCAGGACAACGCGCCGCAGTAGTTGGACGCAGTGCCATTGTCGGGCGACCTATGGCATCGTTGCTTATCCATGCCCACGCCACTGTTACCACCTGCCACTCGCGTACCAAAGACCTGGGCGAGGTGCTGCGTTCGTGCGATATTGTGGCAGTTGCCGCCGGGCGAGCAGGGTTGGTGACAGCCGATATGATACGCCCCGGTGCCGTTGTGGTAGATTTTGGTATCAACGTAGGCGAGGATGGCAAGATGGTTGGTGATGTAGATTTTGCCAGCGTTGCAGGGGTAGCCGGTGCTATCACCCCGGTGCCGGGTGGGACGGGTCCCGTTACCAATGTGATGCTGCTACGAAATGTGATGACCTCAGCACAACGCTTGGCAAAGATAGGGTAGGATGCTATGAAAGTGCTCGTATTAGGCAATGATGGTCGAGCACACGCGCTGGTGTGGAAGCTGTTTAATAGTCCCCAGTCCAGCGATGTACTCTGTGCGCCGGGAAATGGGGGTACTAGCCAACTTGCCCCCCAAGTAGACCGCGACTTGTCGCTCATTGCCGAGACTGCACACTGGGCGTTTAAGCAAGATATAGACCTTATCATTCCTGCCCATAGCGAGGGAGGGCAGATTTCCTTGCTAGATGAGGCGAGAACGTTTGGCATTGCGGTGTGTGGTCCTATGCAATCGGTAGCCCATCTGGAGCAGAGCCGCTGTGCTATGAAGGAGTTTTTGCTCAAGCATGATCTGCCTACTGCCCATGGACGGGCTTTTACCGACCTATCTATAGCCGAACGCTATCTCGCCGCACAACAACTGCCTGTCGTGCTAAAGGCAGACAACCGCACGGTAGGCGGCGGCATCTATGAAGAACGCTATGCTGCGCTCCAGGCTCTCCGTGAACTCTTTGAGGCACGTCCGCTATCTGGCAGCAATAATGGGGTCATCATTGAAGCCTACCTACCTGGCTCTTCAGTCTCTATGTCTGCCTTGACGGACGGTACCACAGTGGTACCCTTCTTGCCGACCCGCATTTACGAGCGGCTCAATGAAGGGGATACCGGAGCACCGGCACCGGGCATGGGCGCACATACCAGCAACTCGACCTATGCCCAAAAGTTGACCGCATACTTCCAGCAGCATATCTTGCGAACCATTGTGCAGGCAATGGAGAAAGAGTCCTGTTCCTACCGGGGGATTCTTAGCGTAGATTGTATCATTACCAACAAGGGACCACGCATTACCTCGCTGCACTTTGCGATGCAAGACCAGGAAGCACAGGTAGTATTACCGCGTATGGAAGATGATTTGCTGTCCCTCGTACACGCCGCTGCGACTAAGCGGCTCTACCAATATCCCTCGATAACCTGGAAAGATGAAGCCAGCGTGGGCATTACGCTGGTAGCCGATGGCTACCCTCACCACTTCCCCACGGGTAGCCCAATAGATGGGTTGACTAACATAGACAAGGGCGTGTTGCTCTTTCACCACCAAACCCACAACCCTATGGGGATGCGCTATGATGATTTTGGTTCACAAGGGACAGACCCACTGGCAGGGTTGATTATGGGGCTAGGCAGCGGCAGGACTAACGCGATTACCACGACAGGCGGGAAGGTGCTCACGCTGGTGACGTTGGCAGGTTCGCTCAATGGGGCTCGTGGGCGGGCGGTGCTGAATGCCGAGCGCATCAAGTTCGCCGGGCGATACTACCGCGGCGACATTGGGATGAAGGAGTTTGCGTAGGGGGGGGATGTAGTGCTGCTTCAACATCGTATTTTCCCCCATCCCTAGCCCTTCCCCCAGGGGGAGAAGGGGAACCGTGCAGGTGTTTCCCCCCACGTCCCGCCAAACGAGCCGCGAGTGAGCGGATGTACCACTCCCCCACGTCCTAAAATGGGAGCGGGGGGAGCGGGAGCTACGATGGATATTCGTCTGTGTCAAGGTCGAGTTCATCACGCATAAGCGTTTCTACTGGCACACCAAAGAAATCTGCTATCTTGAGGACAAGTTCTGCTCCAGGCTTTTTTTTCCCCGACTCGAGATCGCCAATATAAGACCGTCCTATACCGGTTTGTTGTGCTAATTGAGCTTGGGTCAAATTTTGTTGCTTTCGTAGGGTATACAGTTTTTCTCCAAACCGTTGCATGTTCTTCCTTGACAATCGTTACAAAATTTCATATAATCCGCTTTAGCGGAAATCCCCATACTGGTGAGGTTGGCGACTAACCAGTGTGGAGAGTCGTTCTGTAGCGGGACGTTCCCACTACCATATTGCATGATACACGATTTTCACATTTCGTGTGCAAACAAGAAAGGAGCCGTTGTATGGGCATGGTTTCGGTGGCAGATCTCAAGCGACAATGGCAACATGCGACAATCACGAACGAGCAGATGATTGGACAGATGGTGCAACACATCGAGGCGGTGTACGAGAAGCAGCGCGAATTGGAACGGGAGTATATCCACCTGACGAAAAAGGTAGCGGCATTGGATGCGCGTATGGACAGCACACCAGGTAAGAAGACTACACGCATGCAGAGCGGGAGAATCAAGCGATAACATCCCGAAAATAGCCTCTTTGGGTGGGGGGGAGCCGACACAACCTTCTCCCCCTAGCCACTTTCCCAATCCTCAAGACCTGCCTCTTGTGCTATACTTTAAGTATGCTGTACGTGCTTGATATTCCACGACCACAACAGAAGCGTAGCAAAGACAAAAAGGAACAAAACCCATGCCCATCCAACCACGAGATCGCACCATCACCGCCTACTATGAAGCCCTAGCCAGCTATGAGCAGCAAGGCATCACAAAGGAAATGACCGTGCGGCAAATGCAAGCACAGCCAAAATGTCTTCCTGTTCTAAATCCTCATAATCAGCGAGAATTTCATCAAAGGTCATCCCGGCACTGAGCAGTTCAAGGATAAGCTCAACAGGGTACCGAAGATGTCGAATACACGGCTTGCCATGACAAATAGTCGGGTCTATGGTAATGCGTTGATTGATGTCTGTCATAGGATTTCTTCCTTTCGTAGTACCTCTAGGGTATCTCTAGTCTCCTCACCCTAACCTATCACAAGCAGACGAAACCTGCTGCACCAAATCGTCAATTGCTTCTTGCGCTTCTTGTAAGGTGAGATAATCTTGGGTATCTTGGCTATACGGGCGAGTATCCCCCGCCGCAACATACCAGCGAAGGTGGAGATGATCTACGTTTAGCTGTTGTAGCCACGGCTTGTGGATACCAAAGGCTATAGCATAGGCTAGGTACTTGCTGTTGGTTGTTGTATCGCCAACGGGAGACTGGTTGCCCTTCTCCAGAGTCCGTTTGAACCCACGCCACTTTGCCGCAGCAATAGCCCCCTTTGCTGTGGTACGATGCATCGCCCGACTCAAGAAAAACAACACGACCCCAAAGGGCAACAAAGCAAGCGGCAGCAGAAAAATGAGCGGGGCATTGTGGGAAGTCCCCGGTGCTACCGTGAAGACTGCCCCAATAATCGCCATAAACTTGACGATAAGCCCAATACCACGAAACCGATTGCGGAGAGCATCCGGGTCTTCAGAGAAATAGCCTTCACGGACGAGCTCGGCATACATTTCAGCCTTGAGCCGTGCAAACTCCCGAAACAACCGCGAACGTACTGTTGCCAGCCGGCGTTTTGGCTTGCCATCGAGAAGCACCTGGAGCAGCGTTTCTTCATAGCCGCGTAGGGGCAAGGTTTCTTGGTGAGGGGTTGATTGCTCAAACAAGAACGCATGCCCATGCTCGGTGCTCTCATCTATCACCCGCAAGTAGCCCCGCTCGGCTATATCAACCAACGCGGCGGTTATCTCGTAGCTCTCGATGTGTTCGTCTATCAACGGACCCGCCAAGCCTGCTGGCAGCGGTTCAGGGGGAACGGGTGAGTCTTCGGCTACGGTATCTGGTGGCTTGTTGCGGGCAAACCGCCACCACAACCAACCATTGACCAGTCCCCCACCGATTACAACCAGGATCGCTAACAGGATGGTGTACTGTTGGTTGCTCTTGCGCTGTGCTGCCAGCATTGCCTGCCGCAGCTCCTCATGCTGCCGCTCGGCATCCTCGCGGCGTTGCCAATCGGGAGGCGTGGCGGTCAGGTGTCCATGCGGAAACTGCACCCGGATTTCCCATGCATCCCCCAACCGCAGCGCATCTGCCGCAAATGCTACGGTTTGCCCATCTACAATGCGGGCAGTAGCCGTATTCTTTACCCAGTAGCGGTAGGTCGAGGTATCTAGCTCTGTTGGGGCAAAGGTCTTGGGGAGATGGACTATCGTTTGCGCCTGCTCGATAACATACGGGCGATTTTGCCGCTCTACCACATTCCAGCGCAAGATGTCATGGTCATCGTAGATGCGGATAGCCCCTTTGATAGTGTAGGTAAGCGTGTAGGTCTGGTTTGTGTCGGTAGCCGGTGCAAAAAACCAGGTAATGCTTGGTGCGTGGGGATGAGTGCTCGTGTTGGTTTGGTATGTCCCCGCCTGCCCACTATTGCCAAGTTGGTAGGGCGTATCCCCCTGGCTCACTGCCCAGCCGGTAATATCTGTAAACCCATTGTCGGCTATCTCGTAGGTCAACGAGGAAGATGGCTCACCGCGAAAGCGCACATCCCACTGTTCTACCACCAGCACATCGCTGCTAGGCATGATAGTCATGTCCAGCATGCGCTGCATAATGGTCATTTCTCCGCCTTGTGTGGTGGCAGTTTGGGCTTGTGCTGCTAGGGGGAGCAAAAGGGCAATAATGAGCAGCACAAGCAGCGATAGACGGTGTTTCATAGTTATGAGACCTCTTGACCTCTTTTGTCTCTACACCCGATACAACCCCATCCAACGCTGCACGAGATACTCCCAGCGAAATGACTCTGCTTGGGCTACTGTCACCTGTGCGAGCCGGGCTTGTCGGGTGGTGTCTGCCAACATTTGGTGCATCCCCTCTGCCAATGCCACCGCATCGCCCGGCGCAACTAGCACCCCCGCCTCGCCGTCTGCCAGCATCTCGCGGCGATCCCCCACATCACTTGTTACCACTGGTACGCCTATCCCCATACTCTCCACAATTTTGAGCGGCGAGCGCGAGTGCATAACCGGTATATCATACACCGGGTCTACCGAACACTGCGCTAAGGCAAGGTAGTTGCGCGTAGCCGAAGGCAACACCCGCCCTGCCCACACGATAGCATTACCAATACCTGCCTGCTGTGCCTGCGCTTGCAAAACTTGGCGTTCATCACCATCCCCGACCATCAACAACCGCGCTTTGGGCATGTCCTGGAGCAGCAGACGGAAGGCTTCAATCAGCAGGTCAACCGCATGCGCGTGTGTGCCCATATAGCCGAGGTAGATTACCGTTGGGTGTCCCTGTAGCCCAAGCGATGAGCGCAGCATCTCAACCTGCGCCGATGGGGGACGCTGGTACTGCTCACTGCTCAACCCATTGGGGATGTAGACGAGCCGCTTTTTGGGAATATTAAGCTCATCCACGCACCGCTGGTAGATAAACCGCGTATTGGTACTGACTGCCCGCGCCATTGGGGGCAGTTTGTCCTCCCACAGTTGGACAACCTTCTTTTGCCACGTTGCATCATAGCGGTTAATCTCCGCCTCGTAATCGTCATAATCTATATATAACCGTCCATGTCGCAGCCGTGACAACAACCCCGCTAACCCATTCATCGGCTGAGGTTTCTCCACATGGATATAGTCGGGCTTGAGCCGCATAGCATGTGCCGCTAGTGAAATGGTGCTTTGCATGGCAACTTGCACTAACTTTAACGGGCGAAAATAGCGGCGTTCGCCGGGTAGCCCATAGACATGCATCTGCCCCACATAGTGTACCAACACCCCGGAGTCCATATGGTAGCGTTGGGCATCGGGAAGCTGATCATAGCTATGGTGCAAGAGCAACACCGAAACGTCATGCCCATACTGCACCAGTTGGCGGGCAATCGGTAGACACCGCCCCCGCGGGAGCGGGTCATCCATACCTGATGTACAGAGAAAAACTATTTTCATTGCACGAGTACCTTGTTTCCTGTTCTCTTATGTCCCAATAGCCGGGGGGCATAGGTATTCCCCTCTCCCCCATGCCCCCTCTCCCATATAGGTATTCCCCTCTCCCCCATGCCCCCTCTCCCATAAAGGGCGAGGGGGAGCCGCTACCTGCCCGGTTCCCCTTC
>CAYPHM010000174.1:1705-7640 GCA_964410555.1 uncultured Chloroflexaceae bacterium | reverse complement strand
GGGAGAAGGGGGAAACCACCTGCCCGGTTCCCTTTCTCCCCCAGGGGGAAAGGGGTAGGGATAGGGGGGGAAAGCCGTTGCATGCAACGGCTCTACAACCTGACTCGCCCGAAGGGAGCCGCCAGGGTCAACCAGCGGTTGTCTGGGCGAAGGGACTTCTCGCCCTAACCTAATCCTGTGGGGTTGTCTGGGTACGAGGTTTCCACACCGGGTAGGTCGTATTCTGGAGAGAGGAACTAATACTCGTCTTGTTAAACCCATCACGATCCATCATCATAATGTGAAATACCCCCGCTTTTGCCTCTGGTATTGCGCCTTTGCCTTCTTCTATCGGCACTCGGTTTGATGCAAAGATAATGGTTTCACTATCAGAAGACCACGACGGTTGGTCATCTACCGCAGTACTAAACGTCATCCGCTGCGGTATCCAATCGGAGGTACTCATGAGGTAGATGTCTTTGTTGTCATTGCGGCTAGAACGAAACACGATATGAGTGCCATCCGGCGACCAAGCCGGGTAGACATCTGGTTCAGGATGGGTGGTGCGCCGTTCGGCTTTGGAGCCAGCCGCAAGGTCCATTGTGTAAATATCGAGATTATCCGCCGCATCCCGGTCTGACACAAAAGCAATTTGCCTACTATCTGGCGACCACGTAATATTCCCTTCCCGTGAAGGATTTGCCGTGATTCGCTTGAGGTTTTTGCCGTCAGGTTCCATTGTATACAAGTCCCAATTCCCCTCTTGTTTCATCTCAAACCCAATCTTGCTGCCGTCCGGCGACCAAACCGGGTGCATAGCTTTCGCGGTGCCATCGGTCAAGTAAACGGGATTTGAGCCATCAGCATCCATCACCACAATAGCAAACTCTTGTTTGGGTCGTTTGGAGGCAAAAGCTATGCGGGTACCATCCGGCGACCACGCCGGGGTGCTATGATCTCCAACTAGGTTTGTGGTCAGAATTGACAAGCCGGTGCCGGTGGTATTGATAAGGGCAATATCACGATTAGAATCACTCCCTACCGCAAAGAGCACTTGGTCAGAGATAGACGTAGGGGCAGCAGGGAGCCAATTTGGAGAAGTATCCATACCAGTGTGAGAAGTCAACGAGTATTGTTCTTTGCCGCTGTCCGTCATCGTGTAAATATCTGCCTGGCCATCACGCCAAGAAGTAAAGGCTAGATATTTACCATCACTCGTCCATGCCGGCATCCCATCAAAAGACGGGTTGTCTGTCAAGCGCGTTTGGGATGCACCGTTAGCTTGCATCACATACACATCAGTGTTGCCATTGCGCTCCGATTGGTAGGCAATACGGCTGCCATCCGGCGACCAAGCCGGGTGGGTATCATCTGCCGGGTGGTTAGTCAGATTGACAATAGTCCCCGAACCATCGGTATTGATAACAAAGATGTCCTTATTTGGGATGTCGGCGGTAGAATCTAAGGCAGCAAAGGCAAGTTGTTTGCCATTTGGCGACCATGCTACCCCTTCTTCTCCCTCAAGCGTCTGGCGAAGGGTGGTTATTTCCCCTGTTTCTCTCTTGACTATGAGTAGGTCAGTATTGCCATTTTGCTCTTGGATACAGGCAATCTGCTTACCATCTGGCGACCATGTAGGGGAGGAGATAGCAAAGAGTGTGGAGGAGAGCGGTTGGGTTTCTAAAGTGGCAATATTGAGCAGGTACACCGTGCTGGTTATTGCCCGATCCGATACGAAGGCTATCTCCGTACCGTTTGGCGACCAAACCGGCTGCGTATCCTCCGATGGGGAGCCAGTAAGATTTGCTAACCCAGACCCATCGCCATTTACCCGGTAAATATCGCTATTGCCATCACGGGTTGAGGCAAAGATAAGCTGCTCGGTGGCACCTGGTGCCGGTTGGGTTGGGGTATCGGTAACGGAGATGGGAACGGGATTGGTAGGCGACCCCATTGGCAATAAGGCGGTATCTTCTAGCTTGGGAGACTCTTCTGTTGTCGTAGACTCTGTTGGTAGGCTACATGCTGCCATGAGCAGACTCACAACAAAGATGCCCAACACGATAGGGTAAAATTTCATAAACGAAACGATGCTCCTTTCTGGCAGGTTTTGCGCTCAATCACGGGGAGAGACGGGTTCTTGCGGTTGTTGCGCTGGTTGTTGCGCTGGTTGTTGTGGCATTGCCTCACCATTGGTAAAAGCAAGGGGGTTTCCTGGATTAGTTTCCAACGTGCGAATGGGAAAGGGGATAACAATACCTTCTTTGTTGTAGCGGGCATGCAGTCGCTTGACAAACTCATGCTTAATGAGATACTGGTCTACAAAAGACTGCCCCCGCATAATTACGGTAAAGTTGATACTGAAATCGGCAAAGGTATTGTAGCGAATAAAAGACCTAGAGGTAGCCACGCCTCCCGTCACCTCTTGCATAATCTGGTCTGCTACTTCTATCGTCACTCGCTCCACATGCTCGAGATCGCTGGTATAGGCGACCCCCAAGTTGACCAAAATAGACATTTCCTGCTCTGGCTGATCGTAGTTGATAACGACTGCGGTAGCTAGGGCAGAATTGGGGATAATAACGAGGTTGTTATCAAGTCGCCTAATCGTCGCCGTATGCCATTTGATGTCTGTGACGTAGCCTTCTTCCCCACTTGCTAGTTTGATGTAATCGTTGGGTTGTATCCGATTGGAGATGACCAGCATGATACCAGAAAAGAGGTTTGCTAGTGGGTCTCTAAGCGCAAAGGAAATACCCAAACTACTACCTGCTATCAAAGTCAACCAAGGGGTAATTGGTACTCCAAAACTATACAACGAGAGGGCTATAGCCATTGTTGCCACGAGAGTAGAAATCGTGTTGCTGACAATAGAAACAGCGGGGTAATTCTTTTGCTGCATATAGAGACTCACCCATCCACGGACAAGGCGGGTGAAGATGATAATTGTCACATCAAGCGTGACACATGCCCCCAAGATTTTGAGCGTCATTTGCCCAACAGTGGGGTAGTCAGGTTCAATGTACAGCATCGTGACAATTGCTCCTATTGCCATAGCTATAAAGAAGAGTGCCTGACCTTTGATGGCATGGAAAAAGACAATACCAATAGGTTTATTGTGGGTTTTTACTCTCTTGTATAACCATCGCACTACAATCTCTAGGAGCACTCCTACCAACAATATCCCAACAAGAAAAAGCCCCACCGGACTGGTGGTCATTGCCCGCAAAATCTCGAACTCTTCTACCATATAGATGTGTCTACCTTTCTCTTCTGGCGAGTTTTTGTTAGGGAAATACGCCCTATTTTATATGATCATACCACATCCTTTCAACTCACTGGCTTCTGCCTCTACATCCGTGCGCCCCCACCCTTGCATGTAGCCTCCATACCCACCATGTGGTGGTTGCGGGTGTAGGGGCGCACGGCGATGCACCCAACGAAGGCTACCTTTTTATTCCCTGCTCCCCCCTTGCTCCCGCTCCCATAGGGCGAGGGGGAGCCGTTTATTCCCCTTCTCCCCGCGGTGGGAAGCGGGGCAGGGGATGGGGGTTGACCGGTGAGACGATGCCGTCTCTACCACCGGGCAATGGGATGGAGTCTTCTCCGTGATGTACTTTCTGTACGGGTTAGCTTGGTTATCCCTCGTCGCCCTCGCCGTCATCTTCGCCCTCGCCGTCATCTTCGCCCTCGCCCTCGCTGTCGCCCTCGCTGTCGCCTTCGCTGTCGCCCTCGCTGTCGCCCTCGCCGTCATCTTCGCCCTCGCCCTCGCTGTCGCCCTCGCCGTCATCTTCGCCCTCGCTGTCATCTTCGCCTTCGCCCTCGCCGTCATCTTCGCCATCGCCAGCATCTGCCGCCTGTTGTAGCCATTCGTCTACCTGCTCGCGGTGCTGGTCTATCCATTCTTGCGCGTGGCGGCGTATATCCCCCTCAGTATTTTCGCCGTCCATCATACGGGCATTCTGTGCCGCAATATCTGCCAGTGGGATAGTTAGCACTTCTGCCAGCGTTTGTACCGCCGAGTGCTCATTGAGAAAATCTACCCTGCCGACAATCCGTAGGTCATTAGGGGGAAAGCCCATTTGACAGGGATTCGCTCTGCACCCCTCAACATCATCAACCAGCGATAGCCCCTCCAGTTGGCGTTGCTCTTCTGGCAGCGTGGGGAAGGGCGTTTCTAGCCAGACAACATCCCGCCCCGGTACCAGTTTGCCAACAGTCCAGTTGGGAGTCCAGGTAAAGAAAAAGACCGGCTGCCCCTGTTCGTATCGTTCAATCGTTGTCGTCATCAGGTCGGTGTAGGATGCCTGCACTTGGTCAATCGCATAGCGCAACCCGTAGGTATCCAGGTGATGATCTATCACGATCTCACACCCCCACCCCGCGTCACATCCCATCAGGTCTGCTTTGCCATTGCCATCAGCATCAAACAACGCTCGTACCTCTGGACGGTGGAAATCTTCTAGGCTTGTGATGTCGTGAGCATCTGCTGTTGCCTTGTCTATGAGATACCCCTGGAGTGCGCCCGTCTTGACCATATGCCCAACGGGGTCAACGCGATTTTGTACGTTCATGTCTTCAAGGTAGGTGCTGTGGATGGGAAACCAACCATTTGCCCATATATCCACATCGCCACGAGCCGCCGCCGCATAAAAGTCGGATGGCTGCATCGTTTGTGGTTGATCTACCGCATACCCCAACTCTTCAAGCAGCAGCAGCAGTACTTCGGTCTGAAACCAACCGGTATTCCAGGGAGCACGCGCTATCTTGACCTGCTCCTCCTCGCCCGGCAAATCATCTGGAGATACCCCCCCATCCTCGCCAGTGTCCTCTTCGCTTGTCGCCAGTAGGTCTTCATCCTCAGCCGGTACCTTGCCGGCTATAGCCGCCGCTATCCAACGATCTACCATTGGGCGATGATCAGCTACCCATTCTTCAGCATGGCGGCGTATGTCCTCGTCGGTGTTTTCGCCTTCAATCATACGAACATTCTGCGCGGTAATATCCTCACGCGGTAACTTGACCATCTCTGCCAACACACGCACAGCGAGGTTGTCTTGCAAGAAGGCGATATTGGCTACCACGCGAATGTCGTGCGAGGGCCACCCCATCTGGCATGGCTCTGTTACACACCCCACTACATGCTTGACCAGCGAGAAGTTTTCTAGGTGTTTTTGCTCTTCTGGCAAGCTGGCAAAAGGGGTCTCTAGCCAGACGACATCTTTACCCGGTACCAGTTTGCCCAATGTCCAGTTGGGAGTCCAAGTGAAAAAGAACACCGGCTCACCCTGCTGATAGCGGGCGATGGTATCAGACATCAGGGTAGGGTAGAGTGATGATAAATGGGTGACAGTTTGGCGTAGATCATAGGCAGTAAGCTGATGCTCAATGATGGAGTGGCAATCCCACTCCGGCTGGCACCCCACAAGATCGGCGGTACCATTGCCATTGGTATCAAAGAGGGCGGCTATGTCTGGCTTGTGAAAGTCCTCTAAGTTAGTAATACCGTAGGCATCAGCCGTTTTCTTGTCTATGAGATACCCCTGAAGTGCGCCCTTTTTAACCTCATAGCCGACAGGCTCCAGTTTGCCAGCAATACCCGGCTGCTCAAGGATAGAGTCGTGCAGGGGAAACCAACCATTGACCCACATATCTAGCTCACCTTGCGCCGCCATTGGATAAAAGACTGCTGCCTCTGTCGTGACAGGTGGCTCAACGGTATAGCCTAGCTCTTCAAGCAGGATGGTATAGATGGCAGTCTGAAACCAGCCGGTGTCCCAAGTAGATCGCCCCATACGGATGGTCTTTCCCACACCGGGTTGAGTGGGGTTGATAGGTTCTATCATAGGCTGTGGATCGATACTCGCTTCCGTGTCCGTAATTGGAGTTGTCGTCGTCACCGCGTCCGTGTTGTCCACATCCTTGGTGTCGGTCAGGGTCTCCGTATCAGAGACAT
>CAYPHM010000174.1:0-1605 GCA_964410555.1 uncultured Chloroflexaceae bacterium | reverse complement strand
CCTCGGTGTCGGTCAGGGTCTCCGTATCAGAGACATCCTCGGTGTCGGTCAGGGTCTCCGTATCAGAGACATCCTCGGTGTCGGTCAGGGTTTCTGTGCTGGTCAATTCACCCGTGCCCGTGAGTGTTTCCGTGTCCGTAATAGCCGTTGTGCTATCCAGCGGAGGATTCTCCATCGCCAAGGCTGCCGCCATCCATGTGTCTACCTCATCCTGGTGATCAGCAATCCAAGTTTCTGCATGGGCGCGAATATCTGTGTCAGTAGATTCCCCTTCAATGATACGGGCATTCTGCTCAGCAATGTCTGACAAAGGAATAGTTACATTTTCTGCCAATACCCCGACCACCGGATTGTCGGCGAGGAAAGCCGCATTGAGCACTACGCGGATGTCGTTCGGGGGATAGCCCATATTGCATGGGTCAGCCACGCAACCTTCTATCCCTTCCCCAACGGTAAAATCTTCCATATCGCTCTGCTCTTCTGGCAGGCTAGAGAAGGGTACTTCAATCCAGACTACATCCTCGCCAGGCTTGAGCTTATGCACAGTCCAGTTAGGAGTCCAAGTATAGAAGAGGATAGGCTCGCCACGCTGATACCGCCCAATAGTGTCGCTCATGAGGGCAGAGTATGACCCTTGTACATGCTCAACTGTCTCGCCTAATTCGTAGGCTTCAATGTGGTGATTGATCACAGCCTCACACCCCCAACTAGGGTCGCAGCCAATCAGGTCCGCCTTGCCGTTCTGGTCGCTGTCAAAGAGCGCGGCAATATCGGGGTCTTGCAGGTCTTCCAAATTGGTAATATCGTACTCTTCGGCTGTCGCCTTATCTATGAGGTAGCCCTGGAGTGCGCCCACCTTCACTTCATAGCCTACTAGGGCTATGGTGTTAGCGCGATCTTCTTCTTCTATAAAGGATTTGTGTAGGGGAAACCAGCCATTTGCCCACATATCTACCTCGCCTTCGGCAACAGCGCGGTAAAAATCCTCATTGCTCATGGTAGACGGACCATCTATCTCATACCCCAACTCTTCAAGCAGCACGGCAAAAATTTCGTTTTGAAACCAGCCGGTGTCCCAGGTGGCACGCGCCATCCTGATGGTACGCCCCTCACCCGGCAACGGTGCTGATGTGGGAGCGGGGGTTGGGGATGCTGGCTCTGGGGTCTCAGTAGGGGTCTTGGTAACTTCTGTTGTTTCTGCTGTGGGGGATACGCTATCCTCTGCTACGGTTGTTGTAGGAGTTTCTTCTGTAGTCTGTTCTCCTGTTTGCCCACATGCTGCCAGCAATAGGACAAGGGCTAGGAGCAACGAGAAACCTACTCGTATTTGGTGGTTGTTTTTCATAATATTGTCCCTCTTGTCTCAACTTGTTAAGTATTTCCGTTATGATACCACAAGTTGCTCAAGGTTTCGTACAATGGGGGATAGCACAAGGTCATGGCAAAGTTGCCCAATGCATACATTCGCTCGTTGCCCCTCGCCCTCTTATGGGAGCGGGGGCAGGGGGAGAGGGTGGGAGTAGGGGAGCAGGGGGAGAGGGTCGTTTGTCCCCCCATCCCCTAGCCCCTTCCCCTTCGGTCAGCCCCCCTGCCCCATCCCCTACC
>CAYPHM010000173.1:4466-7775 GCA_964410555.1 uncultured Chloroflexaceae bacterium | reverse complement strand
CCCCTCTCCCATAAAGGGCGAGGGGGAGGAACACCTGCCCGGTTCCCCTTCTCCCGTGTAGCGGGGGAAGGGGCTAGGGGATGGGGGGATTGCGCGGTGGGACGCGGGGCTAGGGGATGGGGGGATGCGCGGTGGGACGCGGGGCTAGGGGGGAGAGGGGCATAACGTGGTGGGTTTTGCCCGGTAGACCTCCCCTTATAAGGGGAGGAAAAACCCCCTTTTCCCCGCTCATTCCGCTGCGGCAAAGTGCTGCCACGCCTGAATATCCAGCGGTACATCGCGCCCATCGGGGAGCACAAGTCGCTTGCCCTCATCCAGTGGCAGCATCTCACCGATAACCGTCACAGGAGTACCCGTCTCCTGTTCCACTAACGCCTGAAGCTGTGCCGCATTATCGGGGGATGCTGTGAAGCATAACCCATAGTCATCGCCCCCCTCTAGCGCAAATTGCCATGCGGTAGTCTCCATTGCTGCTGCTACCACACAGGCTTCTGGTGATACCGGTAGACGGTCTGTCCAGAGCCGCACCCCTAGCTGGCTTTGCTCACAGATATGTCCCACATCGCCGCTAATCCCATCGCTCACATCAAGCATAGCGGTAGCCAACCCCGATTGGGCAATCACCGCCGCTTCTCGCACTCGTGCTACTGGCTCAATATAGCGGGTAATCAGCTTTTCCCGGATGGCAGAATCCACTGGCAACCGTGGGTCGAAGACGAGGTGCAATCCTGCGAACGCTTCACCTATGCAGTCTGTCACTAGGACGAGATCGCCAGGATGCGCTCCCGAACGCAGCAGCAGATGACGTTTGTCTACCCGTCCCACAACGGTAATGGCAGCGTGAAAGCCAGCGGGAGAGCGGGTGATATTGCCGCCAATAATCAGCGTACTGTACTGGTCTGCCTCCGCTCGCATACCACGGTAGAACTCTTCAAGCCATTCCACATTCGTATCGGCAGGCAGTGCCAGCGACACCAGCGCATAGAGCGGTTGCCCACCCATAGCGGCTATATCGCTGAGATTGACAACCAACGCCCGTCGTCCAATTTGGCGTGGTGTACCGAGGTAGGGCAAAAAGTGGATATGCTCAATGTGGGCATCTACCGTTGCCAGCATGTAGGTATTCTCCTGCCATGCCAGCACTGCCGCATCATCACCAATGCCAGTAATCATATCTGGGTGATCGGCATGCACAATCTGTTGTAAGCGGTCTATAAGGGGAAACTCCCCTATATCTGCAACACGCATAATGGGTAAAGGTTCCTTTTTATTTCAGCCAAATCCCTTGCTGTTCTCCCCCTTCCCCCTCAGCCATATCCGTTTGTAGAGCCGTTGCATGCAATGGCTCACCGGGCGACTCTCCCTCGCCCTGCCCCCCATCCCACCAAACGAGTTGCGAGGGTCAACGAGCGGATGTATGTCATCCCCCCGCATTGCTATAGGAGCGGGGGCAGGGGGAGCGAGTGGTTGCAACCAGGAGCTGGAGGCTTATCTCCTAACCCTATGGCTAGAAGGGTATCTCGTCATCGTTTTCATCGCTCGTGATAGGCTGTGGTTTGTTGCGTGGTGCGGGGGTATCTTTCCCCTCACGCGATGGTGTACTTGGTTCATCCCCGGTGGTATCATCATGATCATCGCCATAGGGAGAAGTATAGTCGCTATCCCCCCGACTCCCAAGCATCACCATATCGGTTGCCGTCATCTCGAGGCTTGCCCGCACGGCACCATTGCGATCAGTAAATATCTGTGGTTGGCGGATACGACCTTCTATATACACTTGTTTACCTTTTGAGAGATACTCATTGCAAATCTCGGCGAGTCGGTTCCATGCGCTGACGCGAAACCAGATCGTTTCTTCATTTTTGCCATCTTCACCCCCGCCCCATCTTCGAGTCACTGCTACGCTAAATGATGTGACAGCCGTACCCTGGGGGGTAAAGCGCATCTCCGGGTCGCGTCCAAGATTGCCGATAATCTGTATTTTGTTTAGTCCAGCCATGACCGTATCCTTTCACTTGCTAACGGGAAACACAGTGTATCCCAATATTTTAGTCTAGGACAAATGTTTGCTATTGTCAAGCTCTGTTTTGCGTCTGCTGCGAAGGTGGCTCAGGAGACTCATTGACAGCATCTACCATCCCCTTAATAACCCCCATTTCTACTGCATCACGCGCTTGACGAATAGCATTCATGATAGCAGTAGAATCTGATGAACCGTGGGCAATGACAGTCACCCCGCGTACCCCTAGCAGCGGCGCACCACCGTGAGCGCGATAGTCGGTCAGGCGGCGCAGGTGCATCAGCGGCAACATCCCGGCACTGATCAACCCGGCACTGCCCAACACTGCCCCGGCCGGCACAAGCCAGCGATATTTGTTTTCTGCCATGAGCGTTAGCCCAATGGCGGGGAGCAGCCCAATGAATAGCCGTTGGGGAAGATTGCGGCGCATTTCTGTTTTGATCTTACTCTTGGCAAAAGAGACCACCGCTTCTCCCATCTTCAATACCATATTGCCAACAAACCCATCACACACGAGCACATCACAGGTGCTATGCACCATCAGGTGTTTGGGTTCGGCATTGCCCACAAAATTTAGCCCACTGGTACGCAACAGTTGGTGGGCTTCCTGGACCAATTTGTCGCCTTTGCTGCTCTCTTCCCCATTGGAGAGCAAAGCCACCCGTGGGTTGCTGATACCAAGCGCACGCTCGGCATACGCGCAGCCCATTTGGGCAAACTGAAGTAGATACTCTGGTTTGCAATCGGTAGTTACCCCAATGTCCAGCGTGAGAACGGGTTTGGTGAGGGAGGGGAAAAAGCCGGCAACTGCCGGGCGATCTATGCCTTTGAGCCGACCTAGAATAAACAACGCAGCTGCCATGGAAGCCCCACTATGCCCTGCGGAGACAAAGGCATCTGCCTCTCCATCGCGCACCATACGTAGCCCAACAACGTGTGATGAATTGGGCTTGCGCCGTACTGACTGTGCCGCTTGGTCACTCATGGTAATGACTTCAGGGGCATCTACAATAGGCAGGTCTAGCCCTTTGGTATTATGGTGTTTGAGTTCTTCGGTAATTTGATCATAGGGACCGACAAGGACAATGGTACAATCAAATGCTCGTGCTGCACGGACGGCACCTTTGACAACTTCTTGTGGCGCGTGATCACCACCCATCGCATCTAAAACAATTCGCATATATGGTATACCTTTTTTAGCGTTTCCAGCGTTTCCAGCGTTTCCAGCGTTTCTAGCGTTTCTAGCGTTTCTAGCGTTTCTAGCGTTTCTAGCGTTTCTAGCGTTTCTA